>VBGG01000237.1:0-7384 GCA_005883405.1 Chloroflexota bacterium | reverse complement strand
TGGGTTGCGCTTGACCAGGTCGGAACCAAGCAGCGTTCGCGTTGGCAGGTACGGCACGCCCATGGCGGCGGCGAGCAAACCGAGGCCCACCGAGAAGTTCGAATGCTCCTCGAGCTCCAGGCGATTGGGGATCCCCTGCTCGACGGCGCGGCGGTAGTTGTGGCCGAGGCCGGCACTGACATTTCCGACCCAGGCGGCGGTGATCCGTCGCACGCAGCCCGCACCAATGAGCTGGTCGAAGAGCATGTCCGAGATCGGCCCGATGAGCTCCAGCTCGCGCCGACGTTGCCGAATCAGGGCGTGTCCCGCCGCGAACGGGATCAGCGATTCGAGCGCGGTGCCCATTACCACCGATGCTCCGTCTGGCACGAATCGCTCGACGGCTTCGTCCAGCCCCTGGAGCTTCATCGGCTAACGGAATACTACGGCCGCGCGTTGCTATCCTGTGCCTCACAGCCGACAGGACGGAAGAGCATATGACCCAACAACATCAGGCGCCGGCCGAACCCTTCGGCCGACTGAGTGCTAGCGAAGTGAGCCAGCGTGTCTCGAGTGGCGAGCTGAAGGTCGTCGACGTGCGCGAACACTGAGAATACGCGCGCGACCACATCCCGAACGCGACCCTCACCCCGCTTGGCCAGATCATCGCGCGACCGCAGGACGTGATCACGTCGGACAACGTCGTGTTCGTGTGTGAGGTCGGCCAGCGCAGCGCGGTCGCGGCGGAGATGGCCGCCGCGCTGGGCATGCAACACGTCTTCAACCTCGAGGGCGGCATGCAGGCCTGGCGAACAGCCGGGCTACCCGTTGAGACCTGAGGTTCGCTACACCGAAACAACGGTCGATCATTTCCAGCATCCGCGAAACGTCGGGCGCTTGGCCGACGCCGACGCCGTTGGCCGAGTTGACGACGCGGAGAGCGACACGATGGTCGAGATCTACGTCAAGCTCGCTCAGGGGCGAGTGGCGCGCGCGACGTTCAGGACGTTTGGCTGCAGCGCCTGTATCGCCGCCAGCAGCATCGCCACCGAGCTCCTGCCAGGTCGCGACGCGCCGCCAGGCGCGGCCGAGATCGATTCTGCACTCGGCGGCCTGCCCAGCGACAAGCGCTACTGCGCCGACCTCGTCGCCGAGGCCGCCCGCCGCGCATTTTCCCCGGCGTCGGGGTGAGTCCGCGGCTAATTGCGTCTTTCCCGTAGCTCGCGGATCACTGCCAGCTGGCGGCGGACCGCCTCCGCGTCAGGCGCGGCGGGATCGAATTCGAGATACTGGCCGAGGTCGGCGGTCGCACCGCGGAAGTCGGCAAGACGAAACCGCATGAGCCCACGGTCGCGCAGCTCCGTCGCCGACGGCCGCACCACCGACAGCTGCTCAGATGCGCGCAGGGCCCGTCGCAAGTCGCCCGCGCGCTGGTACGCGACCTTCAGATTCGAGATCAGCCGCGCCAGGATCTCGCGCGGTGCGCTCACCGCCAGGTGCTCTGGCTCGAGCCGAGCCGAGCTACCGAACGCCTGCCACAGCAGCTGCTGGCAATCGGATGCGCTCAGCAGTCGCCCACAGTTGAATGGGTCGACAAGCAGGCGTGGCTCCGCCTCGTAGACCACCAGGAAGTGCGCCGGGAACCCCACGCCGCTCAGCGGCAAGCGCGCGCGACGGCCCACCTCGACGTAGATCAGCGCCAGCGTGATCGGTAGGCCCAACCGCCGATCGAGCACCTGATTGAGATAGCTGTTGCGCGGGTCGTAGTAGCTCGCTTCGTTGCCACGGAAGCCCTCCTCACCAAAGAGGAGGGCATTCAACGCCGCGATCTGCCGTTCAGGCGCGGACTCGTGGACGAGCCGAGCCCGCAGCGCCTGGCCGAGGCGATCCAGCTGATCGAGATAGTGGCGCGGTTCGAGATCCGGGTACTCCTCGGCCGCGATCAGCAGCGCCGCACGCGCCAGGTCGATCTGACGCTCGTCACCCGAGACCAGAGCGCCCAGGGCGCGTCGCGCTTCGGCGGCGTTTGGCAGTGCTTATGTCCCGGGGGTCGGGCTCTCGCTCGAACCCATGGTGCTACCAGTCGGGGTAGCGCTGCCGGAGCCGCCAGTCGAACTCGAGCCACTGGTTCCAAAGCTGCTGGATCCAGACGTGCCGCTGCTGAACGAAGACGTATTGCTGTTGAAGCCACCGTAGGTGGTTTCCTGATCGCCGCCCATTCCCAGGAGATCGCGGCCGAACGACTGCCAGGCCCAATAGCCAGCGGCACCGAACGCCACGCCAATTAGAAAGCGGAACATTTCGATCCTCCAACGACGAGGTGTCGAGCAGTAGTGTGCCCGCGTAGCATCAGGCTACGTCAGGCCGCACCGAAACGCCAGAACGCGTTCTCTGGCACATCCCCTGCGGTTGGCCTCTGCCGAGATGTCGTCATCCAATCCTGATGGCAAGCCCGACGATCCGCTCGCGCGCCGAGCCGAGGATCTCGAGACGCTGCGCCAGGCCGAGCACGACACCGCGTTCAAGGGTAACCAGCGCGAGGAGACCGGCGAGCTGAGCATCGTCAGTCAGCACCCGGCCGACACGGCGGACTTCACCTACCAGCGCG
This sequence comes from Chloroflexota bacterium, assembly GCA_005883405.1. GTDB lineage: Bacteria > Chloroflexota > UBA6077 > UBA6077 > CF-72 > CF-72. The sequence goes on along the minus strand of VBGG01000237.1, from coordinate 4,797 downwards.
AGCTGCAACACACCACCCAGGAGCTTCTGGCTCGCGAAAAGGCGTAGGTCGAGGCCGCCCTTCGTGCACGCGAAACGGGCACGTACGGCGTATGCCAGGAGTGCGGACGACCCATCCCGGGGGAGCGTCTGGCGGCCAGGCCCGAGGCCACCTTGTGCGTCGACTGCCAGCGGCGACTCGAGGGCGGCCGCGCGTAGACCATCGCGCAAGTAGTGACTGGCGCGGCGCCTGAGCTCGGACCACCGCTGAACGTGCTGCCGTAGGGGGCGGGTCGCCGCCAGTCAAAAAAATCGGACGGCCGGCCGATACTTGGGCCGAAGCTGTCGCCCATGCCCTCCGCAAATGCCACGCTGGTCGAGAGCGAGCTCGCACTCGAGTCAGAAAGCAGCAGCGGGCTCATCCGCCAGCCCGAACGCCCCTGGCTGCCGATCCAGGTACCGGTGGTTGCTGAACTCGGCGGCACGAGCCTCGCTGCGGAGGTCCTCGGCTCGACAAGTAACGTCCTGCTCGTGGAGGTTCGGGACGCCAGCGCAGGCCTGCCGCCTCTCGGTACGCCGATCCGGCTGCGCCTGGAGTGGGACCGCCAGGTTCTGCACGGTCGGCTGGCGGCGCATGGCGTCAGCGGACGTTTTCTCGTTTCGATTGGCGAGCGTCCCATCCGCCGATCGCGGCGCGTTGCCGTCGACCTGCGGGCAGTCGCCCGAAGCGGCCAGCTTTCCAGTGGCGCGATCGACGTGCGCATCACCGATCTGAGCACCGGCGGCGCGCGTGTTGAGGGCATGCTGCTGGCTGTGGGTAGCGACGTCGAGCTGCACTTCACGCCGCCGGGACGATCAGCACCCATCACCGTGCTGGGATTCGTCGTGCGCAGCATCGACAGCGCCGACCTGCCGACTGTTGGCGTCGCCTTTCGCCTGGTCCAAGCCTCGATGGACGTACTCGCTGCCTCCACACTGCCTACGACAGCCCCGAGTTAGCCAGCGCGCGACCTCGCTGTGTTGGCAGCGTCATCACCACCGACACGCCACCTTCGGCGGGGAACTCGACGCTCAGGCTGCCCCGGTGGAGTTCAACGATCGAACGGCTGAGCGCCAGGCCCGGGTCCGTCCGCGGCAGCTCGCGTAAGTCTCGGCGTTGGGCTTCCGATACTCGACCGCCGAACTCACGCACTTCCAGGCGGGCCAGGCCCGTCAGGGGCCTTCGAAGCTCGATATCGATCCAGCACCCCCGCGGATTGCGCTCCAGTACGCGCTCGAGCACCGTGCGAACCGCGTGTTCAATGAGTGAGGGATCAAGCACGGCCGTCAGCCCTTGCGGCATGGCCACGTTGACCCTGTGCGGCAAGCCTCGGTTACGCGTTTCGGAGACCACCTGGCCGACGAGCGGCACCAGGTTCACCCGTTCCAGCGTGAGCTCGAGCTGGCCTGCTTGCATCACCGCGCTGGTGGCGAGCACGTCGAGCACGCGCCGCAGCCGATCGGTGCGGCTGGCGATCACCCGTGCTCGTTTGGCTAGCCGTTCTGAGGTCGGCTGGCCGATCTCGCGGGTGAGGCTCTGAGCTGAGCGTCGCAGCCGTTGGATCTCACCCTGAAGGTCGTCGACGCCTTCGGCGACCACCTGTTGGCGCCAGCACGTACTGGCGGTCGCCACGCGGGGATTGGTCCAGTGGCGCGAGCGACAACTCGATGCTGATCTCTTCGCCGCCTCTGGTCACGGCCGGCACCTCGAGTGGCTTGTCGGAACCGATCAGCGTTCCCTGTCCCGTGCGGCGGTACAGCGCCAGCCCTTGCTGATGAAGGCGGACGAAGGCGGGCGCGATCAGGATCTCGATGGGTCGGCCGATGGCCTCGCTGGCTGTCCAGCCAAACAGGCGCTCGGCAGCAGGATTCCACAGGACGATGCGCCCGGTCTCCAGGTCGCCGACGATGACCGCGTCGCGGCTGTGGATGAAGAGTGGACCCAGCCCGAAGTCACTCGGGCGGAGACTGCGAAGGTGTTGGGATGAGGCGCGTGTGCGTCGGGCGGTCGGGCGCGGGCGGCGCGTGCGCGTACGCAGGGGATCGGTCTTTGCGACGACCGAGGATCGAAGGGGAAGCATGGGTCTCCTGACCAGGCAGGCGCATCCGACACTGCGTGTGCGGGTGCGTCAATCGAAGTCGACGGCGGACGAACGACGAAGATGTCCGCTGTCGGCCTAGCCAGGTGGCGCGAGGTTCGGCAGAACGATGACTTCGGGGACTGTTTGCGCGTTGTGCCACAGGCTACGCCACGAGTCGTGCAGCCACGGCACGCCTGGCGACGACAGCCAGCCTGCCGACGACGAGCTCGAGGTGCTGAGGCTGCCGGGTGAACCGTTGGTCGGCGAACCCGTCTGTTCGGGGGCAGCCTGCTGAGGACCGCGATGCGCGGCGCGGCTGTCGAGAGGCAGCCAGGCGTCTTGCATGCTGTTTCGCGGGGCTTGCGCTTGTACGTCGGCGGTCTCGGCGAGTTGCACCAGGGCGACGCGGCGCTGGGCTGAGGAGTTGTACGGCTCGGCCCCAGCCTTTGCCGTGTCCACAGCCCCTGGCCTGATGCTCCCAACTGAGGCGGCGAGGCTTCTTTGGAGCGGCGTAGAACGCATCGGCTCGTTGCCGCCGTAGGCCGCACGCGCGGAACTCGTCATGCGGCTTGCGCCGCGGCCGGTTGGATCGGAGCCGCCGAGGTATCCAGCAGCGGCGGCGGCTAGCTCGGCACCCAGGCGAGCCTCGGCGATAGCAGTCGGGAAGGGGTCGGCGAGCGTGGGCCATGTAGGCGGCGCCGTTACGGCGGACGCGGCTGGCCATGCTGGCGCTCGGTCGTGGACGTCCAGGAGCGAGTCGCTGATTCGCGCGATGGCGGCGGGCACGCTGTGTGACGGCGTCGAGGACGCCGACGAGGCGACGCGCGAGAGGTAGCCAGCTGGCGCATTCGAGCCTGTGGTCTGCATGGAGGAGCTGACGAGCGACGAGACGCTCGCCGCAACGCTCTCGGCCACTTCGGTCGGCTCGGCCGCCTGGTCCGCCGCGCCCGCCGCGATAGCCTCGCTGGTGTCCACGGTCTGGCCCGCGACGGCGTCGACTGCCTGAGGCGGCTCGACAGGCTGGGGCGGCTCGACTGGCTGAGGCGGCTCGGGCGCCGTGATGGCTTCTAAAGCCTCGATCGGCTGCGCCGCGACCGCCTCGATAGCCTCCGTGCCCTGGACTGGCTCAGGCGCCACGACGGTCTCCACCGCGTCAGTCGTCTGATCGACAACGGCGTGGACTGGCCCGGGCGCCACGACGGTTCCCACCGCGTCGATCGTCTGATCCACAGCGGCTTGGACTGCCGCATCCGGCTGGGCTGGCGCGAGGCTTGAAACGGCCGGCGGCAGAGCGCCTGTCGCGGATGTCGGTGGCGGCGGAACTGCCGCGGGACTCGCCGGCGGCACCGGCGCACTCTCGGGTGGGAGCGGCGCAGGACTCTCGGGTGGTACCAGCGCAGGACTCTCGGGTGGTACCAGCGCAGGACCCTCCGGTGGAACCGGGGGAGAACTCGTCGGCGGGAGTTGCGCTGGACTCGCGGGTGGGAGCGGCGCGGGGCTTGTCGGAGGGACGGAAACTGGTGCGGGCGCACCGCTTGCCACCTGATGGGCGGTCTGGCTCCCGGCGGTGGTAGCGTCCTGAGCCGCTTGCGCGCTCGCGGCGGCCGTCGACGGCGCGGCCTGGCCTGCGGATTGCGCGGCCTGCACGGCCGATTGCGCGGCCTGCCCTGCGGATTGCCCAGCGGATTGCGCCGCCTGTCCCGCGGCTTGCGCGGATTGCGCCGCTTGCCCTGCGGATTGCGCCGCCTGCCCCGCGGATTGCGCCGCCTGCCCTGCGGATTGCGCGGATTGCGTGGCCTGCCCTGCGGATTGCGTCGGCTGCGCCACTTGCGCGGCCGCCTGCGCTCCGCTCTGTGCTCCCTGGCCAGCCGCGGTTTGCGCCGCCTGCGTTGCCGTCCTGGAGCCCTGGCCAGCCGCGGCTTGCGTCGCCTGCCCTGCGGCTTGCGTCCGTTGCCCCGCAGCCTGTGACGCTTGTGCCGTGGACGGCGCTGCTTGAGAAGCCTGCGAGACAGGCTGCGTGGCGCGTGCAACGGACTGGGCAGCCGGTTGGGCCGACTGGGCTGCGGCGGGCGCTGACTGGCTACTGCTCTGGACTGCCTGGGACGCGCTCGTCCCTGCTGCCTGGGCCGAGCCCGGCACGCTCAGCGATTGCGCGCTGGCGCCCACCGTCGTCAACCACAGGCCAATGCAGACCAGCGGTACGGGCGCCAGAACTCGTCGAAGACAGCACATGCGGGAACGAAACTGCTTCGGTCGGCCGCAAGGCGCGTGCCGCGTCGTCACTTGGGCTAAACATATCGCGCACAGAATCGTTACGTTCTGGCGAAGCAGCCGCCCTGCGCACCACGTACACCAGGCATGCGAACAACAGCGCCATGATCGCCGCGTGCGCTAGTGTGGCGAACAGGCCGAGGCGCGTCCAGACCACGAGCGCTCCGCTCAGTGCCTGGAGCCCCCCAAGGCCCGCGGCGAGCAGGGCGGCTAATTGTGCGACACCGTCGCGGAGCGCAAGCCGCGCCAGCCAGCCGAGCAACAACACCGCGCCGAGCGCGGCCACACGGTGGGCGAACGCCACCGCGGACGGGCCCTCCAGCGACGGCACGACCTGACCGTTACACAGCGGCCAGTCGGCGCAGGCCAGGCTGACGCCAGCGTGGCGGACGTAGGCGCCGAGATAGACGACGGCCAGCACGTAGCAC
>VBGG01000236.1 GCA_005883405.1 Chloroflexota bacterium | reverse complement strand
GTTCTTCTGGCGCGGCTCGGCCAGGTTTTGAGGCGCGACGGCCGGCTGGGCCGCGGTCTGAGGTGCGGCGGGCGGTGCGGCCACAGTGATGGTCGGTGCGTCGCTCGAGGCGGCAGCCATCTCTCGGAGGTGCGAGGCGGTCGCGGTCGTCGATTGGGGCTGAGGCGCGGCCTGCGAAGCGGTGGAGTCGGCGAGGGTACGGGCGAGCGCGTCGGCGGGTGCGGTGGCGAGCGCGTCGGCGGGTGTGGCCATGCTCTGGCCAGGTGCGGCGACCGTAGGTTGGCCGCCGGCGGCATCGGTCTGAGAGGTCACGGGCGAGCTGTCCGCTTCGTGCCGTGTGACTGCGCGTGGCTGGATGCGCCCGGCCGCGAGCGATTGCGCGGCGGCGAGCGCCGGACCGTCTCCAGTGGCCGTAGCGTTGGCCCCGTCGGGCGCCGACACGGCGGGCGGTTGCAGTGGCGTTGGCACGAGGACAAACCCGAGCGCTGCCAGAATCTCTGGCATATCGGCTGGCTGCGGTCCGTCCGTTTTCGCCGCGACTTCCGTCTGCGTGGGCGGCTGCGTCGGCTCCACGTTCGCATCGGGGCTGGTCGAGAACTGGGCAGCGGCCGGGGGCGAGACCGTACCAGGCAGCGGCATGACGACGGCGTTCGCCAGGCCTTTGAGCGCCGCCTTGAGCTGGGCGAGGAAGTCCGCGGTGCCCGGCTCGGCACCGGCAGGCGCCGCGGCCGTCGGAACAACGGCGGCGCCCGGCGCAGGCACGGCCGTCGGCATCGAGGCGACGGAAGCGATCTCTGGCATGTGTCCTCCGCGCTTCTCAGCGCCCGCTGATCACGTTGCGCAGGATGCCGAGACGAGTCGACATGACCTGGGTCATCGCGCTGTAGTTGAGATTGGCTTCGCCGAGCAGCTCCATCTCGCGGTCGATGTCGACGTTGTTGCCGTCGGCCCGCGTGGTGGTGGCATCGACGAGCGTGCTGCGACTGGTGGACGCGTTCAGGCTGGTCTGATCGACCGAGGCGCCCGACTTGCCACGGCTGACGGCGGCCTTGAGCGTGTCTTCAAAGCGCACTTCGGACGCTTTGAAGCCGGGGGTATCGACGTTGGCCACGTTGTTGGCGATGGTGCGCTGGCGCGCCGCAAGGCCTGACATTGCCGCGCGCAGATAGCTGTCGGCGCCGCTGAAAACCATCTTCGAAGCGTCAGTCATGAGTTCGCCCATATTCGACTGAATTGCGCCGCATACCCCAGTACCTTTGGCACATATCGCTGTGTCTCTTGGTACGGCGGAATCCCGCCATATTTCTGCACGGCGACGGGACCCGCGTTGTACGCCGCCAGTGCGAGGCTCTGATCACCGTGGAACTGCTTGAGCAGACCGCCCAGGAACTTCGCGCCGGCCTCCAGGCTCTGGGCCGGATCGAACGGATCGCTGACGCCCAGGCCGCGCGCGGTGGCGTCCATGAGCTGGGTCAGGCCCTTGGCGCCCACGCCCGAGCGAGCCGACGGGTTGAAGTTGGACTCCTGCTTGACGAGGCCCGCCAGCAGGGCGGGATCGACCCCGTACTTGTGGGCCGCGGCGGTGATTTCAGTCTGAAAGGGGACGCTGTCCATGGGGTCAGTTGACGCGGCGACCGTCTCCAACGCACTACGCGGGCGAGACGCAATCCCAAGAGGATGATGGCTGGTCGCCCCCGATGCGGAGGACGCGCCCGCTGAGGCCGCGACCGTCTCCGACGCACTGTGCGGCCGAAGGTTTACCCCGGCGGGTGTCAAGCTGCTCGATGCGGCAGACGTTGTGTGAGACACCGACTTCGCGTGCGTCTGCGCGAGCACGCCCGCGAACGGCGTCGTGGCGGGAGAGCGGCGGACAGGAGCGAGCGCTAGCGACTTCTGCAACGCCGCGGTGCGCAGAATGGGCGAGCTCGTCATCGTACGCCCGCCTTCTGGGAATGAACACGCGCGGCGGTTTCGTCGGCCTCGCGAAGCTCGCCGCGACGCTGCTTTTCGGCCCGCTCGGCGGCGCGCGCCTCGAGCACGAGCTCGAGTGCCCGCACCTGCTGGTGGGCCACGGCGACTGCTCCGCGGGCGGTGTCGGCTTCGCCGCGAGCTGCATCGAGCCGCTCCTTCTGTAGCGCAACCTGGACCTCGCACCAGTCGAGCAGACGCTCCAGGTCACCGAGCACGCCGACGGCCAGCGGCACGCCAGGCATCGGACGCTGTGCAGCGTCAATCTGCATCAGCACCATCCGCACGCGGGCGTGCGCAGTGCTCAGCAGGCCAGCCTGCTCCTGAACAACAAGCTCGCGCTCGGCGAGCACGTGCCGCTCCTCGTCCAGGACGCGCTGCCGCTGCTCGAGCGCAACCTCGAGCGCCGCGTCAGGCCGTTGCTTCATCGATCACTTCCTCGCTGGCGATCGATCGCAGCCGCGCGAGCGACTCGGCCAGCTCGGTCGGACTGTCCGGTGCCTGGCGCAGGAAGCGCTGGATGTGCGGCTGCAACCGCAACGCCCGATCGATCTGCGGGTTCGAGCCCGCGACGTAGGCGCCGATGTTGATCAGATCGCGTGCTTGCTGGTAGGCGAACATCGCGTCGCGGATCACTCCCGAGGCCATGATGTGCTCGGGCGTCGACAGCAGCGAGAACAGCCGGCTGACGCTCTGCAGCACGTCGACGGCCGGGTAGTGGTTCTCCTGCGCCAGCGTCCGCGACAGAACGATGTGCCCGTCGAGAATGCTGCGCACCGTGTCGGCGATAGGATCCTGCATGTCATCGCCTTCGGCCAGGACGGTGTACAGCCCGGTGATGCTGCCCCGCTCGGCCGTGCCTGCCCGCTCGAGCAGCCGCGGCAGCATGGCGAATACCGACGGTGGGTAGCCGCGGGCCACGGGTGGCTCGCCGACCGTAAGGCCGATCTCGCGCTGCGCCATCGCGAAACGCGTCACCGAGTCCATCATCAGCGTGACGTGCGAGCCACGCCCGCGGAACCACTCGGCGATCGCGGTGGCGACCCAGGCACCCTTCAGCCGCTGCAGCGCCGGCTGATCGGACGTCGAGACGACGACCACCGAACGGGCCAGACCCTGGGGGCCGAGGTCGTGATCGATGAACTCCTGCACCTCGCGGCCGCGCTCGCCGATCAGGGCGATCACGTTGATGTCTGCTTCACAGTTGCGCGCGATCATGCCCAGCAGCGTGCTCTTGCCGACACCCGAGCCGGCGAAGATGCCCATGCGCTGGCCGAGGCCGCAGGTGAGCAGGCCGTCCAGAGCGCGTACACCCGTGGCCAGCGGCGTGCGAATCGGCTGGCGACCGAGCGGGTTCGGCGGGGCGTCGGTGATTCGGGCGATGCGCGACGTGTTGAGCGGCCCCTTGCCGTCGATCGGCCGCGCAAGTCCGTCGATGACGCGACCGAGCAGCTCTTCGCCAACCGGAACCGAGAACCCGCGACCGCTGGGAAACACGGCGGTGCCGGGTCGCACGCCATGCGTGTCGGCGAACGGCATCAGGATCAGCCGCTCATCGCGGAAGCCGACGACCTCGGCGGTGATGCGCGAGCCACCAGCTGTTGCTCGCTCGGGGTAGAGGTGGCAAATGTCGCCGAGCGGCAGTCGGAGGCCTTCGACCTCGATGCTCAGGCCGACGACCTGGACGACGCGGCCCTGGAAGCGCAGGCCAGAGGAGCGTGCCACGAGCTGGCGGTGCGACGCGAGATCAAGCATCGGTACGGTCCTCGGCCACAGAAGCGGAATTCACATCCATGGCGAACGTCCACAGCGCATTGCCGAGCTGCTCAAGCTTGCTCTCGAGCTGGGCATCCACCTGACCATGGGTCGTTTCGATGATGGCGCCGCCGGACTGCACGCGCTCGTCTGGCTGGAGCTCGATGCGATCGGCGGCAATCCCCGGCGGAACCACCTGGCTCCAGCGGCGCCGCAGCAGCTCGGCGTCGGCGGGGTTGACCCGCACGCGGGTCGCGGTTCGCGCGTCCATCTCATCCAGCGCGGCACGGATGACG
>VBGG01000233.1:12151-13511 GCA_005883405.1 Chloroflexota bacterium | reverse complement strand
CTGTCCACTCACCCTGCAAGAGGTTCCCTTCCCTGATGTAGCGTCTCACCATGTCGGCCGAGCGGTGGCCGGTCTGCGCCATGATGACGCGTTCCGAGGCGCCGCCGGCCGCTGCGCTGGTGGCCAGCCCCGCCCTCAGTGAATGTCCCGCATAGCGTTCGGGATCCAGGCCCACAGCCGCGGCGCGGCGCTTGACGATGCGGGCGACCACCTTCACGCCGCGATCAGACAACTGCCTGGGCTGGACTCGTTGAAAGTAGTCAAAGCGATCGGAAAAGCGACCCGTCTGCGATGTGCGCCGCCTCGAGCCAGGCCTGCACCGAGCGCACCGGGCAGCCGGTCACGGTGGTCGTTAGCCGCGCCTGGGTGCAACCATCACTACGACTCGGAGATTGGCCTCACGATACCCGCTCGCTCAGCGACGAACACGGTAGCGGATGTGGGTGGCCCGCGGCGTGTCGATCACCCGCACGATCTCCAGTTCGATGCGCGACGGCAAAACGTCGAACAGTCGACGTCCGCCGCCGAACAGCACCGGGATCTGACTGATCTGCAACTCATCCAGCACCCCGGCCTCGAGCGCCCGTTGCGCCGTGTACGCGCCGTGCAGCAGCACGTCCCGGCCCCCGGCGGCCGCCTTCGCCTGCGCCATCGCGCTCTCGATCCCGTCGAGCACGTACGTCACCAGCGGGTAATTGGCGACAGACGGACCGGGTGGCCGATGGCTGGGCACGAAAATCGGGCGACCGTGATGGTCACCGCCCCAGTGATCGACTTGTTCGACCGTACGCCGACCCGCCAGCACCGCCCCGGGCGCGTCCATCACCTCGTCGTACAACTCCCCAGCCGGTCCGGACGGCCGGGCGAACTCCCCGTCTGGACCAAGGAACCACTCGTGCAATCGCATGAAGCCGTCGCCGCCGGGGTTGTCGGGCTCGTCGTTCGGACCCGCGATGTACCCGTCGAGGGACATCGCCATGTAGAGCACAGAAACGGACATTGCGACCTCCTTTGGCTAGTGACGAATGAGGCGGAAGCCGTCGCGGCTGTCGAAGCCCCAGCGCATGGCGGCGAGGTTGAGAACGACGAGCAGGGAAATGATGAGAAGGAGTTCCATGAGAATCACTTCCACGAAGAAGCAGCGCCGGCGAGCACCGGCTGCCAATCTGTAGAGCGGTCTCGTCGCACGGCGAGGCCACGAAGCCCGCCGGCAACCGACTGACGGATGAGTGCTGGCAGGTGGTCGAGCGAGCTGGGGCGCTCCGCGGCTGGGAGCTGAGCCAGGAGCGCCTGCTGCGCCGCTTGCTGCGGACGTTCGCGCACGATGGCGTCGGCGAGATCGTGGATGAGGAGTGCGTTC
>VBGG01000233.1:0-12096 GCA_005883405.1 Chloroflexota bacterium | reverse complement strand
CCTCGTGCGCCGGCAGCTCGTTCAGTTACAGGACGCAACCTTCGCCACCGGGTCGGCAATGGGCCTGCGGCACCGCGCTTGGCAATCTGGGAGACCAGGTAGTCGGTGTCTTCGTGCATGGATTACGGGCCTGAAGCGATGCATAAGCAGGCTAAGACTGCTCAAGGCGTACGCCATTTATCTCGGCTGCCGCCGGCGGTATTGCGAACGCGTTCTCCCAAGGGAGACTTACCTGGATTCAGCTCTCTGGTCTCGTCGTCGGAGACGCAGGCGACTCCACCTGGCTTGAGCACGCGCCGCAGCGCCCGTAGCACCTGCGCCGGATCCCGCAAATGGACCAACAGAGTGTGGGCGAGCACGGCGTCGAACGAGCCTCGGCGAACGGGAGCTCGTGCGCATTCGCGAGTTCGAAGCAACCTTGTTCAGTCCGCGCCTGTCCGCTTCGGAGCGCGCGACTGCAAGTTGACCTTCGCCAACGTCGATGCCTACGACTGGCTCCGGCGCGACGCGCGCCGCCAGGTCACGAGTGATCGAGCCTACGCCGCACCCGCACTCCAGTACCGACATGCCGGGTCGCAGGTGAGGCACGAAGAATGGCACCCGCTCAGCGGCCCGAGCGTATGCCGACGTTTGACTGCTGCATCGCCGCATCGGCGATGCTATCGACCTCTGACATCAAGGGGCGCCTCGACACGCCCAGAATACCTACGCCGTCAAGGTGCGCCGTTCAGCTTGAGCAGGATCTCGCCAACTCCCATGCCGACGAGCACGAGTGCCACCTCGGCAGCGCGCCTTGTGAACGTGCCCAAATCGCTCGCGAACTCGAACACGCCGAGTTCCATGCCGATCGCCGTGAATGTTGATGCAATCGAAAGAGTAAATAGCCACGCCGCGGGGCCGTGAAGATGAACCTCGCCGCCGCCCTTCAACCAGATGACGAGGTCGTTACCGCCCAGGCCATACAGAAGATAGAGGGCCCAGATTGCGCAGATTACGCCGAACGAAGCGATCCGAGCGGAGCGGGATGTGGGCATCATGGGTTCGCTCGTAAAGCATCGGCGCGCGGGAGCAGATCATGAGAGGTTCGGAGTGCTACTGCGGTTTAGCGGTCGCTGCCCACCAGCGTGTTCTTGCACGCGCCGATCGACATGGAGCGCGTTCCAGCCAACGGCCGACGCGTTGCGCCGGCGCGGCGTCGTAGACCCAGCCGCGAGTCTGGCTGCCGACGCAGGCATCGCGCCCTCAGGATCGCGTTCGAACGATCGCAGCCAACCAGCGAGACTTGCCGCAGCTCATCCGAGAGTCGCTCGACCAGCTCAAAGCCGTGACCGCGGGCAGGGCCGTGTAACCGCACCCCTTCCGTGACCCATCGCGCACCATCAGCGCCGAGCAGCCGATCTCGCGGCCCGATGTTCAACGAGCGACTAGCCGTGGGGCCTCAAGCGGCGACGCCTCGATCATGGTTGATGCAAGATACCTCGAGCTGGCGCACACGATCGCCATGGGTGAGCGCAGACCAGTCCCGCTCGTCGACGTGGGGGACGCTCAAGACCGTCACGTGCAGGGTGTCGACACTCTGCATGCGACAGTGGAGGCCGTCAACGGCGTCGGACCCCCTATACGAACTGTGCGTCACGCCAACGTTGAACGATCTGCTGACTCATGCGTGCTGACAAGTCCGCCCCACGACCAGCGCGGGATTTCGAGATCGTCGGGCACATCGGCGGCAGACTCGTGATACCGAGCCATCGCACTTGTAGTTGCCCACTCGAAATAGTCGTGCAAGACTTGTCGGACCCGGTCGTCGCGATCGAGCCCGACGTCTGCAAGCGCCTGATCGAAACAGGCGATCGCCCGATGGTCCATCTCCTCATGAGGACCGTTGCCGCTGTGAATCCGCACCACTGAAGTCTCGTCCCCATACGCGGTCGAATATGCCGCCGGGCCTCCAAGTGCTTCCACCCAGTAGCCTGCAAGCCGCTCCACGTGCTCAGGGTGAAAGCCATGACTGAACGCGTGGCTCACGACGTCGTCACTCATCACTCTGGCGTGCCAAGCACGAGCAAGGCGCAACAAGCCCGCTTCACCACCCGCCGCCTCGTAGATCGTCAGCATGTTGGGCGATGATACAACCGGGGCGGCTACGCGTTTGCAAGTTCGCCTACCTGGCCACGGCGGAGTACAGTGTTGGCGAACTTGCGCAACAGCGGGAGCCATCAGCATGCCTTATTACGACAATGGGTCCGTTCGAATTCGTTACGACGAGGCGGGCTCCGGTTTCCCGCTCCTGGTGATTCCGGGCGGCGGCCTGAATTCGCGAATAAGCAATTGGTCAACCGCCGTCTACAACTTTTTCGACGCATTCAAAGACGAGTACCGCGTCATCACCATGGACCAGCGCAACGCCAACGAAGGTGAGTCCGCAGGACCGCTGGACACAACCGATCCGTGGGGCGCGTTCGCCGACGACCAACTGGGGCTGATGGACGATCTCGGCGTGCGCGAGTTCATGGCGCTCGGCTGCTGCATTGGCGGGCCATTTGTGCTCAAGCTGATGGAGCGGTCGCCGGGCCGTGTGTTGGCTGGCGTGCTATGCCAGCCGGTGGGGCACCGTCCGGAGAATCCGGACGTACTGTATCGCTCGGGCAGGGATGTTTGGGCGCAACAGTTGATGGCCCGTCGGCCGGACATCACCGACGCACATGTCGAGGCTTACCTCCATGCTCTGTACCGCGTGAATCCGGACTTTGTGTACAGCGTGTCGCGCGAGTTCGTGAGCAACTGTCGGACGCCAATCCTGGTTATGCCCGATGACGTCGCACCGCACCCCTACCAGGTATGCGAGGACATCCTGGCGCTCGCGCCAAATGCCGAGGCGACGATTTACCCGTGGAAGGACACGCCCGAATTGAAGGCGAAAGCCGTCGAACGCGTAAGCAGTTTCCTGAATGCGCACAAGGCGGTCGCCGCGCGCTAGTTGCCAATCCCGGCGTTGACCCCGACCAGGTGGCGAGGGTACGTCTCGAAATCTTTGAGTGGAGTCGTGGCGTATTAGCGGAACCCGGTCGCGCTATTCCCTGACCAGCAGCTTGTGCGCCGCAAGAAAAACGTCGATGATCGGCGCCAGGCTGACCACACTCATCGCAAACAACGACCCCATTAGACGTCTCAAGCCGCTATCGAAGCTCGGTTCATCAACCCTGACTTCCGACGGCCGCCGAACCGGCAAGACGCAGCTGAACCCCGCGCTGCACGCTTTAAAGGAGCGACTGCAGGACGCTTATCGCCGACCACCTTCCGTGCGTCGGCGATCACACCCGGCAGGCTCTTGGCCAGATTGCCCGGACCTCTTCGGTCACCACCAGCAATGGCCGGCCACGCAGATCATTGACGAAATACTGCACGATGCCTGGCAATAGCATCCGCCGGTGCGAATTCCACAGCTCGGCAGCCGCGGTTTCGGCGCTGGCGCAAACGGGCGCGGAACTGGGCGGCGCGCTGGGCATCGCCGTGCTCGGCAGCCCGGGGACTGCTATCTATCGCGGGATGGTGGCATCCGCGCTTCCCGAAGGCAATATCGCCCGAGTTCGCCGCCGCCTGGCTGCACGTCACCTCGGCCATCGGCGCAGTGATCTCGATCGTGATGCGTGTCGCCGTGGCGATCTACCTCCGCGCGCCCCGCCCCGCGTGCCAGGAGTCGTCGGCGCTCTCCTGCGAGCTCGAGCCCTCCCTGGCCTACTAGGCGCCCCGAGCCACGGGGAGGCGATTGGAGAGCCCCTCGAAGGGCGAGGTAGCTATCAAGGAACAGAAAGGTTCTCGGACATGAGCGGAGTTTTTATAGAAATGTCGATGTCACTCGATGGCTACGTCGCGGGGCCTAACGACAGCGACGTCAATCCGCCAGGAGACGGTGGAGGTACGCAGTGGATTGGGACCCGACACTGCCGCGGGCATGCGCACGGATGAGGCCGGCACCGAACTGGTCATTCGGGCTGAGCGACCCGAGGATGAAGCTTTCCTCGATCGCCTAGCGTGTGCTGTAGCTGTGGAAGGCTTCAGACGCCGCCTCGCGCCCACACAGCCGGACAGCTCGAGCGTCTTGATTTTGGGGGTCGCCGTGAACGCGAAGAAACTTCCCTTCGCCAGAGGCCGTCGGCAATGCGGGTATCGGCAGACTCGCAAGACCAGCTGTGCCGCAGCCGTATCGAGCTGGGGATGTGCGTCCAACCCGCCGGACCGCACTGCTCTGGACGCTAGGAACGCTGCTGAGTGTCGCATGGCCAGCCTCGACCGCGTCAGCCCAGACTGTTCCCGCGGATGCTCTGGACCGTTCGTCGAGGCCGCCAGCAGATAATGGACCGGTCTGGGCGGTGACTACGGGCGACGCGTCGCTGCGAAGTCAGCCAGACATCGCGGACAATCGGTTCGGCTTTGCTCGTCCTGGAACCCCGTTGCAGGTGTTGGGCTATACAGGGGATTGGGCGTATGTCTACAACCCCCATACGCAGGGCACGACCTACGTCTATTCCAATCTCCTGGCGCCGGGACAAGCGCCGCCACGGTACGTATCACAGCCGGCGCCGCCGCTGGTGCAGCAACTCCAAGACACGATTGTTCTGACCCAGGACTCCGTGTTGGCCTGGTATCCCTCGCCATCCCAGGATGCCAGGTTCATGCCGCTGCTGGCCGGCGACACCGAGACGGTGATTGGCGCTGTGGTTGGTGAGGACGGTGCCATCTGGTACCAAACGAATGATTTCTGCTACGTTCCCTCGAACAATGTGTTTGTCCCGAGCCAGTCGGACTCGTTCACCGGCCGGTGGCTCGTGGCGACGCTGACACCAGTCACGACAGTGGTTGCCTACGATGGCCAAACAACGGTCCGTACAATGCTCGCGCTTCGCGGTGTTCCGCGGTTTCCGACGCCGACGGGTGTCTTCAGCATTGTGCGACGCGTGCCAAACGAGACGATGGACTCAATGACGCTTGGTATTCCGCATAACAGTCCCTACGGCTACTACGTCAAGAACGTGCTGTACACGCAGTACTTCACGCCTGACGGCGCAAGTTTCCATGACAACTACTGGAGCTGGAACTTCGGAGGCGCCGGGTCGCACGGGTGCTTGGGGCTAAGCTTCGCTGACAGCAAATGGCTATGGGACTGGGCCAGCATCGGCGTCCCAGTGATAGTCAACGCGGCTTAACTCAATTTCAGACTCTGGACTCTGGTTCCGATTTGAGTCGCTCGAAATAGTGGGTTGGCGGTATGGCTGGGGCATGATCGCCTACGCCTCCGTGGCCGCAAGACGCCTTTCGCGCTCACGCTGATACACCAGAACCGCGGGGAGTAGTGGGTGATGTGGAGCAATCCGCACGTGTGTCAGCGAGACGGTGAAAACCTGTTTGGCTGCCCGGCTTGGCGTCACGGCGCACACGATCCCACCCTCGTCACCGGCGTAGAAGACGCGCTTGACCGAGAGCGCACGATCGACGCTGGCCTTCACTCCGCCTCGGCGAAGGATTCGCACGACCTCCTTCGTCGGAAATGCTGGAATTGGCAGGTGGTCCTGCATTTTGCTCGATTAACCGGGCAACCTTGGCGGGATGGTCGAACATCTTCACACCTCCTCGCGGTTGGCTGTAGCGGGTCGCCAGCACGCGCGGACCCACAGCCGCTCAGTCTCGGAGAGCACCACATCGGGCACGGCACCATCGACCACCGCGTGTGGGGTCGCCCAGCCAGCGTCGCCCAGGTAGAGCACGGCCTTGTTTGAGTCGCGGTCGCAGATGAATCGGGCCTGTTCTCCATATTGGTTCTCAAAGTAAGCCAGGTACCGATTGGGGCGGAGGTCATCAATGTGCGGCGGTGTGCCGCACGCGGCCGAGTGGTGGTTGCGTATACACAAGAGCGAAGCGTCGCCTGTATGGTCGTGCTCATAACAGACCCCGATCGTTCTCGTGTCGCCTCGCCTCTGATCGGTTCTCGGCTACCTCGTAGGTGCACCCGGATGTCCGTGCTGGGGAACACCGGCCGACCTGGATTCAGGTCGGCGCATAAACCAGCCAAAGCGCGGCGGTGGAGCGGGAGATCTGGCGGGTCCAAGCAGATCCTGAGCCCACCATCCAGTTGGCGGATGAGCGTACCCCGAGAGCTCCGCAAATGAACGCAGCAGATCGTGCAGATCATTCCTGTTCGCGTAGTGGCGGGCCAGACGATCGGCGAGCCACGACTGTGCGTTCTAGAAGTTCGGCCGACAGCCGCTTTTCGGCACAAGTCGCAGGCGGCCGAACTTCTTTGATAGTTTGGCCTAGGAACGCGGCCACCGAGATTTCGAGGCATTTCATACTTTTCGTCCGCGTTCCTAGGCGGCGATCTTGACCACGTCGGTGATCGACTTCCGTCCAATCGGGGTATATGGGCCCCAAACTGATCAACGGCACACGACTCGGCAGGTTCCGCAGCTGCGATTTGGTCTCCTCGATGTCAACCCCGAGCGCCTGGAGCTGGCTAATCAATACAGCACGCGTCGTCGGCGGTACGTGCGCCCCGCCCAGGAGGGGTGGTGTTGGCGGTGATCTCCTGCTTGCCTCTGCGCTGGACGGTCTCATCAGGCACAGCTCGAGTTCCTCTACAACGGTCATTTCGCGAGTCGCCGCGCCGGCCGCGCCACGCGCGTTCTCCTCGACATCGACGCCTTACCCGAAGACCTTTCTCAGCCGCATCGAAGGGGACCAGCAGCCGGCGCCGGTGCCATGTTTTGGGTCCGCACTGCCAGGCTGAGCTTGATCGCCGGGATGGGCTCGGCGGTGGGACTCTGGTGCGCGTGGAAACCTGGAGGATCGCCTCTTCTCGCCCATGCATTGGGAGAGCAGGGAAGCAATCGTCGCGTGGTATGAGCGCCCAGAGACCAGGCAGTGGCTGGAGCGGTTGCGCGCACGGAGCTTCCGGGTGCCGGGAATAGGAACGTCCACGGCTTCTGGGCAAGCAGCCAGGCGAGCGCGATCTGAGCCGGCGTCGCGTTCTTTCCCTCCCCGACTCCACGCAGAACGTCGACGAGGCTTGGTTCGCTCTTCTCGCGTTCGGCGCAAGGCGCAGGATGCGGCCGATCGTTGAGCCCGATCAATCTGGGGGTCGGACCACTGCGAAGGCGGCGCGCGGTGTGGACGAACGCGCCATTGCCTCCAGGAGCTCATCTTCCGAGATGTGCTGGTCGGCTCCGATGTCGCCAATGCCGAGCGGGTCACTGTAGACAAAGTCCGTCCCGAGGGAGCCTCGCAAGACGACGTAGTGGTCATCCAGCGAAACGGATCGAGCGTGCGCAGGCAGCGCCCGGTAGAGCACCTGGACGATCACTGGATGATCGGCGTTGAGCTCGCGGCGCAGCTCGCTCGCCTGCCACTGGTGAAGCTGGTCGGTGCGACCGCCATCGCGGTTCCAGATCCCATTGGCATGCAGGCCGAATTGCTCAGCAACGCTGGCCAGATTGTAGACGAAGACTCCGTACCAATCTGAATAGCCACCTTCATCGGTAACCCACGAGTGCTGGACCTTCATCGAACGCACCCGCAGGTCCCAGGGCGAGGCATCGATGCCGTAGTAGGCGAATGCCATCGACAGCGCCGTCGGGCCACAATTGGCCAGCGCGTACGGTGAGCCGTCGAGCTGGTTGCGGTAGGGCACGTTGAGCACGTGTGTATCGCCGGTCCCGCCAAACAGGAACGCGCCGACGAGGAGTGCCCACCCCAGCATCTGCACACTACCCCTGCCGGGCGTTTGATCCGGGTTGAGTCATGGATGCGCTTCGGTCGAGCCGATCATTATGCATCTTGTTCGCACCGGCCCGCGCGTAGGCGCCGGCGCGAGCCAGAGTCGCGGCGCGGCTGGCACGATCCACCGCGGCAGTGTAATTGCCCGAAGGCTTTCCCCGGCGTGTGGCAGCCGGTGAGCGCGGGGCAAGCGGGCCGCGCTGCCCAACTCGCAGATCCTCCCGGACCAGGAGTCGGCAGGCTTTGAGGGCACCGCCGCGGACATCGAGGTGCAGGCGCGTGAGAGCCCGCGGATGAACGCCCGCTTGAAGGAACTGCTGGCGGCTGACACTGGCCAGACCATCGAGCGCATGTCGCGCGACATCAACCGCGACTACTGGATGAGTGCTGACGAAGCGCGCGCCTACGGCGTGGTGGACACAATCGTTGGCGTGACCGAGGCGAGGGCGGCGGCCGACCCCGCCGAGGCGGCCGTCGCGGAGCCCCCGAGAGCCCCGCCACAGCGAACGGGCGGGCCTGGAGCAGCAAGTTCTCATCTGTTTCAGCCGCCCTGTCATTCTGAGGCGGTCCCGCGGGCGGATGACATGCAGCCTTTGAAACCGGCGTTCCAGCATGGTCAAGGTGCGTACGACCTCGCGCCAGTCGATCGCCGGCTCCGGTCGCACTGTTCGCGTGGTGATCTCGTCCGCCGCCGTATTTCCTCCGCACACCGCGCACCGCAGCCGCCACCAAGCGCGCACGAGCGTGACTGTTTGCGCGTCGGGCGGCTGGAAGAGTATCGGACCAGTCGGCGGCCACCAGTCAGCAGCGGCGGTGCCAGCCTCCCGACCGCACAGGAAGGCAGGTAATTTCTGCGATGATTACACGCCGGCGCGCGGGTGCACAGGGCTGGGAGGCTTCATTCGCGGCCGACCCGTCGCGAGCTGGCGTAACGACTGCGGACTCGCGCAGTGCAGGCGTATAAGGTCATCATCCCTGCAAGCCGACCGCAAGGCGAGCCTGCTCTCCAGGCACACGAGGGTTACGAGTGGCTGTATGTGCTGAGCGGCGCCTTACGGCTGGTCCTCGGCGCAGACGATCTGGTTTTGCGCTCCGGCGAAGCAGCCGAGTTCGAGACGCGCGTCCCGCACTGGTTCGACCGCGCGGACGCGAAGCGCGTCGAACTGCTCAGCCTGTTTGGCCCACATGGTGAGCGTATGCACGTCCGCGCCCGCCCGACACAGCGCTAGTTGTCTACCGCGCGTGGATCCGCGCCGAGTTCTTGGAGTAGCGTTCGGCGCATCATGCGGAGCACCGCGATTCCGAGTGCCTCCCCACCCTCCATCTTCGCGATTTCATCGTCATTCCACCGTCCCAGTACCCGGTCGATCTGGTGCGACCGCGCCTGGTCCGGCCCTCCGCGCGGCCTGGCTCACCGGCCGATACTACCGCACATCCGCCGACGCCTCGGCTCAGGGTCCGCCGAGTCCGGGCATCTTGACGATCACCAGGTGCACCAGCCATGGAAGATCGGGAGGCAAGACGCCGCTCGAGCAGCGCGATCATCCTTCATGCGACAAGCGCATCCGCCGTTCCGGGCCGGCCCAAACCAGCAGACGTGCGATTGGACCGCTCCGAACGTGGTCGGCTTCGATCCGTTCATTCAGCTGGGTGACCTGCTCGAGCGGCGCTGGCTGGCCGCCACGAACGCCGCCCGTCGCGCCGCGTAAGGTCGAACTACGTCAGGTACGGGTTGACCCGAGCCGGACTCGGCACCATGTCGTCGTTGCCGAACAGGCCGCTGAGCGCGACAATGAGCGCGGGACTCGCGGGAGGGATCAACGCATGATGGACCGCCGCTTTTTCCTGAAGCTAACCGGATTCGTGGCTGCCGCCGGCGCACTCGAAGCGCTGCCCGTCGCCGCGCATGAGCGTTCGGATGACACTCCCCACGTCGCCGGAGCCGGCTCGGCGATGCAACCCGCCCTGCCGCCCGGCACCTACCAGTTCTCGGGGCGAGTGCGGCTCGAGGAGCCATTGGTCGAGATCAGCGGCATCACCAACGCGCAGCAGATCTCGTGGTCGCGCGGCCCGGCGCGGCCGATGGCCAGCTTCACGAGCTTCGAGTACTTCGACCAGCCGTGGCGAATGCCGGAAATTCGGGTCCGCGGCGGTCAGCTGCAAGCACTCGCGGTCGTGCCGATCGACCTGTTCTGAGCGACGCGCGACACACCGCTACATGAAGTCGATCGCCGTGAACGACCGCCCAACGGATCTCCGCGAGTGGCTGCGCCGAGTGGACGAGATCGGTCAGCTCCAGCACGTCTCGGGGGCGCACTGGAACCTGGAGATCGGCGCCATTTCGGAGATCAATTGCCGCCGCCAGCCACCTGCCGCGCTCCTGTTCGACGACATCGTCGACTATCCTCGCGGATACCGGGTGCTCACCGGCTCGGTCTCAAATGCCTCCCGCATGGCGCTGACGCTTGGACTGAGCGACGAGCTCGAGACCGCCGGCCTCGTCCAGGCCCTGCGTGGCAAACCACTGGAGTGGGAGGCATCCGCGACCGCGTTCGAACCGACCGTCCTCGATCGATCGCCGGTGTTCGACAACGTGCTAACAGGCGCGGATATCGACCTCAAGCGCTTCCCAGCGCCGCTGTGGCACGAGCACGATGGCGGCCGCTATATCGGCACCGGCTGCTGCGTGGTCACATCCGACCCGGCCGGTACGCGCGTGAACGTAGGCGCGTACCGCATGATGATTCAGGAGGATGGCCACTCGGCCACGATCAACGCCGAGGCTGGCAAGCAAGGGCGCGCCCATTACGAGCGCTGGTGGGCCACCCACGGCCGCGCGCCGGTGCTGGCGTCAGTCGGCCACGACCCGCTGCTGCTGATGGTTGCCGGAACCGAAGTGCCGGACACCATCAGCGAATACGCCTACGCCGGCGCTATGGTCGGCCAGCGGCTCGAGGTGGTGTGCGGCCAGGTAACTGGCCTGCCGATGCCGGCTTCGGCCGAAATCGTCCTCGAGGGGTGGCTGCGGCCGGACCACGCCCTGCGCGAGGGCCCGTTTGGCGAGTGGACTGGCTATTACTCCGGTTCGCCCGGCGCGGTGCCGGCCATGGATATCGAGCGGGTCTACTTCCGTGACGATCCGATCCTGCTCGGCACGCCACCCGGCAAGCCGCCCAACGACTATTCGTACATGCGCGCGCTGCTCAAGTCCGCGATGATCCAGGACGCGCTGGCGAAGTCCGGCGTCCGCGACGTGCGCGGAGTGTGGGCCCACGAGACAGGCGGCGGTCGGCTGCTCGTCGCCGTCTCGATCAGGCAGTGCTTCGCCGGCCACTCGCGTCAGGCAGGCTACATCGCTGCCCAGTGCGATGCCGCGGCCTACATGAATCGCTACGTCATCGTCGTCGACGACGACGTCGATCCGATGAACCTCGACGAGGTGATGTGGGCCGTCAGCACACGCTGCGACCCGGCCGAGGACATCGAGATCATGCGCAAGTCGTGGGGCAGCAAGGTCGACCCGCTGGTGACCGATCCGTCGGTCCCGTACATCAGCCGCGCCCTGCTGGATGCTTGCCGACCGTTCGAGCGGTTCGCCTCGTTCCCGCGCGTGGCGCAGGCGAGTCCGAAGCTGGTGCGTGAAACCGTGGCGAAGTGGCAGGCTGTCTTCTCCGATCCGCGCTTTCCGCTGCCCGCCAGCGCAGTCCCGTCGGAGACCGTCTCGTGACTGCGAGCGTGGCAGCCCCAATCATCCTGTCGTTCGTCGTCAACGATGAGCCGCGCACTGTGGCACTGCGCTCGGCCGATCGCACCCTGCTCAGCGTGCTCCGCGATGACCTGGGCCTGACCGGCACCAAAGAGGGCTGCGGTATCGGTGTGTGCGGCGCCTGCACGGTTATCGTCGACGGCGAGATGGTCTCGTCCTGCATTCAGCTGGCGGCGCTGGTTGACGGCTCGCACGTGCGCACGATCGAAGGGCTCGGCAGCCCGGACGGACTCGATCCCGTGCAGCGCGCGTTCGTCGAGCACGGTGGTCTGCAATGCGGAGTGTGTACGCCCGGCCAGGTGATGGCGGCTCGCGCACTGCTGGACGCTTGTCCGCGGCCCACCATCGAGCAGGTGAGGGAGTGGATGACCGGCAACCTGTGCCGCTGTACCGGCTACTACAAGATCGTCGAGTCGGTGCTAGCGGCCGCGGCTCGAGATGGAGCGAGTGGATGACACTCGCATCCACCCGCGTGCCGCGTGAGACGGAACGGTCCGTCATCGGCAAGCGGATTCCGCGTCCCGACGCACCCGCCAAGACCCGCGGCACGGCGCAGTACGTCG
>VBGG01000230.1:11347-16893 GCA_005883405.1 Chloroflexota bacterium | reverse complement strand
ACCCTCCTCGGCGAAACGCAGCGCCGCCGCGCGCCCCATGCCCGAGCCGGAGGCGGTGATCAGCGCCGTCTTGCCCTCGAGTCTCATCAGCGATCACCTCCCGTAGCTGACGCGAGTGGCACACCCGAGGCGGGTTGCGCCGCGCGCAGCGCCGGCACCACGTCGCGGCCGAGGCGCTCGATCGCCGCCAGCGTCTCCTCGTTGGTCATGCTCGGCCACTGCGGCCTGACCAGCAGCGGATCCACCGGAAACGTCCTCACCAACTCCAGCAGCTTCTGTGTCACCTGCTCGGGCGTGCCGAGGACCGCGTGCTCCTCGACGGTGCGGATGAAGTCGCGCTCCAGCTCATCGCCCTAGTACAGGTCCAGGCCGCGCTGGACATACGTCAGGTAGCGGCCCTTGGCGACGCGGGCATATTCGACGATCGCCTCTTCGCGGCTGTCAGCGACCAGCACGTTGCGACGCAGCGGCTGTGGCCCGAAAGCCTTGCCACGCTCAGAAAATCCCTCGCGAACGGCCTCGAACCGCTCCGCGATCTCGTGCGGCCGGGTCTCGGGCGGCGTGGCATAGGCATCGCCGAATTTGCCTGCCCGCTTCGCCCCCGCCAGGCTGTGGGCGCCGATCCAGATCGGCGGGTGGGGCGACTGCAACGGCTTGATGTGCGGGCGGACGCCTTTGAGGCTCCAGAAGCGGCCGTCAAAGGTGACCTCGTCTTCGGTCCACAGCTTTTTCAACAGCACCAGCGCCTCGTCCATGCGGGGCGCGCGCTCGCGGTACGGGACCCCGAAGTAGTCGAACTCCTCCGCCCGGTAGCCGAGCCCGGCGCCGAAGACGAGTCGTCCTTCGGTCACGATGTCGAGCGTAGCGATCTCTTCGGCCAGCAGCACCGGGTGGTACAGCGGCGCGACCATGATCTGGGTGACCAGCCGCACCCGCGGGCCGACCTCGGCCGCCAGGCGCGCGAGCAGCGGCACCGGCTGCAGCCAGCGCAGGTCGCCGTACAGGAAGTGCTGCCCGATGGCGATGTAGGTGAAGCCGTTGCGCTCGGCGGTCTGCGCCACGCTGACGATGTCCTTGAACTGCTGGGCGGGCGGCACCGTGCTCGGTACGTCGCTCAGTAATAGGCCGACCTGAACCATCGCGCGGAACCTCCTTAGACGCGGGTGAGCACCCGCTGACCGAACAATCCTTGCGGCCGCAGCATGAGCACGACCAGCGCGACCGCATACGACAGCGGAACGGCTGATTGGGTGCCGAACTGAACAGCCGCGACCTGTTGCACCAGAGCGAGCACCAGCGCGCCGATGAACGCGCCCGAGATGCTGTCCATACCGCCGAGCAGCGCCGCCGGGAACGCAAGCAAGCCGACATTCACCAGCGACGGATCGAGCGGCACCTTGCTGGAGTAGGCGAGCCCGGCAACCACCGCGGCGCCGGAGGCCAGCGCCCACGCGCCGCCGTACCACCGCCGCAACTGGATGCCGTGATAGGCCGCCAGCACCGGGTTCTCGGCCGCGGCGCGAAACCCGATCGCGAACGACGAGCGAGTCAGCAACCAGTACAGGAACGTGCACAGCACCACGCTGACGACCACGATGATCAGGTCGGTCGTCGTCGTCCTCACGCCCGGCAGGTCTACTGTGGTGTTTGGATAGGGCAGCGTCAGGTGGCGCAGGTTGCCGCCCCACACCAGTTGCGCCGCATTGACCGCGGCGATCGACAGGCCCATCGTCAGAATCATCTGGATCCAATGCGGCATGCCCGAAGTCCGGTCCACCGACGCGACGTAGATCAGACCGCCTAACACGCTGACGGCGAGGACCGAAACCACCACGGCCACGCTGAAGCCCACGCCATTGTCCGTTCCCGCAAACGTCGTGTACGTGAGCGCGCCGATCAGCATGAGGTCCGGGTGCAGGAAGTTGAAGATGCCACTGGCGCGGAAGACGACCACGTACCCGACGGTGATCAGGGCATAGATTGACCCGAGCACCAGCGCACTGACGAGCAGGTCGAGGTTCATCGGTACGCCTCCTCCGGTCGCGGGCTCGCCGCACGGGTCGTGTCGTCCTCGGACGACGGGGCTACCGCCGTGCCCAGGTATTTCTCGATCACATCGGGATGCGCCATCACTTCGGCGTAGCTGCCGTCGGTGACGCTCGCCCCCGATGCAATCACGTACACGCGATCCACCAGCTTGCCGATGAACGCCAGGTCGTGCTCTACGACAAGTTGAGCGATGTCGCGCCGCTGGCGCGTCCGCGTAATCGCCTCGCGAATGGCATCCTTCTCTTCTCGATTCATGCCGGCGACGGGCTCGTCGAGCAGGAGCAGGCGCGGCTCGCACGCCAGCGCCCGACCGGTGTCCACCAGCTTGCGCGTGCCGTAGGGCAAGGCGTCGACGGGTTGGTTCGCCGCGACGCAGTCGAGGATGCCCAGGTGCTCGGCGATCTCCAGCACGGCCTCGGTCTGAGCGTGCTCCCAGCGGCCCGCGTTCGGCAGCAGGTAGCGCACCACGCCGGCGGGCATAAACCGTTCGCGGCCAAGCAGGATCAGGTCACGTGCGCCGATACCGCTCATTCTGGACACGTTCTGGAAGGTGCGTCCGATGCCTGCCCGCGACAGCGCATGCGGCAGCCAGCCGTCGATGCGCTTGCCCTCGAAGGTCATCGAGCCCGAGTCGTTGCGGACGACGCCCGAGAGGCAGTTGACCAGCGTCGTCTTTCCCGCCCCGTTCGGGCCGATCAATCCGACAATCTCGCCACGGCGGACACCGAGCGAGACGCCATGAAGCGCTCGCAGTCCACCGAAGCGGACGCCCAGACCGTCCACGACGAGCACCGCGTCGTCGGCCGCGCCAGGCGAAGTCACAGTGGCCGGCTGCTCAGGCGTGCTCACCTGGCCGGGGCTCCGTGCCCGGCGAAGTAGTCACCGACCGCCGCGCCGGTCTGACTCTGGATCAGCTCACCCGCGCGCATCTCGTACAGGCGCGTCGCCAACTCTCGGGTGTTGATGATGTTCTGGTCGGCGAGCAGCACGGCCACGTTCAACTCGGCGGCCACCTGGCGCAAGGCGCCGAGGACCGTCTGGATGACCACCGGCGCGAGGCCGAGCGACGGCTCGTCGATCACAATCAGCGCCGGTCGACTCAAGAAGGCGCGCGCGAGGGCCAGCATCTGCTGCTCACCCCCGCTGAGCAATCCGGCTGGCTGCGTGCGCCGTTCGCGCAGGATGGGGAACATGCGCGAGACGTGCTCGTCGTCGACGGCGGCGCTGCGTGGATCGCGTGCTGTCTGACGGCGGGCGAGCTCCAGGTTCTCGGCGACGGTCAGCGTCGCAAACACCTTCTGTCGCTCGGGGATGAAGCACACGCCCGCCCGTGCGATGTTGGCCGGATCCTTGCCAGCCAGCTCCGCGCCGCGGACCTTCACCGAGCCGCTGACGCGCACGCGCTCGCCGGGCAGATAGCCGGCCACCGCGCGGCACAGCGTCGTCTTGCCGGCACCGTTCGGGCCCACCACGACCGCGATCTCGCCAGCGGCCACGCTCAGCGACGCCCGATCGAGCGCCACACCGCCACCTGGATAGGAGACCGACACGTCGCGGACCTCGAGCACCGCGTCGCTCACGTCGGCTGTCCGCGGCTTTCGATCGGTACGCGGGTCCGCGCCACTGGCCAGCGTGCAAGGATGGCGTCGCCTAGTCTGCTCAACAAGGCCGCCAGGCCGCGCGGCTCGAACAGGATCACCGCGGCCAGGATCAGGCCGACCAGCATGCCACGCACCAGGAAGGTGTTGGCCGTACTGACCACCACGCCGAGACCAAGCACGCCGAAGATACGTTCCAGAGATTGCGCCAGCAGGGTAAGCAGGAAGGCGCCGACGATCGGGCCGTACAGGCTGCCCATGCCGCCCAGTACCACCATGGCGATGTACAGCACGGCCAGGTCGAGGGTGTAGCTCTCGTACGTGGCGGTCGTCAGGTAATACGCCTGCACCGCGCCGGCCAGGCCGACCAGAAACGAGCTGAGCGCGAACGAGCTCAGCTTGTACGGGCCGATGGCCGCGCCGCTCATCTCAGCCATCAACGGGTTTTCGCGGATGGCCCGCCACACCCGGCCAGGTTTCCTGAGCAACAGCGTACGGTAGGCGAGGAACACCACCACGAGCAGCACCAGGATCGCGCGGCCCCAGCTTTGCAGCGATACCAGGGTCAGCGGGCCGATCGTCGCGAGTGGTAGCAGATAGGCGCTGGCGCCCGCCTGAGCCGTCTGGACCTGCTGCACCGCGTACAGCACGATGAAGTGGAACGACAGCGTACCCACCGCCAGATACAGGCCGCTGATGCGGAACGACGGCAGGGCCACGATCACACCCGCGATGGCCGCGGCGATGGCGCCGATCAGTATCGAGACTGGGAAGCTCTGGTGGAGATACAGCGCGCCTTCCACGGCGCCGATCGCGCCGACGGCCAGGAAGGCGGCGTTGCCGATCGACACCAGTCCGGTGTGGCCCATGACCAGGTTGAGCGCCAGCGCGGCGATGGCTGCCAGCATGGCCGTGTTGACCAGGTCGAGCCAGGTGACCGGCAGCACCTCGATCGCGCCGAACGCCAGCAGCAGCAGCACGAGGGCGACCGCCAGCCTGGGCCACATCAGCCGGCGCATGCGTCGTCCCCCTCTCCCTCTGGGAGAGGGCTGGGGTGAGGGTGGCCTACGAGCACCAACGCGAGATCTCGTACGCCACCCTCACCCGCGCTACGCGCGGCCACTCCCAGAGGGAGAGGCGAATCGACTCGCCAAGGAGAGAGCATGCTGCCTCAGGGCTTGTCGTAGATGCTGGACGGGTAGCTCTTCTGATCGGCCAGCTGGAGCTTGCCTTCCTTGTAGACCCAGAAGAGGGCTGCACCGATAGCCTGGTGGTTCTCCCTGGTCAGCTTGATCGGCGCTGGAGTGAGCCCCTGGGTGTCGACGTTCAGGTCGTTCAGCGCGGCATTCAGACTATCGCGGTTGCAAGCAGTGCCGCACTTTTTGAGCGCCTCAACCAGCGCGAGGCCGCCCACGTACCCACGGCCGTACAGTGGGTTGTTTCTGGCCTCGTCCATGTGACCAGCGCCGTTGACGATGGCGTTGAACCTGGCGACGCCGGGTTTGCCCGTCTCGTCGCTGCCGGGGTAGGCAATGTCCTTCTCGGCGTACACGTTCGGATCGTTGAGCTTCTGAAGCGTTGGTTCCGAGCCAGTGCTGCTGTACAGGATGATCGGCCCACTAAAGCCGCGCTGGCGAAGGGCCGGGATGAGCGTCGTCGCACCCGCGTCGGACGCCTCGGTCAGGAACATGTCAGGGTCGCCACTCAGGATGGATTGCGCCTGCGGGGCAAGGTCGGCCGCGGTCAGCGGCAGGGTGGTGTTGCTGGTGACGGTGATGTTGTACTTCGGCCCCCACAGCTCTTTGACGTTCTGGACCCACTTCGCGCCGGCGGCGGTATCCGCCTGGGCCGTGGCCACCTTGATTGGCTTGCCATTGCCCAGTGAATTGGCGAAGGTCA
>VBGG01000230.1:2304-11313 GCA_005883405.1 Chloroflexota bacterium | reverse complement strand
TTTTCAGCTGATTGGCAAGGGAGGTGACCGCTTCCAGCGAACCGCTGATCGGCGGACCGTAGATGGCCAGCACGCCTTCTTGATCCAGCTTGCGGAAGGCGGTGACCGACGCTGGCGCATCCTGGGCGTCCTCGGCGGCGAGCTCAATCTTGCGGCCGCTGATCCCGCCGTCCTTGTTGACCGAATCGACCAGCGCGGTGAGCGCGTCGAGCTGGACCTTGCCGACGAAGGCGAGGCTGCCGCTGAGGGTGGCGACCACGCCGATCTTGTAGGGCTCGGTGCTCGGAGCGGCGGGCGCCGGCGTGCACGCGGAGGCGACCAGTAATGCCGCGCCGGAGAGTCCCGCCACCGCGCGTGGAACGGTAAAGGTGTAGGACACAGTGCTTTCCCCTTTCACGTGTCAGGCGCAGCGGAGACGCCAGTCGCGTTCGCCGCCACTTCTGCGATCAGCCTACGATATCCTGCGTATGATTACAATAGATGAGCACGCGTCGGGCGAGAAGGCCACCCTCACCCCGCGCTCCGCTGCGCTCCACGGGGCAGGCCCAGCCCTCTCCCAGAGGGAGAGGGAGTTTTTTCTCGGGTCAGCTTGCGCGCCAGCTGGCTGACCAGCACCTCGCTGCCGCCTTCGTAAATCCGCATCGGCCGCGCCTCACGGTACAGCCGCTCGATCTTGGACCCGGCGATCAGCCCGAAGCGGCCCATCACCTGTACGGCGCGATCGACCACCCGTCCGGCGATCTCGGTGGCGTTGACCTTGGCCATCGACGACCAGTGCAGATTCTCGAGCGGCTCAGCCGCGGCCAGCGCGGCGGCCTTGTAGGTGAAGGCGCGCGCCATCTCGATCTCGGCCCACGACGTGCCCAGCAGATGCGGGATCGGCCCGAGGTCAGCCAGGCGCGCGCCGAACTGACGGCGGCCCGTGGTATGCCGCACCGCCTCGTCCAGTGCCGCCTGGGCGAGCCCGACCGCGGCGCCAGCGACCGAGACGCGAAAGATGGCCAGCGTCGCCAGCACCAGCGAGAACCCCTCGCCTGGTTGGCCGACGCGGTAGCTGGCGGGCACCTCCACATCGTCGAGCCGCACTTCGCCCAGCACATGCGGCGCGAGCAGCGGCGGCCCGCTGGTGATCTGCACGCCCGGCGTCTCGGCGGGCACCAGGACCAGCGAGTACGCGTCCGCCTCCTTGCCGAGCACGGTGTAGAAGCTGGCGGCGCCGGCATTGGTGATGAACGACTTGTGGCCACTCACCACGAGCCGCTCGCCGTGTGAGTCGATGCGGGTGGTGATGGCGCGCAGGTCCGAGCCCACTTCCGGCTCGGTCAGCGCCAGCGCGGCGATGGCTTCGAGCGACACGACGCGCGGGAGCCAGCGCTCGCGCAGCTCTTTGCCACCAGCCGCTCCGAGCGCATAACTGCCGATGCCTTGCATGGCGAACAGCGAATCGAGATGAGCCGAGGTGGCCATCAGCGCCTCGCGCACCACGGTGACGGACAGCGGGTCGACGCGCTCGTGGCGGCCGCCGTAGGCCGCCGGTACGCACAGCTCCACCAGACCGCTCGCGCGCAGCGCGTCGAGCATGGGCTGGTCGATGACCACAGACTCGTCGGCAATGGCCGCTCGGTCCTCAACCGTCGAGGCCAGCTCACGCGCCGCCTGGAACAGCTCGACGTGCGCTTTGGGCAACTCGAACATACGCGTCCCCTCCCGTGCGGATGATCTGCTCAGCGCCGCTGGTCGAAGCTGCGTCCCAGCAGCTCGGAGACGATGCGAATGCGCTGCATGGTGGGCGTGCCGCCGGCGATCGCCCAGCCGTGCGCGTCGCGGTGCAGCCGCTCCAGACCGTACTCCTCGGTGTAGCCATTGCCGCCGTGCACCTGCATCGCCAGATCGGTCACCCGCTTGGCCATCTCGTTGGCGGTGCACTTGGCCAGCGAGACCTCGAGCGAGTTGGGTAGGCCGTGGTCGGCATTGGCGGCCGCGCGGTAGATCAGCAAGCGCGCCGCCTCGACCTGCATCAGCATGTCGGCGAGCGTCAGCTGGATGCTCTGGAATTCGATCAGCGGCTTGCCGAACTGCTTGCGCTCGTGAACGTAGGCCAGGCTGCGATCGAGGGCTGCTTGCGCGATGGCCAGACTCATCGTCGCGTTGCCGAGCCGCTCGATGGAAAAGCCGCCGAACAGGTCGCGAAAGCGGCCGGCGCCAACGAGCAGGTTCTCGGCAGGCACGTGCGCGTCCTCGAAGATGATGTCGGCCGACGGAATGCCGCGGAAGCCCATCAGCTTTTCCGACGCGCCAAAGCTCACCCCAGGCGTGTTGGCGTCGACGATGAGTGCGCCGATAGCTTTCGCGCCGGGGCGGTCGTTCAGCCGCACGTACACCAGGTAGTGGTCCGCCTCACCGCCGTTGGAGATCCAGCGCTTTGTGCCGTTGACCAAGTAGCTGCCGTCGGCCAGCGTGGCACGCGTGGCGAGATCGGTCGCGGCCGAGCCGGCATCCGGCTCGGAGATAGCCAGCGCCATGGTGGCATCACCGCGGACGATCGCCGGCAGGTAGCGCGCGCGCTGCTCCTCGCTGCCGAGCAGGTTGAGCACCTGGGCCGGTCCGGTATTGGCCTCGAACACCTGGAACGCGGCCGGGCGGCACTGCTTGGCGAGCTCCTCGAGCACGACCAGGGCGTCGAGCAGCGGCGCGCCGAGGCCGCCAAAACGTTCGGGATGGGTGATGCCGAGAAAGCCGAGGGCGCCGAGGAAGCGGCGCTCTTCGATCGGGAAGGGGGTACGGTTGGCGTCCCACTCCGCGGCACGCGGCGCGTAGCGCTCGGCGGCCACGTCGGCGGCCAGGGCACGCATCTGCTCGCGCTGCGCATCATCGTCGCGGACGAGCCGCGGGGTTGACATCAGGGCCATGCGGGATCCATGATATTCGTAATCATGAATTCGTGTCAAGAGGGTGGCGGCGTCGGCTCACGGCCGGACTTCAAGACGACAGGACTATACTCACCATGATCATGAATTCTGCGCATCGCCTGGAGGCCGTGATCGTCGACGCCGTGCGCTCACCCATGGGCCGCGGCAAAGCCGACGGCGCGCTGGCCAGCCTGCACCCGGTCGACCTGCTCGCCCAGGTGCTGGCTGCCCTCGTGCAGCGCACCGGTATCGACCCCGGCAGCGTGGACGACGTGCTGATCGGCTGCGTCGGACAGGCCGGCGAGCAGTCCGCCACGCCCGGCCGCCAGGCCTGGCTGGCGGCCGGCTTCCCGACTCACGTGCCGTCGGTCACCATCGAACGCAAGTGCGGTTCCGGTCAGCAGGCCATCGACTTCGCCGTCCAGGGTGTCATGGCCGGCGCCTACGACCTGGTGATCGCCGGCGGCGTGGAGTCGATGAGCCGTGTGCCGATGGGCTCCCCGCGGGCGGGTAAGGACCCATACGGTGCGGCGGTGTCGGCGCGCTTCGCGCCCGGCCTGGTGCCCCAGGGCGTCTCGGCCGAGCTGGTCGCCGCGCGCTGGCAGCTATCCCGCGAACAGCTCGACAGGTACAGCTACCGTTCGCACCAGCGAGCCGCGCGGGCACGCGACGCGGGGGCGTTCGACGCCGAGATCGTGCCGATACGCGTGCCATCCGAGGCAGGCACGCTCAGCGTGACGGCCGACGAGACCATTCGCGCACAGACGACAGCCGAGCGTCTGGGCCAGCTCAAGCCGGCGTTCGCCATACCCGAGTACTGCGCCCGCTTCCCTGAGATCGAGTGGAAGATCACCGCCGGCAACTCGTCGCAGATCACCGACGGCGCCAGCGCAGTGTTGATCATGAGCGAGCAACGCGCCGCCGCACTCAACCTCCGCCCACGCGCGCGCATCGTCGCCACCGCGGTGTGCGGCGACGATCCAGTGCTGATGCTCACCGGTCCCATTCCCGCCAGCCGCAAAGTGCTGGCGCGCGCCGGGCTGGGCCTGGACGACATCGACCTGTTCGAAGTCAACGAGGCGTTCGCGTCGGTGCCGCTGGCCTGGCAGGCCGAGTTAGGCGTCGACGACGGCGAGCGGCTCAACGTCCGCGGCGGCGCGGTCGCGCTCGGCCATCCCCTCGGCGCCTCAGGCAGCCGTCTGTTCACTACACTGCTGAATGCGCTCGAGGCATCGGGCGGCCGCTATGGCCTGCAAACGATGTGTGAGGCCGGCGGTATGGCTAACGCGTTGATCGTAGAACGCATCTAACGGAAGGACAAGCGCAGCTCATGGATCTGACAGCAGCCTCCGCCGTCGTCACCGGTGGGGCTTCGGGCCTCGGTCTGGCGACCGCCAGGCAGCTTGCCGCGCGCGGCGCATGCGTGGTGATTGTCGACCTGCCGACGTCGGCGGGTGCGGAGGTCGCACGCGAGCTCGGCGACCGCGCGCGGTTCGCGGCCGCCGACGTCACGGACGAAGCCGCGGTCAACGCCGCACTCGACGAGGCGGAGCGCCTCGGACCGCTTCGCGCGCTGGTGCACTGCGCGGGTCGGGGTGGCGCGCTGCGCCTGGTCGAAAGAGACGGCCGTCCGGGATCGATGGAGCTGTTCGAGACAGTGGTACGCGTGAACCTCTTCGGCACCTTCAACATGCTGCGGCTGACAGCGGCGCGCATGGCGGCGTATGCACCGGTCGACGACGAGCGCGGGGTGTGTGTGCTGACCGCCTCGATCGCTGCCTGGGAAGGCCAGATTGGCCAGCTGCCGTATGCCTCGTCCAAAGCGGGCATTGTGGGTATGACGCTCGTCGCCGCGCGAGACCTGGCCGGCAAACAGATCCGCGTGTGCACGATCGCCCCGGGCGTCTTCGACACGCCCATCCTGGCGCGGGTGAACGAAGAGGTGCGCGCCTCGCTGGCAGCATCGGTGCCGCATCCGCGGCGGCTCGGCGTGCCCAGCGAGTACGCCGCGCTCGCGCTGCACATCATCGACAATCCCATGCTCAACGGCGAGACCATCCGGCTCGACGGCGCGCTGCGCATGGCACCCCGATGAACACCAACGGTGCCGCGGATCGGCGCGCATTCCCCTGGCGCTCCCGCAACGGAGCCATACCCGCCCGTGCGCCGAAGACGGCGCTGCTGGTCGCTCGACGCATCGTGCGTGACATCGAACGCATGGACCTGGGACCGGGCGACAAGCTGCCGCCCGAGAAGGTCATGTTCCAGGAGTACCAGATCGGCCGCGGGACCCTGCGCGAGGCGCTGCGCTTCCTCGAGCTACAAGGCATATTGTCGCTGAAGCCCGGGCCTGGCGGCGGGCCGGTGGTCGAGCGACCCGATGCCAGCAACCTGGCCACGCTGCTCCTGCTGCTGCTCCAGTTTTCCGACGCGCGCTTCCGCACGGTCGTCGAGGCGCGCAGTGGCCTGGAGCCGATCATGGCCGAGCTGGCGGCCACGCGCATCAGCCCCGAAGCCCTGGCCGATCTGGCCGAGACCATCACCAGCATGGAGCTGCACCTGGATGAGGCCGTGTTCCTGGAGGCCAACAAGCGCTTCCACGACATCATCGCCTGGTCCTCCGCCAACCCACTGTTCGGCTACGTGGTCGACGCGTTGATGGGCATTCTGGATGGCACCGCGCTCGGCATCGAGTACCCCACCCACCGCCGCGGGCCGATCTTGAAGGCGCACCAGCGGATCTACCAGGCGCTCGAGCAGCGTCAGCCTGAGGCCGCGCGCGAGGCGATGCGGACGCACATTGACGAGTACGTGCGGTACGCGGAGCGCAAGTTCCCCGAGGTACTCAACCGCCGCGTGGTGTGGGACACCTGAGCCGCGGTGCCCGCTTTGTGACCCCCAAACTGTTGTAATCATGCGCATTGATTGGTAGAGTCGGGTGGTGCTAGACCACCGATTCGCGTCCTGCTGGCGCGCGGCCCATGGCGGCGGCTTCCTGAGCGGCGGGGAGCAGCAGATGCTGGCCTTCGGCCGGGCGCTGATGGCCGAGCCGGTGATCGTCCTGCTGGACGAGCCGTCGATGGGCCTGGCGCCGGTCATGGTCGAGAAGATCATGGAGTCGGTGGCGGCGATTGGCCGCTCGGGGACCTCAATCCTGATGGTCGAGCAGAACGCCACCTATGCGCTGGAGATCGCCCACCAGGCGTACGTCCTGGAGCAGGGGCGAGTGGTGCTGCAGGGCACGTCGGCGGAGATCACCAGCCACGCCGGCGTGGTCGAAGCCTTCCTCGGCGTAGGCTGAGCGCTCCCTCTCCCTCTGGGAGAGGGCTGGGGTGAGGGGTGCGTATCTTCGCGAACGTTTGATCTCGTGCGCACCCCTCACCCGCGCTACGCGCGGCCTCTCCCAGAGGGAGAGGCGAAACCTAACTCGGTGTTGGCGAGGCGGCGCTGGCCGGGCGTGAAGCGGGCCGGGATGCGCTGGAAGCCCGTGTTGGTGCCCTGGTGTGGATACCGCTCGACCTGGCTGAGATCGATGGTGTAGTCGGGCATGCGCTCCAGAATCTGGCCCAGCAGGGACTTCGCCATCGCCCGGCCGAAGTGCGACCCGGCACAGCGGTGCACGCCGACTCCAAACGCCGCGTGCCGATTGGGCCAGCGCTCGATATCGATCTCGTCGGGTCGCTCGAAGTCCGCCGCATCGCGATTGGCCGAGCTCCACGCCAGCAGCACGCGCTCGCCGGTGCGCATCGGACAACCGTGGAACTCCGTGTCCTGCGCCACCGTTCGCGCGAGCGCCTGGGTTGGCGAGAAGTAGCGCAAGAACTCCTCAACAGCCCGCTCGAGCAATTCAGGCTGCTGGATCAGGCGGCCGCGGACGTCCTGGTGCTCGAACAGCCACACCAGCGTCTGGCTGACCAGCGAGGCGGTGGTGCCCACGCCGCCGGCGATGAGCAGCTCAACCATCGAGAAGACTTCTTCGTCCGTCAGCGATCGACCGTCGACCTGTTGCTGGACCAGGTAGCTGATGGCATCGTCCCGCGGCTCGGCGCGGCGGGCAGCGATGGTGTCGCGCATCTGCTGCGACACGTACGGGAAATCGACGGTGGTGGCCTGGATCCACTCGCGGCTCTCGCGCACGGCAGCCAGCACGGCGTGGTGGGCCGACGAGTAGCGCCGCCAGTCCTCCACCGGCAGACCCAGCCAGTCGATGGTCACGATCGACGGCACGCCAATGATCTGCGCGAAGTCACACTCGCCGCTCTCGATGACCTGGTCGACGAACCAGGTGGTGTAGTGCTCGATGCGCGCCAGCTGCCGCTCCACCGCGGCCGGCGCGGCGATCGGATTGATCACGTTGCGGTACTTGCGGAAGTCGGGCGGGTCGATCTCGATCGGGATGTGCAGGTGCATTGGCGTCTTGGGGATGACGACCGTCAGGCCTTCGCCGCCGGAGCTGTTGCGCGCCGACGAGAACACGGCGTCGTCGCGCGCGGCGTCGAAGACGCTGGCGTAGTCGGATAACACCCAGTAGCCGCCGTGGGCCGACGTCCAGGCCACCGGGGCCGATTCGCGCAAGGCGCGGTACGAAGCGACGGGGTCGGCGGAGTGGTCCTGCGAGTTGTGGTCAAAGTGCACGACCGGGCAGCGTCCGTGGGTAGTCATCAGCTCCTCGTTCTCCGGCTCAGGCATCGTGCCTAATGGTGATCATTGTTATACTGGATTGCGAGATTTGTCAACGGTGGCGGGGCGGAGGATGATCTACGTGCGCGGTCAGTCGTCGTTGCAGGAGGGAAGCAGACATCGATGCGAGTGCGAGTAGACCCGGAGCTGTGCCAGAGGATGACGGCCATTCATACGTCCTCTTCGAGGAAGTGCCGCCCGGCCTCGAAGACGCCGCGCGCCTGGGCGCCGATAGCTGCCCGGAGTGCGCGATCAGCGTCGACTGATCTAGCCGTCCGGGTCGGGGAACCGCGGCCGTCGTTTCTCCAGAAACGCCGTCGCGCCCTCGATCATATCTGGGCTGCCGACCGCTTGAATGAGGGCTTCGAGCCCATTCGTGAACGAATCCCGCGCGGCGTTCCACCAGATGTTCGAGCTCACCTTGGTGATCTCCAGGTAGCGCGGACTGAGCTGAGCCAGCTCGTCGCACCAGGCGCTGGCGGTCGCCTCGAGCTGGCCATCCTCGACCACCGCGTTGACCAGGCCCATGGCCAGCGCCTGGTCGGCTGAGTAGCGCCGGCACAGCAGGCTGAGCTCCTTGGCGCGCTTCTCGCCGACCTGGATACCCATGACGTTCGTCGCCCCGGTGACCGGTGCGCTGCCCACGCGCGGCCCGGTCTGTCCGAAGGTCGCCGATCGCGCCGCCACCGCCAGGTCACACGCCACGACCAGCTCGTTGCCGCCGCCGGCAGCCGCGCCGTTGACCGCGGCGATGACCGGACGCGGGCAGCCGCGGATGGCGTCGAACAGCTGCAGCGATGAGCGGTAGAGCAGCCGCATGTCAGCCACCTTCGGCGTGCTGAGCTTCTGGAGTGACCCGCCGGCGCAGAAGCTGCCGCCTGAGCCGGTGATCACCGCCGCACGCGCCGACGACGCGTTTTCGAGCGCCCGAACGATCTCTGCCGACATCTCCGGATCGAAGGCGTTGCGTCGCTCGGGTCGGTTGAGGCGGATCCACACCGCCGGACCTTTGGTTTCGACGAGGACGCTGTCCACGAGCCGTGTTATTGATCGCCCCCGACCAGTCGCACGAAGTTCTGGCCAAGAATGCCGGCCGTCTGCTCCTCACCAAGACCCAGTCGGCGGATGGACGCGATCTCGGCGCCAGGGTCGGCCATTGGCCAGTCCGAGCCGAACACGACGCGCTCGGCGCCGTCGCGGTCGATGATGGAGCGGATGCGCTCTGGCGCCAGAGCGGCCATGCTCGGCGGCCACGACGTCTCCAGGTAGACATTCTGCCCGAGCAGCTCCTCTTCGGCCGCGTCGAGCTGGTGGTAGCCGCCAAAGTGGCACGCGATGAGCCGCAGGTTCGGAAACGCTCGGGCGATATCGCGGATCATCCGCGGCGTTGCCCGCTCGTTCACTTCACCGGAGCCGCCAC
>VBGG01000230.1:437-2054 GCA_005883405.1 Chloroflexota bacterium | reverse complement strand
CGCCCAGCCATGGCGCGTTCGGCGATTGCATCCGGCCATGCGTGACAGTGCACGTCGACGATCATGGCTATGCGGGTCCGGACCTGCTGCCGCGCGGCGAGCTCAGCCGCTCTGCCAGGAAGTCCTCCCAGGTCCGGTGACCCACGTTTCGTTCGGGCGACAGATTGGCGCCAGCGCGGACGGCGCGGGCAGCCTGGCCCGGGAGTCGGAGCGGCACGAACAGCCGGCGCTTGTGCCGCGCCCGCAGGTATCCGCGGACCAGGTCGGCCATTGCGTACACCCGCGGTCCGGCCATGTCGGGCACCAGGCCGGCCGGCTCGCCGAGCGCCAGTTCCACGAGACGGGCCGCCACCTCGTCGGTGTCGACCGGCTGGAATCGGAAGCCGGCTGGGACTGGAATCAGCGGCAGCTTTGCCATCTGCTCCGCCACCATCAAAAGCAGGTCATAGAACTGGCTAGCGCGGAGCGTCGTCCACGGCAGCCCGGAGTCGGACACCACACGCTCCGCGGCCAGCTTGGACCCGAAGTAGCCGAACATCGCGCGGTCGATACCGCTGACCATCGGGACGCGGTCGGCGCCGATCACCGAGATGTAGACCAGGTGGCGCACGCCCGCGCGGGATGCTGCCCGTACCAGGCTGCGCGCCTTGGCCTCGTCGCCTTTAGCGCTGCCCGCCAGGTGCACGATCGTCCCGACGCCGGCCACGGCGGCCTCGATACCCTCGCCTGAGGCCAGGTCGCCGGTCACGAACTCCACGCCGTCCCCTGGCGAATGCTTGCGCCGGCTAAGCACGCGTACGTCGCAGCCGGCCTCCCGCAGACGCCGGACGACGTGCCTCCCGAGCATGCCTGTTCCGCCGGTGACCAGGATAGGTGAGCTCATCGCGCCGAACGAGATTTCAATTCAAACGATCCATCGCCTTCGATGCCGAAGCTGACAATCCGCCTGGGCCGGATGCGGAACATCGGCGCGTCGAAGCCGCGACCGATTCGGTCGCCGCCGGTCGGCACGATCTCCGCGTCGCCGCGGATCTCGATCATCCGCGGCCGCCACGGGTCGATCGTAGCCAGGTCGTCGACCACGATTGCCACGCGTGGGTTCGCCTGGACATCACGGTACTTCTTGCGCTGCGCAAAGCCATGCCCACCGACGTCGATCGTGTCTTCATCCGCGTTGTAGCGGAACGACACGGGGACGACATGCGGCTGGCCGTTCGATGCTGCAGTCGCGATCCGGGCGAGCCGCTGTGACTCGAGGTAGGCGATCTCGGCCGAGGTGAAAACGCTCATAGGCAAGGAGAGTAGTGTGCAGTACCTGCGTGGCGCTACGTGTCGTGACCGAATGGATGGCATCTGACGTGCCGAAACAAACACCGGTCGGCGACAATGACTGGCTTGCGCTTACCTGTGATGCCGCCCGTTGCTGTTAGCCGCGGCTATCTCTCCAAGTGACAGGCGTCGGTCCGGGACGCCTACGACATGGACGCCACCGTTGCCGAATGCCGGGCGAAACCTCGAACAGACCAGACGCAATCTGGATTGCCTGCTTCTTGATCTCTTCGGCTGAAGCCGCGAGCGCACTGCCGCCTACCACCAGGCTGCGACTGCCACCGGTGC
>VBGG01000230.1:0-382 GCA_005883405.1 Chloroflexota bacterium | reverse complement strand
AGTGTGCAGTACCTGCGCGGCGCTACGTGTCGTGACCGAATGGGTGGTATCTGACGTGCCGAAACAAACACCGGTCGGCGACAAATGACTGGCTTGCGCTTACCTGTGATGCCGCCCGTTGCTCCGATGTCGGCCAAATCAGTGCCGCGGATCCCCGATGGTCCACTGAGCTTCGAACCCAAGTGGGACGGCATTCGATCGATCATCTTCCGCGACGGCGACGAGGTGGAGATCGGCTCGCGGAACGGGAAGCCGATGACCCGCTACAGCAACGCATCCATCCCGCCTCGAGTCGGGTGACCAGGCTGTCGCGCGAGACCCCGGCCACCTTCATCGCCTTCGATCTCCTGGCCAGCGGCGAGGAAGACTACAGCACGCGACC
>VBGG01000229.1 GCA_005883405.1 Chloroflexota bacterium | reverse complement strand
ATTACTTCGCGATTTGCGACCGCAACGGTGTCGATCCGCTGACCGCACAACGGGCCGAGATTGCACGTTACGTGAGAGACCTCACGCAGCGGCCGAGTCGGCGTGGCCCCAACGTTGTCCATCTCGATTCCGGCGTCGGGCTGGCCAACGCCACGCTCCAGCAGCGCCTTGTTGCAGTCCGCCTGTTTTACGACTATCTGATCGAAGAGGGCCGACGCGAGACGAATCCAGTTGGCCGCGGCCGGTACACGCCGGGAAAGGCATTCGGTGGCTCTCGCGACCGAGGGCTCGTGCCGCGGTTTACGAAACTGCCGTGGATCCCATCCGACGAGCAGTGGCGCAATCTTCTGGAGGTTGCCAAAGCAGAGCCATAACGCAACCGCCTGATGCTCGCGCTGGCATACGACGCCGGGCTGCGTCGCGAAGAGTTGTGCTGCCTGCGCACTGACGATCT
Source organism: Chloroflexota bacterium (assembly GCA_005883405.1). GTDB lineage: Bacteria > Chloroflexota > UBA6077 > UBA6077 > CF-72 > CF-72. Next base: position 2,270 of record VBGG01000229.1, on the reverse strand, counting down.
TGACCCAGCCCATCGCACGCTCCGTGTCAGAGCGGAAACGACCAAAGGCCGTCGCGAACGCATCGTGCCCTACTCCGCCGCGACGGGGGTGCTGCTCCGCGATTATCTCGGCGAACGGCGCCAGTTGAGTGCGGCGCGTGGGCCGCTATTCCTCTCCACTTCACACCGCAATCGTGCCGCGCCTATCACGCTGTGGACCTGGTCGAAGGTGGTGCGCGCGTTGGCGCTCAGGGCGAACGTTCCCCGTTTCAGCACCCACACGCTGCGCCATCTCTGCCTGACGGATCTGGCGCGCACTGGATGGGAGCTACACGCGATCGCCACCTTCGCCGGCCATCGCAGCCTGGCGACCACGCTCCAGTACATTCACCTCTCTGGGCGGGAACTGGCCGCGAAGCTGGCGCGCGGCATGGCGGAAGTGCACGCCTGGCGTGTCGCGCAGATAGCCGAGCTGCTTGCGCAAGGTTCGCATTAATGGCCGTGGAAGCTCGCGCCGAGCGCGCGTTTACCACCAGCGTCGGCCCAACCTATTTCACGGCTGAGGAGTGGGCGGAAGTGACGGCGGCCGTGGCTCCAGGTGCGCTCGGGCTCCGATCGATGCACACGCGGCGCACACTCAAACGTCTATTCGCGCCGATGGATGATGCCGGCGCGTTGCTGTGTCTTCATCGCCACACCATTTATCGAGTCCAAGGTGTCGTCCTGCATGCGATGTGGACGTACGGCACGGCGTGGGGCAGCTGGGATCCCGACACGTGGCTGGCCGCCGCGGGCACGGAGGGCATCTCCTGCCGTGCAGCCGTACTGGCAATCGGCATCCATTTCGGTGGTCTCACGGGTGCCGATGCGCTCACGATAGAGAGGCTCGAAGCGACCACTTTAGCGCGACGATTGTTTGGCAGCGAGGCGGTCGACCGTGAAGTGGAGCGAGTGCGCGCGTATCTCCGGACGGTTGGGTACGGAGTTCACTCCAATTATTGGGTCGCGTTGATGACGGCCATCACCAGGCTGCTGGTCCACGCCGGTCGGGCCGAGCTCGAAGCGATCACGCTCGACGCCCTGGCGCAGGCACACGCAGGGAGTCCACCGCGATCGATGCGTCGCCGTGCGTACTATCGCGTGGCACACGCGCTCCACGGGATGGGCCTGCTGCCTCACGGCCTGAGACGCCGGGTATATCAAACGACGTCACTCGCGGACGTGGATCCGGTGTGGGTCGAGTGGTGCGAGCGCTGGCGTCGGACGTCGACCCTGGCGCCAAACACCGTACAACGCACCTACTACAGTGTGCTCAAGGCTGGGCGGTGGCTGTTCCGCGAGCATCCGTCGGTACGCTCGCCCGATGAGTGGACTCGAGATCTGGCGATCGAATACCTCGCCGCGGTCGACCATGGAATCGTCGGTGATCTGATCACGACCAATGTGCAACACCGTGGAGCACCGCTCTTGGCGCGGTCGAAGGCATGGTTGCTGAGTGCGACCCGCAGGTTTTTCATTGATTGCCAGGAGTGGGGTTGGTGCCCCATACGCTTCGATGCCACCCGGACGTTTGCAACTCCGCGCTCGGTGAAAGCGCTGATCGCTCCCAATCCTCGAGTGCTGGCGGACGACGTCTGGGCGAAGCTCCTCTGGGCCGGTCTGAATCTGGAGCAGGCGGACCTGCCCACCGGGTCAACGTCCTTCCGGCCGGAAAGCCAGGGGTGGCCGGCCTACCCACTCGCATTGGTCAAAGCCAGCGCCATCGCATGGCTGTTCACCGGTCTGCGCAGCGATGAGCTTGTACGTCTGCGCGTCGGGTGCATCCGCTGGCAGAGGGCGGACGGCGCGCCAGGAGTTGGCGTTACGCCCGATCGTGAGCGTAATGAGGGCGCGACGTGCTTGCTGGACGTACCCACCCATAAGACCGGTGGCAGCTACACCAAACCGGTCGATCCCATGGTCGGCGAGGCCTTTGCTGCGTGGGAGTTGCAGCGGAAGCCACAGCCGCTGTTTATCGATCGCAAGACGAGTGAGCGCGTCGCGATATTGTTCGCCTGGCGCGGCCGTCCGCTAAGGACGTCGTACTTCAACGAGACGTTGATTCCGCTGCTGTGCCGCAAGTCGGGCATCCCGTTCGAAGATGCGCGCGGACGCATCACCAGCCATCGCGCTCGGGCCACGATCGCCAGCCAGCTGTACAACGCCAAGGAGCCGATGACGCTCTTCGAGCTCCAGGCCTGGCTGGGGCACCGATCACCCGAAACGACTCAACACTACGCCCGGATTACGCC
>VBGG01000228.1:559-14520 GCA_005883405.1 Chloroflexota bacterium | reverse complement strand
CAGTCCGCGCACTTCCTCGAGCACTTGGCTCAGATGGTCCAGTTGCATACGTTGAACCTGACGGGGACTGCTGCTCGCGGGGTCTTCGGCGTACTCGATATCGAATGGGTGCACTTTCTCTGGAACGTGTGGGTTCTAGTGGCCGCGGCCGTGTTGCTGGTGCGGTTTCGCGACAACCCGTGGCTGTGGTTCACGGCGCTCTTCGCCGGCTGGCACGGTCTCGAGCACACTTATATTCTGTGGATCTATTTCACCACCGGCGTCGTCGGCACACCTGGCTGGCTGTCGCTTGGAGGCGCAGTACGTGGTGGACTTCCGCTGCAGCGCACCGACCTGCACTTCATCTACAACTTGATCGAGACCGTACCGCTGCTCATCGCGTTCGCATGGCAGCTACGCCAGTCTGCTGCACGTCCAGCACAGCCGAAGCCACGCCGCGCAGTGTTGCTCCCTGCGTACGTGGGTCCGGCATGTGTGGTCGCGCTGCTCGGCTCCGCTGTCGCCGCGAGCTTCACCGACCCGGTGAAGCGGTTGGTCACGCCAGACGGTGAGGTGGTCTGCGACACGTTCTACGGTCTGGTCGAGGACGTGCGGGCACAAGCCATACCAGTCCCCGAAATTCGCCACACGCTCGACGACATCCAGGTACGCACGGCAAGAGCCGATTTCAATTTGCGCCCAGCACTGGTCGCGTTTGTTCGCGCGGCTCGCGAAGCGGTCGCGTCGTACTACACCTACCCGACCTTCGACGCACTGGCGTACAGCGACACCTACGCGCACATGGAGGTGCACGCGCTTACGTACGAGACCATCAAGGCGCTCTCGAAGGCATGTACGTTGGCGGGCTATCCGGCCAAACCGCGCACGGCTCCTGTCAACGGCACCGTCGTGCTTTCCCCGATCAGCCGGGACCCGGTGCCATCGACCGGTGATTTCCGTGTCCAGCAGCCCGAGCAGGCGGTCGCGGCGGTTGAGCGGTACCTGGCCCAGAAACCTTGGGGCTTCTTTGGCGCCACCTGCGACGCGTGGGCGTCGATGCACTACAAATCTGACCGGGCCGACGTGGGCTTTTCCGCGAGTGCCAACGAGTGGATCGTGGACATTCCCCGCAACGCGGAGGCTCTTGGACCAACCGTGATTCGCTATCACGTCAATTCCCAGAGCGGCCTCACGCACGGCGACGCGGCGCACAACCTCAACAGCGACTTCGCTGAGGGGTGCGATAAGTACTGATCAGGTGCCGGCGGGCCCGTGAGCCCGATAACACCTGATCAGACGGTTGTGCGCAATCTCGGGTTGGCGATGCGATCAAGGCCAGCCGTCATCATGAACAACCCGACAAACAGCACGACGGTGATGACAATCGGCGGTAGGAACCACCACCACAGCTGCCTGATCAAAGCGCCGTAGAAGATTGCCCAGTAGATGGTCAAACCGAGCGACGCCTCGTTCTGGGGTCCCAGGCCCAGCGCCGACAGACCGATCGAGGCCAGAATAGCCGCCGCGACGGTGCCGACGAAGCTCGCGGCGACAAACGGCGCGAGGTTCGGCAACAGCTCGCGCACGACAATCCCAAACGGGCTGACCCCGTTGAGCCGCGCGACCTGCACGTACATCCGCTCACGTATCGACAGCACCTGCGATCGCACGGTTCGCGCTGGCCACATCCAGGCCAGCACGGCGATGATCAGACCCATCCCCTCGACTGAGACGCCCGTCAACATAGACGTGACGACCACGAGCACCATCAAGTTGGGTATGGTCAACAGCACGTCGATCACCAAACGAATGGTGGCGTCACTTACGCCTCCCGCATTGCCGGCAAGCACACCGAGCACAGTACCAGCACCGACGCCAATCACACCCGCGATCAGACCGATCTTCACTGTGGCCGGCGTGCCAAGTACCACGTTGGCCAGGACGTCTCTCCCCTGCTGGTCGGTGCCCAGCAAGTACTCGAAGCTGGGTGGCCTGGACGGCCGGCCAGCACCCACGTCGGCGCGAGCGCGTGACACGAACATGCTGCCGACGACGCCGAACAACAACACGCACAGCACCAGCGCGGTGCCCGCGACGAGCATCCGGTTGTCAGCGATCGCATGCCCCATCCGGCGAGCGAAGCTGCTCACGTCTGCCTCACGACCTTCGGAATTGAATGCGCGGATCGAGCAGCGGGTACACGAGATCCAGGATCAGCAAGGCTAGCCCGACGCTCAGGATGACGAAAAACACGACGCCCTGTATGACGAAGTAGTCGTTGCTGGATATCGCGCGGTACAGGAGAAAGCCTATACCCGGATAGCCGAAGACGATCTCGACCAGGATGGCACCCGACATGATGCCCGCCAGCGAAATGGCCAAACCGGTGACTTGCGGGAGCAGGGCGTTGCGTAAGGCGTAGTCGAAGAAGATCGTGCGCCCGCGCAAGCCCTTTGCCTGGGCCATGATCATGTAGTCCTCGCCCATGGTGGTGATCATCATGGCGCGCATACCGAGTCCCCAGAAGCCGATGCCAGCGAGAATGATCGAGGCGGCCGGCAGAATCGCGTGTCGCAAAATGTCGACGACCATCGGCCACGACAAGGTCAGCCGCGCACCTGACGTGTACGCGCTGGACGAGGGTAGAACGGGCCAGACAAGCGCAAACAGATAGACCAGCACCAGCCCCAGGAGGTAGTAAGGAATGGCCGACAGCGTCATCAGCAACGGCACAAAGATGGAGAACACCCGGCCCGTACGCGGCCAGGCCAGGAGCGCTCCGAGCAACGAGCCGATGGTAAATGCCAGCAGCGTCGAGACCGCCAACAAGCCGATCGTCCACGGCGCGGCGCGCATGATCTCGTCGCGCACCAGGCCCGGGTAGAACGAAATGGACGTGCCCAGATCGAAGCGCAGCACGTCGCCCCAATAGGTGATGTACTGCTGCCACAGTGGCTTGTCGAGTCCGAATTTCTCGTTGTAGATCGCGATCAGCTCGCGAAAATCGCCCGCGCGGCCCGCGCCGCTGGCCGCGAATTCGTACATGCGGGCGGCTATCGGATTGGTGGGCCGCAGCCGAGGTATGAGGAAGTTGATGCTGACGGCGAAGAAGACGACGAGGAAGAACACGCCGACGCGGCGCGCTACATAGCCGAGCGTCACGCCTGTCTGAGGAGACCCTGAGCGGGGCGATAGGCCGGGGTCAGGCCCCCGGCCCTGGCTCCAGTCTCAGGAGAGACAAAAGGAACGGCGCCCACAGGCTGTACGGAGCCGCGTAGGCGTTCGAGGAGTTCATCCAGCCCGTCCAGTAGGTGTTGTTGAAGGTGACGACGTGTCGCTCTTCAGCCAGCGTCATCTCGACCACGTCGCGCAGGAAGATGTTGGTCGCCTTTCGCGTCAGGTCCATGTACTGCGCATCGGTCGGCGAGGACTGGATGGCATCCATCTGATTGATGATCGCGTCGTACTCCGGGTTCATGTACTGACTGTTCGCCCAGAGATAGCTGTTCAGCTGGCCCTGCGCCGGCGACGCGAACCGGCTGTGGAAGTGCTGCAGTGTGCCGTAGGGCTCGCGGCTGCTGCCGCAGTGCACGATGATCCAGATGTTTGCATTGCCCGCTCGGACGATGTCGAAGAACGGCTGCGTATCAGGATCGAAGAGCTTGAATGTGACATCGAAGCCGTTGTCACGCAGCTGTTTTTCGAGAACAGGACCCATCGGCTTGAGCCAGCCTGGCGTCAGCAGGTCGGTCGTAATCCGCGCGCTGTCCTTGGCCCAGAATCCGGCCGAGTCTCTGCTATAGCCGGCCTCCTGCATGTCGGATGCCACTTTAGCGGGATCGGGATCGTCAGGCTTGTAACTGTCGAGCAGGTCGGTGAGCTGGTTCTGGTACGCCGCGAGACCGCCATACGTGGAGAACGGGATCACCTGAGGCACGGTCGCGCTTTCGTACGCCAGGTCGACCATGCTCTGCCGGTTAATCGAGTGCTGAACCGCGCGCCGCACGCGCAGATCAGCCATGGGGCCCCAGCGGGTATTCAAGCCGAGCGTGTACAGACACGCGTCCGGAGCGCCCCACGACGGGCCAACACGCCGGGCTGCATGACCGCGCCCGCGTCGAACTCGTTATTAATGGTGCGCGCAGCGGCCGTATCGGCCGCGCCGGGCTGCATGAAGATGACGCGCAGCGGCTTCGGCAAATTCTGGAAGCCCGTCTTGGCCGCCCACCAGTTGTCGTTCCGATCGAAGAGCTGCTGTTGAGCGGAGGCATCGACCAGCTTGTAAGGGCCCGTGCCGACTGGCCAGCCCGCGGCGATGTCGAGGTTGGTGAACGTGGCCGGATCCTGCCCCTGCCACACGTGCCGCGGCACGATGGGTAGGTGAATTTCTGAGTTTTCGACGAAATAGAAGTAGAAGAAGCGCGCATTCGGCTTGTTGAGATTGATGCGGAAGTGTTGCGGGTCACTTACCGTGACGTCTCTAACCCACTCTTTGATGTCAGACGCAAAGACAAGGCTCGGCGTGTCACGCAGGAGTTCCAGGGTGAACTTGACATCGTCCGAAGTGAACGGCTGTCCATCAGACCACTCGACCCCGTTGCGCAGTGTGACATCGACGCTTTGCAGGTCAGGCGCTACGGTGTAACTCTCGGCCAGCCAGGGAATCTCCTCGCCGGTGTTGTGATTGTAAAGATACAGGAATTCGTAGATGGTCTTGTTCAGGATGTCCCGAACACGGCCAAGGCTCCCCAGCGAGTAGGGGTTCATGTTCCCAGGATCCTGAATCTCGGTCAGGCCGGGGCCAAAGCCCGAGACGATCAGCGTATCGTTACGTGCGACTTCGCGGGGTTGTGCCGCGCTCGGTGCCGCCACGGCCGCCGGCGTGATGGCCGCCGCGGCGAGCAGCACGCTCGTGCACAGGCTCGGCGCGAGGATGCGCCACTTGAGACCGCGCGAAATCAGGAACGTCAGCCTCGTCATGGTCGATGGTCTCCCTTCCCTCTACACCACGTCGTGAGCGTCTGTTTGCCCTCTCCGAGCAGATCGACCCCCCAGTTCGCGTAACCCGTCGCGCGATCCCAGGGCTCGCCGCGCAATCGTCTACTGCGCCTCGCCGTCGTGTCAAGCCGCGGGGTAAACGGCGTCAGGCGGGTAGCGCTGCGCGGGCAGCTGAATCAATTCGATGAGCGTCGACAGGCGATCGTCGGTCGAGAAGTAGGCGAAGGCGCCATCGCCTTGAACGCCGTAACCCCGACCACTCTGGATCACGTCGTAGCCAAGCGCCTGCATCTTGCCCGTCGCCGCGGCCATGTCCGTCACGTGAATGCCGAGGTGCTGCACGCCCTCGCCGCACTGCGACAGGAACTCCTCGTACACATTTGGCCCCTGGAGTGACTGCACGAGCTCGATCTGCGTCTCGCCGCACATCGCGAACGCTACGCGCATCCGAAAGTCTTGCCTTCGGCCCCGATAGGTCATGTCTTGCACGCGCGGCGGTTCGAAAACGTAGATGTTCCACGGCCCGATCCGAAAATCGTTCCAGAATGCATGAACTCTGGCGTCCAGCTCGCGCACGACGAACGCCACCTGGCCGATCTTGCCGATCCGAAACGGCTCAGTCATCGCGTCGTCATATCCCCCGCCGCCAGGCCGAGCTGCACGTCGATCTCGCGCTGATAGGCATCGACATCCCCGTTGGCTACCTCGGCCAGGCTCACCGCACGGCCGAGCCGATGCGATTCGAATGGCGCATAGGTCAACGCCAGGTCGGCGAGTCCTTCCTCCGCCGTGACTTCGGGCTGCGCACCAGCGGCGACACACGCGCCCAACTCGTGGTACTCCAGGGCCAGCAAGCGCGCGTCGATGTCGTTGAACTCGAGCTGGTACGACCAGACCCGCTCGCCGCCGAAGAGCTCGGCCGCCAGGGGATCCAGTCGATAGTGTGGTGCGTGGTCGAGGATGCCCTGGCTGATAACGAGTCCGTCATCTAGATGCAGCGCGATGGGCCGTCCGTTGCGGTCGCCCGGGCAGTCCAGTGAGCCTTCTGAGCCGAACACTTGCCGCGCTCGCGCCGGCTGACCGTGGCCAGCGTGATCGTCGATCCAGTGCCCAACGGCCCCGTTGCCGAAACTCAGGAGCGCGTACAGGGCATCTTCGCCAGTCGCCTCGATCTGCGCTGGAAAGTCCGCCGACCAGCGCGCGTAAAAGCCGCCTGGGCCGGCTGAGCCCGTGTTGTAGCGGATCTTCTCGTGCAGCCGGACCTCGCCGTATATCGCGCGGACCTCACCCAGGTAGTAGCGCAGGATGTCGGCGTAGTGGATACCCGCGTCGACGACGATCGTGCCGGCGTGCTTCATGTGGCGCCACGGCGTGATCGCGATAGCGTTCTTGCCGCCGATATTGGTTTCGATCATCAGCCGCGGCGTCCCGATGGCGCCGTCGTCGATCAACGCCCGCGCCAGACGATTGATCGGGTCGTGCCGATAGTTTTCGGCTACCGAGACGATTTTCCCCGTGCGTTTGGCGGCGTCCATGATCAAGCGGCAGCCGCGCACGGTCAGCGCCAGCGGCTTTTCACACAGCAGGTGCAACCCCAGGTCCAAGCAAGCGAGGGCAACCGTGTGATGTGATGCGGCATCGGTGGTGACCGAAGCCGCCTGCAGGTCTGCGCCCAGCTCGCGGACCATCGCCTCGACATCGGCATAGATCCGCGGGCGTCGCCCGAGCAGGTCGGCGGCTTCGATGGCCGCCAGCGAGGCGTTGTCGCGGTTCACGTCGCACACGGTGACCAGGTCGACATTGCTGAACGAGCTGGCCGCCAGGCAGGCCAATCCGCGCAAGTGTCGGCGGCCCATCCCGCCGCAGCCGATCAGAGCCAGAGCGAGGCGATCAGGCAACATCGAGTCCCCGTCTGTTGGCCAGCGTCAGCGCAGTGATGTCGAAGAGCGTTTCATGGCCACCGAAGAAGCGTTCTAACTCATCGACCATGAAGCTGAAGAAGCGCGGCCGGCAGGCGGCTGTCACACCCGCGATGTGCGGGCTCAGAAACACGTTCGGCAGGTCGCGAATCGGACTGCCGAGTGGTATGGGCTCTGGATCGAACACGTCCAGCGACACGCGGATGTCGCCCACGCGCGCGCGAGCGATCAGTGCGTCCGAATCCACAATGGAACCGCGAGAGACGTTGACGAAGACCGTGTCTGGCATCAGCAGCGCCAGCTCGGCCGCGCCGAGCACTCCGCGTGTGCGCGGCGTCAGCGGCGCCGCGCACACGACGACTTCCGACTCGCTCAGCACAGCCTCGAGCGACGCGAGCGAAACATGCATGGCCTGGGCGACTTCCTTCGGCGCATATGGATCGTGCACCACGATCTGGCACCGGAACGGCCGTAGCAGCTCGATCAGACGGCGCGCGATGTGCCCCAGCCCGATCAGCCCGACACGTCGCCCGGTGAGCTCGCCAATGCGGAAGCCCGGGTCCTCGAACGAACGCTGAAACTCCTTGCCGGACGTCAACACGCGAAAATGCGCGCCCGCGTTGCGCAGTCCAATGAGCATCAGCGCCAGCGCCCACTCCGCCACTGGCAACGACGAGCCATGCGTGGTGTCGACCACGCGTACGCCGCGCTCCATCGCCACCCGAACTTCGATCCGATTTGCGAATCGATCTCCCTCGAGCTCGCCGATCAGCCGGCACGCCGCCCAGCGTCGAGCACGGCCGCGTCGACCATGGGCGCGCCATGACACACGATCAGCGCGTCAAAGCCGTCGCCGATCTTGCTGCGCAGCCGCTCGGCGTCCGCCGGATCTTCGGACGGTCCACCCCACACGTCACGCCGACTCGACTCCCCCTCGGACGGCAGCCATTCCCAATCGGCGAGCCGCTCCAGGCGCTCCAGCCCTTCGCCGACGACGTAGTGCTTGCGAACGTTCGTGTTGCAGCACACGAGCACGCGCGGCCGCGGGCTCATACAACTGCTCGGAGAGCGGGCTTGACCTGGCTGGCGAACAGGGAGAGGCCCTGCAGGGATGGGAAATCGAGAAACCACAGCATGAAGTGCGAGATGCCTCGTTGCTGATAGGTTGCGAGCTGCTCAGCCACTGCACCAGGCGTCCCGACGAGCCAATCGTCGATCGACGCGTGCAGTGGCCGACCGTCCTCGGAGCGGAGATAGTCGAGGATGTCATGCCGAATCTCGCCACGCTTCGACGCCGGCAGATTGGCGATCGCACGCGTCCGCTCCTTCACTTCGGCTTCGGTCGGAGCGACCAGTACCTGGATCTCCAGCGACAGTTCGAGCTGTGAGAAATCGCGGTCGGCTCGCTCGCATGCGGCGCGAACGAGGGCGAGTTTTTGCTGCAACCGGGCTGGATTCGCCGGCACGCTGTTCCAGCCGTCGGCATGTCGAGCGACCGCATCCGCCCAGCGCGCATGTCGCGCTTCGCCGAGCCAGATTGGCGGCCGCGGCCGCTGCAGTGGCGCGGGCCGACACAGGGCGCCGTCGGTGACGTAGAAGCGACCACGGAAATTTACTGGGGACTCCGCCTGCCATAGCCTGGTGATGAGCTCGAGGCTCTCTTCCATGCGTTCGATGCGCTCGTCCTCGGTCGGCCAGTCCAACCCGTACATGCGCACCTCGGCTTCCTGCCAGCCGCAGTCGTAAAACAAGATCAATCGACCACCAGAAAGGACATCCAGTGTGGCTGCCATCTTGGCGGTCAACGCCGGGGCGCGGAACGGCTGGGCCAGGTGGATCGTGCCCAGCCTGATGCTGCTGGTCCGGCCGGCGATGACCGAGAGCGTCGTCCAGCCCTCCAGGATGGCGTCGTCGAAGCCGTGGACGAGGTGGTCGGCGACCCACACCGAGTCGTAGCCGAGCCGCTCGGCCTCAACGCAAGCGTCGATCGCGGCCGCCGGATCGAGACCAGTCCAGGAGGGCGTGCGGAAGAATGCCGGGCCCGGATTGGCAAACACCGGGACGCAGAATCCAAATCGCGGCTCGGATCGGTTCATTGGCTGGCGGTGATTCCGCCGTCGACATACAGAACCTGGCCGGTCACAAAGTCAGCGGACGATGATGCGAAAAATACAACGGGGCCGACGATGTCGCGCGGCTGGCCGACGCGCCCGAGCGGAATACGCGCCTCGAGCTGCGAACGGAAGGCGGGATCGTCCAGATAGGGCCGCGCCAGTTCCGTCTCAACAAACGTGGGCGCAACTCCGTTGACAGTAATCCGATGCGGCGCCAGCTCCATGGCGTGTTGCTGCACGAGCGCGGCGAGGCCAGCTTTCGTCGCCGTGTAGGCTGAATAGCCGCGCCCGCGGAGTGCGAGTTTCGATCGGACTGACAGCACGTGTACGTGGCGACCACCGCGGCCCGACTGAACCTGGTGTCGGGCGACCTCCTGACCCAGGAACATGGCCGCCTTCAAATTGGTGGCGTACACACTGTCGAACGCTTCTTCGGTGACTTCGAGGAGCGCCTGCTCGATCTGCGTCCCGACGCAGTTGATCAGGATGTCCACGTGGCCGAAGTGCCCGATCAGGCGGGCAAGCGCGACCTGGATCTGCTGTGGCGACCGCGCGTCCAGACCAATCCCCAGAGCCGTGTGGCCTGAACTCGCTAACTCCTCAGCCACCGCACACGCCCGATCCGCGTTGCGGCCGCCAATGGCTACGCTCGCGCCCTGGCGGGCCAGGCCCGCGGCCAGCGCGGCACCGATCCCACCGTAGCCGCCGGGAATGAACGCGACCTTGCCGCTCAGGTCGAAGATACCGTCCGGCATTCCAGCGGCACTCCAGCCGCGACCGCCGCGGCGGTCAATGTACGGAATGAACGCGTAGCGACATCGCCCGGATCGTAGCCAGGTCTGCGCTGCACCATCACGCTGATCTCGACCGTCACGTAGCCCGTGTAGCCCAGCGCGTGCATGGTGCGAAGGTAACGCGCGTAGTCGAAATCACCCTCGCCGGGCACGAGAAACTCGTGGTCGGGATACCGGCCGCGCTGATCCTTCAGATCCGTATGCACCGCCCACGGCACGAGCTTGGGCAAGTAGTCGTCGAGGTCGCGGCCCATCACCTCGAAGTGGCTGTTGTCGAGATTCAGGCGGAAATGTGCCGAGTTCACTGCTTCGAGCAGCCACACCACCCTTTCCGGTAGATCCATCGCCTGGCCCACGTGCGGCTCCAGGGCTACAATGCCGCCCGTCTTGGAGGCATGTCTGGCGAGCTCGTCGAAGCGCTCGGCCATGGCCTGCCGCTGAACCGCGTACCCATCGGGTGAGCCGTAGCCCATCGTAATCACCGGCGGTGGGCCGTCGTCGGCCAGGTCAGCGGCCACGTCAAGCGCGGCACGCAGTCGATTGAGCCGCGCCGCGTCAGCCTCAAGGAGGTTGACGTGGCTGGCGATCGCCGTCACGGCCAGGCCAGCTTCGTCGAGCAGCCGCCGCAAGCGCCGGCGCTCGGCACGGTCTGTCCGCATCACGTCGAACGGGAACTCGGCCCCTGAGACCAGGCAGATGCCCAGATAGCCGGTGCTATTCACCAGCCGCATCTGCCGCTCCACCGGCCATTCACGCACCGCCCACGCGCTGAAGGCCAGCTTCACGTGGTCAGCACCTCAGTCAATTTCGTCCGACGCCACGGCGGCCAATGCTATCTGACTCGTGCCGGCGGGCGCTGCGAGACGACTGGTGGAGCCAGCCTCGCATGCTGCGGGTGTGCTCGTCGATTCGCACTGCCATGCCCGGCGCTACTGGCCCTATGAGCCGCCGGTGCCTGACCCTGAGACCCGACCGGCGGTCGAGCAGTTGCTGTTCGAGATGGACCGGTGCGGTGTCGACTAGGCCGTCCTGGTAGCGGCTCGGATCGACCACAATCCGGACAACAACGACTACGTCCCGGAGTGCGTGCGGCGCTACCCCTAGCGTCTGTACCAGTTCGCGGACGTGGATTGCATGTGGACGCCGACGTACCACACCCCAGGTGCCACCAATCGACTGGCCAATGCCGTCCGCACGTATGGGTAGGCCCAGCAGCCTGATTGCCCAAGTCCGACATGCCGCCAGTCGGTGGTGATGCGCACAAAGTGCGCGCCGCCCAGCATGAGTGACTCAACCTCCGCGATCTGCATGCGGCTGGTCCTCTGCTTGAATGTCAGAGCTCGTCCATGTTGATGATGCGCCGTTCGGCCGCCGTGAGTTTCAACCCGCCCGTCACTCGAGAAGATCGAGCACGTGCCAGCCATCGCGTCTAGCCACACGTAGCCATCGCTACCGTAGATCCGACTCTCGAGCTGTGAGTGGGCTTGCTGTGCGGTCCGGGATGCCACCCGTACTCGCGATTGTGCCGAACGCGCCACCGTCGAAGCGCACGCTGATTGCATCGCACAGATCAACCTTCAGGTCGAAACCCTCGAGGAACGCGGCCATCTCAAGCGGACGCAGGTCGGTCAGCCACAACAGCAGCGCGGCCGAATGGGTCACCTGGAGGTGGCCTTGGCCACCGCCGGCTATTTCGGGGTCGCTGTACGTAGTTGGGTGGTGGGCCGGTCACCTGCCACTGGAAGACGCTGGCCTAGGCTTGTGGGTTGCCTCGGTAGTACTCGAGGACCATCGATGCAAACAGCGAGTGGGTCAGTTGGATCGTGCCGAGCGCACCGGCTCTGATGCGCGTGCGCAGGATCGCGTGCTGGTCGACGAAGTGATAGGGGTGGCCAACGCTCAGCGGCCCTTCGCCACGACGTAGTGCACGTTGTGTGGTGTGGCCACGATCACCCCGTCCAGGTCGCAGCGATCGAGCATCGCGCCGTAGTCCTGGAAGTGGTTGGTGATGCCGAAGTGCTCGGCAGCGCGCGCGAGGCGCTCGGGTGAGGAGTCGGCGATCGCTGTTACTTCGGCGCGTGGATACGACACGAGGGCTGGCAGGGGGGCATAGGTGGCCCACCAGCCCCTGCCGATCACCCCGATGCGCGCACGCTTGATCATTGCCTCGGCGGCGGCGCGCTGCCGGTGTAGACGTCGAGCAGGCTCATCGGGAAATAGCCGAGCCGACCGTCGTAGATGCGGAGCTTCTCGGGCCGGACGCCCATCTGCGGCTCGAGCACGCCATCCTCCACCGGCTCATCGCAGCGCGCCACGCGGCCGTACGCCCACACGTAACTGGTGTCTCGTTGATCGGCGCTCGTGGTCAGGACGTCGAAAATGCAGCCCTTGAGCAGCCACGGCCCAGCATCTGTTCCGACGTGGTGCTGCGCCCGCGCGATCCGCCCAGCCTCAATGGTCTGCTTGTCCGCCTCGCTGAGCGGAAGCCTCGGCGGTCGAGCCGCGGCCCAGTCGCCAAAGTTGGCGTAGAGCGGGTACGGCCCGTTGTTCACCACGTACAGCGCCGTGAACACCTCGGGCGGAGGCGTCGCCGGTTGGCCAACCGTGCACGCAACCAGCCCTATGCTGACCAGGGCGCCTGTCATCAGACGAGCCACTCGCATGCGTCGCCGCCGCAGTGTAGACCCTTATCCGGACCTGCGTCGCGCGGCGGCGTGGCCGCCATCTGCGCAGAGATCGCCGAGGCTGCCTCCAGCGCCCCCGGCCACATTGCCGAGCCAGAGCGCGCTGGGCTTCACTGTGCCCTCCTACTGCGCCCCGCGACGCGGCCACCCCCACGGCGACCACGACACAGTGCTCGGCGATCTAGATCCCATCGATGAAGATCGCCAGCAGGTCCAGCTGGCTGAGATCACGCCCGAACAGCTCGGCCAGCTTCTGCTCGGTGCCTTGAATGAAGCGCCGCGAGACGGCTGACTTCGAAGTGGCCAGCGGCTCCACCTCGCCAATTGGCTCCAGGCCGGCCGGGTAGCGGCGCGTCGATAGCTCGGCCAGCATCCGCTCCAGAGCGGCGGTGGTGAGCAGGTCGCGGCCGGCGAAGGCGCGGAAGGTGCGCAGCTCGACTTCCTCATCTTCCAAGCTGCGGACTCGCGGTTTGTCCACGTGAACGCGCCGGCCACCGAGTGTCACCTGCCGAGACTCTTGGCCATGTCGATAGGCTCGTCGGTTCGGGTCGTGCTTGCCTTTGGCTCCAGCCAGCCGCGTCACCTCAGCTTCGAACAGCTCGCGCACGACGGCCAGACCCACGCCAACCGAGAGTGCCAACAGGCCCTCTTTGGCCGCACCCGCCAGCTCATGTAGAGCAACGGTGACTTGCTCAGGCAGATCCTCCGCATCAAGGTCGGTCGACCTGCTAACGATCCGCGGACGGAGTACGCTAACCATGGGCGGTCTCTTCTTTGGTTTTCGTCGCCCCCTTCCTTACCACATCGGCACGGAGGGGTGGAGGACCGCCCTCAACTTCTACGAACTACGGGACAACCTCCGTTATGGTCTGCCATTGGTTATTCGGTAACGCAGCGGGAGTACCATCGCCTGCTCGAACTCGAGCGCTCGCAACTCTCCGAGTTAGATGAGTTCGCGGACTAGGTCTATTCGCATCTGAGTGGAGAAGATGCAGAAACCGTCTGCGCTCCGATCGCCGAATGGCTACTGGCTGAGCCCGATCCCGACGAGGTACGTGCGGAAGCCATGGAACGGGTGCGGGACATTATCGAGGGCGCTGTGTCACGAGGCGAGTTTCCGACTTCGATTCGAAATGAGGGCTCGGCGCAACTACCGTGGGGCGTCCTGGACGACTGGCTGTACGTCGAACCCTTTCAAGTGTCGCTCCGTCATCCTCCGTGGAATACGTGCCGCTGCTGGCCGGCATTGGCGGTGATGCAGCGGACTGGGAGATCGGTCCAGATGCCTCCACCGCCTCGATTCTCCGGCGTCGCCTCGAACTCATCCGCTATGCGGCCCGCTTCGTCTGGTGGCTACCAGGCAATCATGGCCTGAGTCCGCACCCGCCGGCGACACGAGACCAGGTACTGCAACAACGCGAACGGTTTCGGACTCTCACGCCGACGCTTTCACGCACAGAGTACCGAGTGCGA
>VBGG01000228.1:0-523 GCA_005883405.1 Chloroflexota bacterium | reverse complement strand
CGGGCCCGCCAGTTCGGGGGTGAAGACCCGCTTATGCCCGCAACTCGGCGGAAGTTGATCGCCTGCTGGGAGACGCTGGACACCTTCGCACGGGACTGGCGGACCGCCACACAGTCGACCGGCGCGGTGGCGTCCATTGAAATGTACCGGGCATCGACCGCCATGGAGCCGGGATCGGAGAACTCCTTACTTCCGACCCCGAGTTCCGCGATTGGCTGCTACGAATGATTCGCACTGGTTGGAAGTCTGTCCCAGAAGATCAGTCTGCGAGCTGACTGGATTCGGGCGAGTGAGGCGCCATGGGCCGCAATGGACACCTCAGCCAGCATGGAGGAACATTTCTGGTACCAAACCCAGCTGCTTGAGCGATATCAGATGTTTGAATGCACACCCGCAGGCCGAGCTGCGTTGCCCCTTGGTGGAACTTCGGCGGACGTTTCGACTCTCGAGACTCTTGTCAACCAACACCTTCGCCTCACGCTCGAGTCTCACGTCCGCAGCGTCGAGCGGCTGCCCAGCCCAG
>VBGG01000231.1 GCA_005883405.1 Chloroflexota bacterium | reverse complement strand
CGACTGTTCTTCGAGTTGTACGGTCAGGCGATTCAGGGCCGGCCGGGCACGGTCGGTTTTCTGGACGGCATCGTCGACAGTTGGGTCGAGCCGCTGACCGAGTACGGCGCACAGCGCGGCGCCCCACGCGCGACCGCACGCGCGGATGCGCGCCTCGGCGTGGCAGTCACCCGCGGACTAGACGGACGCGGCGCAGCCGCTCATTGTCCGAAGTGGCACTGCAAAGCGGCCCGCCCGTGATCCAAAGGCCGACCTGCTGCAGTACTACATGTTGGCTCACGGCAGTCACCTGCTCGACACTGCGCGCTACCTTGGTGGAGAAATCCTGCAGGTGCAGGCGCGGTTTTCCGAACGCTTCGGCGCGTATTGCTGGTTCATCGACGTTGCGTTTGACAACGGCGCACTTGGCCACCTCGATCTGACTATTCCCGTCCGCATGGACTGGCACGAAGGCTTCCAGATCTACGGCGAAAACGGAAGTGTCATCGGCAAGACGTACAATCCATGGCTCTACAAAACGAGCGACGTCGACATCTTCCATGAGTCGACCGGCACAACCACCCGCGTGCTCAGCCTTGATGGGCATTTCTATCGACAGCAACTCGAGGGTTTCGCAGCGACAATTCTCGACGCGGCTCCGATGCGGGGTGCTGATGTCGATGATGGCATCGCCTCCGTTCGTGCCATGGTCGCGGTCGCACAATCCGTATGGCATGCTCCGGCCTGGCACCGCTCCCGGAGACGATCGATCCGGCCGCGGCGCTGGCGCAGGACCGGGGGAACTAAACACGACGTCACCTGCTGCGGATTGCAGGCGCGACATCAATTCGGGACCGACGCAGTCCAGACTGGATCCGTACCGCCAGGGCGATCGTCAGCGCTGCCAGGGCGAACAGTCCAGCCCCGGCGAGAAACGGCGCGGTGGTGCCAACTTGCTCGAACAACACGCCAGCACCCATCGGGCCGATGATGGTTGCCAGGGCGGAGCTCGCTTGCGAACCACCATTTGCCAGCCCCTGCTCGTTGCCAGACACCAGCTTGGTGATCAGACTCGAGAGTGACGGGCGCCACAGTGCGCTGCCGGTAGCCTGTAGTGGGGCTGAGACAATGTAGAGAATTAGGGGATCCGGCGCGAACGCGATCACCAGGAAGCCCAGCAAGTTGGCGCCGATTCCCAGCACCAGGATGCTCGTATCCGGCAACAACGTGCTCAGATACCGCACACCCAGCGTTTGAATCGCGATGCTCATGATCGACTGAATGATCAGGACGATGGCGACCTGCTGCGGTCCCCAGCCAAATCGCGCGCTCGTGAATAGCGCAAAGCTGGTCAGGTATCCGCTGAAGGCAAAGTTGCACAGGAACGTGGCGGTAAGCGGCGCTCGCAACAACGGGCGACGCAGCAATCCCGCGAGGACGCCGAATGGATTGAGGCCCGCGGTAAGCGGTCGAGTGGAGCGGAGCTCGACGGACAGCGCCTCGGGCAGCCAGACGAAGACCGTAATCCAGTTGATGGCAACGAGCACCGCGGCAGCATAGGCGGGTAGGCGGAGATCGTACGCGCCGAGAAAGCCACCCAGGGCAGGCCCAAACAGGAAGCCCACGCTCACCGCAGCGCCTAGCAGACCAAAGCTGTGGGTGCGCTCACGTGGGGTGCTGATGTCGGCGATGTAGGCTTGCGCCGCGCCGATGTTGCCGGACGATGCGCCAGCAATGAGGCGCGACAGATACAGCATCGTCAGGCTGGTGGCAACGCCAAACACGATATAGCCGACAACCTCGCCCGCGATGCCGATGAGTAGTACCGGCCGGCGCCCGTAACGATCGGAGAGCGCGCCCAGGATGGGGATGGTAAGAAACTGGGCCACGGAAAACATGGTGAACAACAAACCCACGTCGAACGCACTCGCGCCGAAGGCGCTGGCATAGAACGGACCGATTGGGAAGATGAGGCCGATTCCGAGCAGATCGAGGAAGACAGTGAACAGCATGAGCGCCATGGGCCGCGAAAGTCCCAGGCGCGACATTGCAGAGGAGGCCGACGTCGGTGACGCCACTGCTGTGTAAGACTACCGCCCGACCGACCGGGCAAGCCGCTCGGCATGGCCGGTCGCACGGACATCATCCGAGAGTCGTTGGATGGCGCCGAGATAATCGCTGAGCCACTCTCCGCAATGAGCAACCTGGGATCACGTCCAGGCACGGTCTCGAAGAGGCGATCCGTCCTGAGACCTCGCCCCGCGAGGCGTTGCGCAGCAGCCAGGAGCCGTGTCCATTGATGTGTTGCAGAGGACAATCGAGCACCCCTTGTGCACATCCGACGGGTCGTGGTCGCAGTACGCGCCGCAATGGGCGCACCGGACTAACGGCATCTCCATTCCTCTGTCGTCCTCGCTTAGCTCTTGGAGTTTAGACATTGAAGTTTGGACAATGCTTGTGACATGCCGTTCTGCGGCCAACGAGGCAATGGGCGGTACTCCCAGGTACGGTCGGAGCTGGCACGTGCGGCAGGGGGTGGCCAGTTGGTCCCGTCAATCACCCATTCAGGACGACCATGCCGTACGTTCGCGAACATCCGGAGTTGGGCCCAGCAGGGCCATGACTAAGGGCTACTTCGGACGATTCCGAGCCGAAGTAGCGGGTGCAGAGTCGGCTGGAGGAGGACTGGGATGAGATTGTTGGACTCCGATTCCAGCTGAGTGTGCGTGTGGTGCAACTCACGCGAGCTTCCATCTCAACTTGCCAGCTCGGCGGGCGCCAGCCGAGCGATTCGGACGAGGTTGTACGCGGCGGCGACCAGTTAGCCAGCCAGCTGAGTCCGCGCCAGACCACGGAAGCGCGTCCGTCGGAAGCCACCGATCGTCTTCATCCAACCGATGATCTCCTCGACACGTTTGCGAAAATGTTGGCTCACTCCGTAGCCAGCGTGGCGTGTCGTGCGACGGTCAATCGCACTGCGTCGTCCGCTGTTGTTCTGCGCCGCATGGGGCGTCACGCCCCGCTGGCGGAGCTCGCCCACGCAGTGCCGCGTGTCGTAGTTCTTGTCCGCGGCCAGCGTCTTCGGGTGAAAGCCGAGTCCACACGATTCGTCCACCAGGTCCAGAGCTGCCTCGTGCTCTGCTGTGCCGCTGGCCATCGTCAGCTACAGAGGGGAAGACGTTCGGCTGGCGTCTCTCATCGGTGTGGGGGCTTCGTCAGCGTCCCCTCTCCCCTGAACGCGGTCAACGGCGGCGATCTCGATCCTGAACACCGGATACCGCGTGGCCAACTCACGGGCCTGTTCGAGCGTCACCTGCTTCGGGTCGACCTTGAAGTAGCGTCGGAAGACGGACGGGTACTTGCGACAGATGGCAAGCAAGACGCCGGCCTTCTCCTCCTCGTTCTTCAGCTCGTGCCCCTCGATGGGCTCGATCCGACTTCCGACCCGCAGCTTCGCCGCGGCATTGGCGCGCAGGTTGCGGGCCCACTGTGACTCGCCCCACAGGGAGACGATGTAGCGCCGGCCGTCGACGGCCCCGACGACCACCGGGCGCTGGTACCAGCGGCCGGTCTTCCGACCACGAACCTCCAGGACGCGCATGCCACTGCCGTCCTGACTGTTGCCTCCGGGCGCCAGGCCCCGCCCGATCATGAAGCGGGCGAGGGGGTCAAAAAAATGGACGCGCAACCGCGACGGTCGCCGGTAGCTACGCTCGTTCGTCATCTCAGTCCTCCTCGGCTATCGAGATGTACTGAATCGATCCTCGCTCAGTGCAGTCGGATTCGTTTGCTGGCCCATGGTTGTTTTCAACTTGGCTCTCATCTACATCGACCTCGGGCCGCGCCCCGTCAGCCGGCGCTTCGGGATCTCGACGCTTGCGTCCTTGAGGTTGTTCTCGCGCGCGCCGTGCACGCGGATGAGATCGTGCGAGTCGCCAGCGTCTCGGTGCACCTGCGACGCGAGTCGGTCGGTGCGCGGCTGGCCGTTTGTGCGGTGGGAGATCGCGAGCGGCGCACGGGGCGATTCAGGCGCGGGCAGCGGCATGCACTTGGGAATGTAACCGCCACGGTGGCTGCGGCTCCTGCTTTTGTGGCTGTGACAGGGGCACTGGCGAGCCTCCTTCCATTTACAAGTTGGGTAATTAGCCCCTGGTCGGGGATGGGACTCCGATGTTGTCCAACAGCGTGCCGTCGTCGACGCCTTCCTGGCCGCGGCCCGCGCCAGAGACTTCGAAGGCCTGCTAGCGGTGCTCGATCCCGACGTCCGTGCTGCGCTCCGATATCAGGCCGCCGTTGCGCGGCGCAGCCGCCGCGGCAGGAGAGGCGTTGATATTCCGACACGCCGGCGTCTCTGGAACGCCTGTCCTGGTCAACAGCGCGGCAGGATCGTCGAAATCGACGTCCTGGCCAATCCCGCGCGCCTCGGTCGCCTTGGCCAGGCGGTCTAAGGATTCTGCATGAGGCCCGTGGCGTTGCCGTCTGCGTCCTCGACCGAGGCCACCAGCTTGCCGCCGCCGACGTTGCGTGGCTGCTGCTTGACGGTCGCGCCGGCAGCGACGAGCTGCTCGATCGCCTTGTTGATGTCGTCAACAAGCCAGTATGGAAGCGGCGCCGTCATCCCCTGTCGGTGGCCGTTGGGGTCGAGTCCGATGTCCTGGCCACCAATGTTCCAGCCGACGTACTGCGGCGAGTCGTAAGCAGGCGGGGTCCCCAGCAGCGCGGTGTACACCTTCTTCGCACTCTCCAGGTCCTTGACCGGGTAGATAACCGTCTGCATGCGCGCACTCATGAATCATGTTCCTCCGTGGTGTGTTACCTGGACGCCGTGTGCGGCGTCACTGGTATGACGGATCGAAACACAGGAAGGTATCTAAGAAAGCTGTGGATCAACATCAGTTCTTAGCGGAGCGGTTCGAGGGCGATCGCGCGCACTTGCGGTCAGTCGCGTATCGCATGCTCGGCTCCCTGAGCGACGCCGACGACGCGGTGCAGGAAACATGGCTCCGACTCAGTCGCGCCGATACCAGTGGGGTGGAGAACTTGACGGGGTGGTTGACGACGGTCGTCGCGCGCGTGTCGCTCGACATGCTGCGCTCGCGCACCTCACGCCGCGAGGAACAATTTGGCGACTCCGTGCCGGAGCCGCCGGCCAGTCACGAGGAACGCGTTGATCCAGAGCACGAGGCGGTTTTGGCTGACTCCGTCGGGCTGGCGCTTCTGGTAGTGCTCGATACCCTCGGGCCTGCCGAGCGGTTGGCGTTCGTGCTGCATGACATGTTCGCGGTTCCGTTCGACGAGATCGCCTCGATCCTCGGACGCTCGCCGGCCGCCGCCAAGCAGCTGGCCAGTCGCGCGCGCCGACGTGTTCAGGGCGCCGCGTCAGACGACGACATCGAGACCGATGTCACGCGCCAGCGAGCGGTGGTCGATGCGTTCCTGGCCGCCTCCCGCGGGGGTGACTTCGACGCGCTGCTGGCGCTGCTAGATCCGAATGTTGTCCTGCGCGCAGATAGCACGGTGGTCAAGCGGCCGCGAGCGAATATGCCAGCGGAGGTGCGTGGAGCGCTGGCGGTGGCTGGCACATTCGCTGGGCGCGCCGCGGGAGCGCAGACGGCCATGATCGATGGCTTTGTCGGCGCCGTTTGGGCCCAGGGCGATCGGCCGCGTGCCGTCTTCGACTTCCGCATTGCCCATGGCAAGATCGTCGCCATCGAGGTGGTGGCCGATCCCGAGCGGCTCGGCCAACTGCAACTGGAGGTGCTGTCCTAGATCAGCCACTCCGCCGCGCATGAGGGTGCGGCCCGCGAGCTCGTTTTCCTCGCGCCAGGCCTGAGCGGTGAAGCGCTCGGCGAATCCTCGGGCACGTTATCGACGCCGATCAGGCCTTCGAGCACGGCATCGATGATCACCACATCGCCCGTAGGCCCTGGCGCCAACCTGGCCTTGCCGTGCTCGGCGATGCTGCGCGCGGTTTTCTGCTGGGCCGGCGCGGCAACCATACACAGCGACACTAAGGCCAAGTTACCCCGAGCGGCGGTTGGGCCTGGCCATTCATCCTCAGGTCGATCTACTTGCGGCGCATCTCTGGCGTGCTCATGGGTCTCTCTCCGGCCTGGGTCTGTTGACGTATCTCGTACCACCGCTCG
>VBGG01000227.1:19013-19460 GCA_005883405.1 Chloroflexota bacterium | reverse complement strand
CGCTTTATCCGCGGTTGTTGCCGATCGCGCGCGAGTGGTGGACCAAGCTGGGCCGCGACACTCCCTGGTCGGACAGTCTGGACGAGTGGCTTCAGATGTGCCATGCTGCCGGTCAGACCAAGTCCACCCCGATCCTGCTCAAATACGGCCAGGGTGACTGGAACGCGCTGCACCGCGATCTGTACGGGGACCTGGTGTTCCCGATGCAGGTCGTGATCAACCTCAACGAACCCGGCGTCGACCACACCGGCGGTGAGTTTCTGCTCTACGAGCAGCGGCCCCGCGCACAGTCTCGCGCCACGGCAACACTCATCCCCCACGGGCACGGCCTGGTGTTCACCACCCGCGACCGACCCGTGGAATCCAGGCGTGGCTGGTCGGCTGCACCGGTGCGGCACGGCGTGTCAGTGATCCGCTCCGGCCACCGATTCACCCTCGGCCTCGTCT
>VBGG01000227.1:0-18998 GCA_005883405.1 Chloroflexota bacterium | reverse complement strand
GTCGTAACACCGCCGCGAGGTCGCGCCAGGAGCCGTCCACCTACCGGTTGGCTCACCATCCATCAACAACGTCAGCCGGTCGACGCCTTGTCCCAGTGGGCGACCGGCCCGGTTCCGATCCGCGCGGCTGTACTTCCTGGCGGCAGCGCATGTCGGTCAGAACCGTCTGCCTCGGCGGGCACTGGCAGCCGTACCGCTACACACGAACGGCCGATGATGCCAACGGCCAGCGCGTCCTCGACTTCCCTGACTGGCTCGCGGACTTCGGCCGAGCCGCCCTGGCCGAGGCCTACGACTCCGAAGCTGCCCTCGCCTACCGGCCAGACACGGCATTGGTCAACTACTACGACGATCACGCCCGTCTCGGCATGCACCAGGACAAAGACGAGAAGATCAACGCTCCGGTGGTCTCGCTGAGCATCGGAGACAGCTGCTGCTTCCGCTTCGGTAACACCGACAGCCGCGGCAAGCCCTACTCCGACATCGACCTTGCCTCCGGCGACGCCTTCGTGTTCGGACGCCAATCACGCTTCGCGTATCACGGAGTGCCCACGATCTACTCCGGCACCGCAAACCCCGCGTGCGGTCTTCACCAGGGTCGGATCAACATCACTATGCGCGCCACCGGCCTCACCGACCCCTGGGAATAACCCGCCGAGCGGCACTTCCAGGTTTGCCTACCGGGCGGCGACCGGATTTGCTCACGTTTTGTGTCGCCGGCGCGTCTTCAGGATAGAGACAGGTCTGAAGGGAGACGGGAAATGGCAACCGACACGAATGCTGCGACGAGGTGGCACACGCTTGTGCCGACGGCGCTTGGACGGCTGTCTCTCGTGCGCGACACGGACGCCCTGCTTGGCCTGTAATACCCGCACCACTGGTACATGCCTGACCCGGCGACGTTCGGTCCGCGCCGCGACGAGGGGTTCGACGAGGCTATCCGGCAGCTCGACGAGTACTTCGCCGGACAGCGGCGGCAGTTCGGCCTTTCCCTGGCGCCGCGCGGCGATAAATTCCAGCACAGCGTCTGGAATCTCGTCCAGCAGGTTCCCTATGGCCACACTACGACCTACGGGGACCTGGCGGGGCGCCTCGGCGGCGACGTAACCGCGCAGCAGGTCGGCGCGGCCATGGGGCGAAATCCGCTGTGCATTTTTATCCCCTGCCACCGGGTTCTGGGCAGCACCGGCAAGCTGACCGGTTATGCGGGAGGCGTAGGACGCAAGCGGCACCTGCTCGACCTGGAGCAGTCCGTAGTGCATCGCGACCACGCCCCTCTCTGACAAACAGAAGCTATCAGAGGAGATCATCATGTCGAAGGAACAAGACAACAAGGCCATCGTAGGCCGCTGGTTCACGGAGTTCTGGGGCGAAACCTGCAATCTCGACATCGTCGACGAGCTCGCCGCTCACGACATGCTCCTGCAGTATTCGCTGCATGCGCCGCGTCGCGGCCACGCAGATATCAAGGCTTTCATGACTGGGTTCCGTGAAGCATTCCCGGACCTCAACTTTTGGGGCGCTGCGGACCTCATCGCCGAGGGCGACTACGTGGTCGGCCGCTGGGAAGGCGGCGGCACGCACACTGGCCCGGCCTTCAGCGACTTCCTCATCGGATCGTTGCCGGCGGCAACCGGCCGGAAAATGCGGTTTACAGGAACGACGGTTCTTCGGATCGAAAACGGCAAAATTGCGGAAGAGATCGGTCTGGACGATGGCGTGACTGCCCTCCGGCAGCTCGGACTCCTACGCGCGGTCTGATCGAAGAACGCGGGCCGCTGCCGATATCCATTCACGTCCGCCGAACAGGCCCGCCTTGCCATCTACGCATGTCGCTGCCAGTCCGCGTGCCTGGCCGCCTGGAAATGTCGCCGCCTTGACCTGTAACGTGGTGATTCGAGGTGAATGGATGGCATCTGCATCGACTCCCTACCCGGTGAACCTGCGTGTCGATTTCCCGGAGCGACCGTTGAATCGCGTCACGACTCTCTTCCGAGTTTTCACGGTCATCCCGATTGCGATCATCCTGAGTCTGCTCAGCGGAGGCAATTCTGAGCGACAGGAGGCCAGCGGGGTGACATACCAATACGCGTCGACGAGCCTGGTCGTGGTGCCAACCATACTCATGCTGCTGTTCCGACAGAAATACCCGCGCTGGTGGTTCGATTGGAATGTCGCCCTCACCAGCTTTGGCTACCGGGTAATGGGATATCTGGCCCTGCTGCGCGACGAGTATCCGTCGACCGATGAAGAACAGGCGACTCACCTGGGCATTCCGTACCCCCATGCCTCCACAGAACTGAACCGCTGGCTGCCGCTCGTGAAGTGGTTCCTGGCGATTCCCCACTACGTCGTACTGTTTTTTCTCGGACTGGCAGCTGTGGTATGTGTCGTTGTGGCCTGGTTCGCGATTCTGTTTACCGGCAATTACCCGAGGGCGCTATTCGATTTTGTGGTCGGGGTCTTGCGCTGGTGGCTGCGGGTGACCGCTTACGCATTCATCCTGGTCACCGACCGGTATCCACCCTTTCGCCTGAGCGAGTGATGCGCAAGGCATGACGAACACGCCGTCAGACGCAAGCGGCGAACCTCGCTGGCACCGTCTAGTGACGCTGGGCGCAGTCGATGACCAGGGTGCCAAGGAAAACGAGGTACAGCACCAGCGCTGCTTGCGCGAACACATCCGCCAGCACGACTGGCCCGCTGCCGGCGCGGATGAGGCATGAGGCAGCCAGCCCCAGCCACACCGCCGCATGCGACCGGCGCAGTATCAACTGCCGGAAGCCTGGCACTGACGTGGTGCGCATGGGGCGCGGCCACACATAGCTATAGATCGCCGCGACCACCAGGCACAGGCCGCTCCAGATGAGCCAGGGCACTCCGAGCAGGCCGGGTGTCAGCATGACACAAGGATGCACCCCGGCAAGCACCAGCGCTCGCATCCTGCGCTCATGATGAGTAAAGAGATACCGTTCCTTCACGCATGAGCCAGTCGACCGATCCGCCCCAGCCGCGTTGGCTTCGACCGACCCTCACGCCAAACTGGTCGCATCCGTCGACGCCATCACAGGTAGCGATCGCGATGAACGAACCCCCAGGCCTAGAGAGGGACGTCGCTGACATCGCTGTGGCGCACGATGCGACGGGCGGTGCGCTCGATCAGCATGACCACGCCGCAGGTGGGGTCGGGGCAGACGACGCGCGCGTCGGTACTCATCCAATCATTCGGATGGGTTGGCCGCTGCTTGGCTGGCAGCAACGGAATGGCGGCTTGCAGCGCGTACAGACAGAAGCTCTGGCCAGGCGGCAGGTGCAGTTTGCCGCTCTTGAGCTCGAACGCGTCGCCGACGCGGTGATCGCACGTACAGCGGCCGCGGATGGCTTCGATCTGCACCCGCAGGTCGTACAGCTCGAACGTGTCATCCTGCGTCATCAGCCACAAAACGCCGGCAGCACGCGTTCGCCGAGCAGCCGCACCGCCGCAACCGGATTCCGCCCGAGCGGCGTCCCGAATTCAACGCGGGTGGCCCCCGCCTCGAATAGCTGTTGGACCAGGTGAACGATGTCCGCCGGCGTTCCGGCGAACGCGAAGCGGTCGAGAATCTCATCTGAGAGGTCGGCTATACGCTCTCGGGTCTGCAACTGGGCGAGCCACTCCGGATCGCTACTCGGGTCGAGCCTGGCCACCACCGGCAGATACCGCGCCACCTCCTGCCGCGCCAGGTCGCGGGCGGTCTGGCGATCCTCGTCCACCACGGTCAC
Organism: Chloroflexota bacterium; assembly: GCA_005883405.1. GTDB lineage: Bacteria > Chloroflexota > UBA6077 > UBA6077 > CF-72 > CF-72. The sequence continues at coordinate 15,236 of VBGG01000227.1, read as the reverse complement.
CGCCCCGAGGCAGATGCCAACGGTATGGGCACGCCGCCCGGCCGCGCGTCTGCCGGCATCCATCGCCGCTCGAAGCCTCGTAGCCATCGCCGGATTCGTCGAGCCGCCAATCTTGATCTCATTGGCGATTCCACCTGCCATCCGCGCCGAAGCCGTGCCCCACGTGCCGATCGTGATCGGGACCGACCCCCGGACACGCGCGTATTGCAGCTTACCCTCGCCCGTGAAGCAAAACACCTGGCCATGGAACGGCTCGACGTTGCCGGCCAGCAGGTGCTTGACCAGCAGCACCGCCTCGCGCAACGTGGTGATCGGACGGGTCTGGGCCACGCCCAGGCTGTCCAACCAGGCGCCGCGGGCCAGGCCCAGGTACGCTCGACCGCCCGTCGCCATGTCCAGCAGCGCCACCTGACCAGCAATCTCGACCGGATGCACCAGGTACGGATTCAGCGCGGCAGGTCCAATACGCCGCGCGCCATGCAGGTATGGCGCCATCCACAGCAGCGCCCCCAGCGCCGGCTGAAACATCAGGTCGTTGTAGACGCTCACCACGTCGAACGCGTACTCGTCAATGACCTGGGCGAGCCGCACGTATTCGGCTGGCGTCTTGTTGCCCTGCAGCGCGACGCCGAACTCCACTGCCGGCACGCCCGCCACCGCCTACGCGACCACCTGGAGGTCGCGACGGTACCGCGTAAGCAAACGCCCGCCTTCATCGCCGCCGACGACCACCACATCCTCGGTCCGCGCCCCGAGCCGACCCGGAATGAACACGCTCGGCTCGACCGTGAAACACATTCCCCGCACCAGCCGACGTCTATCGCCGCGGTCGAGATACGGCGGCTCGTGGACGTCCAGCCCGATGCCATGCCCGAGACGGTGGCGGAACCATTCGCCGTGGCCGCCGTCGGTGATCACCTGGCGGGCCAGAGCGTCGACGTCCTCCGCGGTGCGCTGACCATCTTGCAACGCCTCGATGCCCACCTGAGCAGCCTGCATGACCAGGGCGTGCACCCGACGATATTCATCGGGCGGCTCGCCCAGATAGACCGAGCGACCGAAGTCGTAGCAGTACCCATCAAGCGTGGAGCCGAAATCGAACGAGAGCGAATTGCCACGCGTGAGCGGCCGGCGGCTGGCCTTCATGGCCAGGGCCCGTTCCTCGTCCGGACCCATTTGCCATACATTGGTGACGAAGGACGAACCGTCCGCACCGTGCTTGACCATCAATCGGTCGATCTCGTACGCCACATCGAGCTCCGTCTGGCCGGAGTCCGGCTGGAGGAACCCGATGATGTCGTTCATAGCCTGGTCGACGATTGCGGCGCACGTCTCCATGGCGCGCAGCTCCTCCACCTCCTTGACCATCCGCAGTGGGGCTATGACCTCGGAGGCGAGGCGGAGCTCCACGTCCGGGCGCACCTGACGCAGTCCCAGCACCTGTTCACTCCAGGCGCGGTTCTCGACGCCGATCGCTCCGACGCGCGGCTCGAATTCGCTCAGCATGCTGTCCAGGAACGTGTGCGGGTCACCCCGGTCGGGGAGAACACGAACCTCCAGTGTGGTGCTGGTCGCCGGGTCCAGATCGAAGTCGGCCACCATGCGCGGGACCGCCAGCACGGGTGGGTGGTGCAGGCCAACGAACAGTCCCTGGATCCAGCCGCCGGGATAGTTCACGTTGCCGAAATGCGGCCGCCCGCGGCGCCACCCACTCAGATACTGGGCGTTGGCGCCCGGCGACAGATACAACAGGTCGATCCCCTGGCGCTCCATAGCCTCACGGGCGCGCGCCAGCCGATTCGAATACTGAGGCAGCACCTGGCGCCCGAGCGCGTCGATGGCCTCGAACAGGTCCGGGCCGAGTGGTGGACCAAAACTCAGGTGCCGCGCGCCCAGATCGACGAGATGTTCGAGCCGCGGGATCAGGCTCACCGCCGTGCCGACCATCCCCAGGCGCAGCATGTCTGGCGTGACCAGCGCCGCGGCGGCGTCCCCGTGGCCCAGGCGCATTTGCTGCTGGATCGGCTCGAAGTCGGCACGGCTCAGACCCACCCGCGCGAGAATCGCTGACTGAAGGCGTGGCCATAATAGGCCAGCTTTTCACGCAACACCTGCTCCGCTGCATGGTGATCGTCGGCGATCGAACACCAGATACACGCGGCGACGTCCACCTCATCCACTGAGCGGCCAGCCGCGGCAGCACCCTGGCGCATATGCGTCATCGCCTCGGTAAAATGCTCCGGTGGAAACAGCAACGGCAGACCACCGTCGGCCCGCTCGCCGATCAGCCGGAGCATGCGTGGCGACATGGCGCCAACGTAGATGGGGATGTCGCGCGCGGGTCTACCGGCGCGCAGATAGGCCTCGGTCGACCACTCCTGAAGGTAGGCACCCGGCGGGTGATGGCGCTCGCCGCGCCACAGCCGACGCAACGCCGTGATAGTCTCGGCCACTGCTGTTACGGGCCGCTCCGGGCGCATGCCAATCCAGTTCAGAAAGTCTTCGGCTCCGCTCGAGATTCCCAACGGCGCGCGCCCTCCGGCCAGTTCGTTCAGGCTCGCCGCGGCCATCGCCATCTCCGCTGGGTGCATCGTGCACGGGTTGACGATGCACGTCCCGATCCCGATTCGTTCAGTGGCCTGCGCCACGCTCGCCAGGATGATCCACACGCTGTGCAGGAACAGGTCGTCGCTGACCCAGAACTGATCGAACCCGGCATCCTCGGCCACGCGGGCCAAACGCGGATACAGGGCCAATGGGAGATCGTTGTTCAGGCGGAGACTGAAGCGCACCCGCTGTCAACCGCCGATGATCGCATCGGCTTCGATTTCGACCAACCGCCCGCCAACCAGGCCGGCGATCTGGACGAGTGTGTTGGCGGGTCGCACCGACCCCAGGACTTCGCCGTGAATGCGGGCGACCGCTTCCCAATCGTCCATGTTGACGACGTAGACGCGCGCACGCACGATGTCGCTCAACGACGCTCCAGCCTCACCCAACGCTGATTCAATCTTGCGCAGGATGTAGCGGGTCTGCCCCGCGGCGTCTTCGCCATGACCAACGCCTTGCTCATCACTGGCCGTGGTGCCCGAGACGTAGACGGCATTACCGAGACGCACCGCACGTGAGTAGCCGGCAAGTTGTTCCCGGGGCGTATGGCTGGAGATGTTCTGGCGGTTCATCCGTGTATGGTAGGCACGCCGGCTCGGCAGCGCCGGGCGTTTACCAGCCCTGATACTTACCGAGGCTCTCGTCGGTGACGCGACCGGCCTCCACGTCAGCCAGGCTGCGATCCAGCTTGTCGACACCTTCGTCGACCTCGGCGACGCTCAGCGTGAGCGGCGGAGTGAACTCGAGCACATTGGAGTAGAGCCCGCTATAGAACACCAGCAGTCCGTTTTCGTAGCAGCGATACACTGTCTTCGCCGTTTCGGATGGAGCCGGCACGCGCGTCGTCCGATCACGCACCAGTTCGACGCCCACGATGCAGCCGAGTCCGCGCACGTCGCCGATCAACGGGTGCACTGCTTGCAACTGCCGAAGCGACTTCAAGAGGTAGCCACCGATCTCGGCCGCGCGCGCAACCAGACCCTCTTCTTCGATCACGTCGAGCGTCGCCAGCGCGGCCGCGCAGGCCACCGGATTGCCGGCGGTGGTATACATGTTGTTGGCGGTCGCCGCATCCAACACCTCGGCCCGCCCGACCACCGCCGACAGTGGCAACCCTCCGCCGAGCGCCTTGCCCAACGCGACCAGGTCAGGCGCGACGTCCTCGTGCGAAAACCCCCACCACTTGCCGGTGCGACCGAGGCCGATTTTGACCTCGTCCAGGAGCAGCATGATGCCGTGTCGACGACAGATCGCTTCGACGCCCGCCAGAAACCCGCGCGGTGGGACGATGTCGCCACTATCGGCTTGCACCGCTTCGACAATGATGCCGCCGACCAGGTCCGGTGGGACGATCGTCTTGAACAGATAGCCTTCGAGGTGCTCCAGCAGCGCCGGCCCTACCTCTGACGAACTGAGTCCGAACACGGGCCAGGTAGGGGTCCGGATAGGGGATCTTGATCACGTTGCCACTGGCTTGTAGGCGCGCGGTCGTTTGATGGCCGGTCATCGCCGCGCTCATGCCGGTCATGCCGTGATAGCCGCCGATGAATGAGATCAGCTTCGGGCGACCCGTCGCCAGCGGCACCATCTTGCCCAGCGTCTCGGTCGCGTCGGAGCCGCTGAGTCCAAACCACACCTTCTTCGAATACGAGCCTGGCACCAGATCGACCAGGCGCTGGGCGAGACGCACGCTGGGCTCGTTCAACGCCGACACGGTGCTGGCGAAACTCGTTTCGCTGAACTGCCGGGTGACAGCCTCGATCACCTTCGGATGGCCGTAGCCGACGGCGGCTACCGACCATCAGCTGGTGAAGTCCAGGTACTCCGAACCCGCCTCGTCCCACATGCGGTTGCCCCGCTGTCGACGGATGACGAGCGGATCGAAGCGCACCTTCATGCACCCGGCGAGCAGGCGTGCGTCGAGTGATTCGATATCCGTCGCCAAACCCGGAGCGGGACTGAGCATTCGCCGTCTAGGGCTCGGGGATCTTTTCGGGCACCACGACGTTGAGCAGGTTGAACTTGTTGGAGTTGACTTCGATCAATGCGACCGATTTGGATGGAATGCGATCGCCTGCCGGATACGTGATCTCGCCACTCGCGCCCTTCCAGCCTTTGGTCGCGGCCAGTGCATCACGAACGGCCTTGTGGTCGATGCCGCCGGCGCGTTTCATCGCGTCGGCGACGAGATTCACCCCGTCGTAGCCCAGGGCGGCAAAGACGCTCTGTGGCTCGGCGTTGAACTCCTTCTTGAATGCGTCGCGAAACTTGACCGCCGTCGGGTCGTCACCGTAGATGCCGAGGTGAGTCGAGAAGAACACGTTGGCCGACCGCTCTGGGCCCGGGATCTCGAGCAATAGCGGCGTGTCGTAGCCATCGCCGCCGACGATTGGCAGCATCACGCCCTGGTCGCGCGCCTGTTTGACGATGGTACCAGTGTCGTCAGGATTGGAGGAGGAGAAGACGAAGTCGGGCTGCGGCTGCAGGTTCTTGATCTTCGTCATCTGCGCTGAGAAGTCCTTATCGCCGCCTTTGTAGGTGTCCTCCAGCAGCATCTTGCCACCCTGCTCGGTAAAGCGGGCGATGAAGTACTTGGCCAGAAACTTGGTGTAGTCCCACTCGGTATCCATGAGCATGGCGGCATTCCGCCAGCCCTTCTTGCCATAGGTGAACTCGGCGGTCGCCGCCGCCTGGGTGTTGTCGCCGAACGGCAACATGAAGATGTAGTCGCCGACGCTGGTGATGACCGGCGCCGTACCGCCAACGTCCATGAACGGCACGCCCGCCTTCTGTGCGACAGGGCCGGTGGCGAGCATGTATGACGTATCCGTGAGGCCGACCAAGGCGTCGACTTTGTTGGATTCGACCATCTGCGTGACCACATTGGTCGCTGTGGTGATGTCGCTCTTCGTATCGGCGTAGAACGGCTCGATCTGCATCCCGTTGATGCCGCCGGCGGCATTGATCTCCTTGACCGCCAACTGGCTGCCCTTCGCCGCTTCGCTTTCAATCGACGACAGATCGCCGGTGATGCCGTACGGGAAGCCGATCTTGACGGTCTTTCCACCGGCGCCAACCGGAGCGTTGGTCGGCGCCGCGGCCGGGGCAGAGGTCGGCTTTGCAGCGGGCGTCGGAGCGGTGGTGGGCGCCGGCGCCGGCGCAGTCGTCGGCGCCGCGGCGGGAGCCGTCGTCGGTTTTGCTGCTGGGGCGGCAGTCGGCGGCGCGGAGGCCGCCGTTGGCGCGGGCGCGGCAGGCGCGCCGCAGGCATTCGCGAACAACGCCAGGGCGCTGAGGATGGTCGATGGCGAGACGCTGCGCATGGGCTCAGGTCCTTTCACAGGGGGTGCCACCAGGATCAGGAGTCGGTAGTGGGTGCGATGACCTCCTTGCTGGAAAGTGGCGCGGGTGCCTGGACAGGCGGTGCGGGGGTCGCGGTGGTGCGCGCCGCCGGCCAGAAGAGCGGCAACTCGCGGTTGCCCATCAGTCCAGTGCGGCGATAGATCATCACCAGCACGAAACCAACCGCCAGAATGATGTTGCTCAAGCCAAACAGGAGCGGCAGCTTGATCGGACCGATGGTGGCACCGCCCTCGAGGCCGCGCAGCAGTTCGGGTATCAGGGTCAGCAGCACAGCGCCGATCACCGCGCCCGTCACACTGCCCATGCCACCTACCACAATCATCACGATCACGTTGACCGTGTAGATGAAATAGAAAGCGTTCGGGGCGACAGCGGTCACCATATGCGCCCACAGTGCGCCGGCCGTGGCGCTGAAGAACGCGCCGACGACGAACGCCAGCAATCGCGTGCGGAGGATGTCGACGCCCATCGCCTGGGCCGCGGCGACGTTCTCCCGCTGCGCCAGCATCGCCCGACCAAATGGCGAGCTGCGAATCCGCCACACGGCATACACTGTGATCGCCGCGAACACGTACACGATCCAGATTCGGGACAGAGCCGGAATGCTGCCCAGCCCACGTGCGCCACGGGTTACGCTATCCAGGTTCAGCGCAATCGCGTTCACGATGACCAGGAAGCCGAGCGTGGCCACCGCGACGTAGTGGCCGCTCAGGCGCATCAGCGGAATGCCGACCAACACCGCCACGCCAGCAGCCAGCAGTGCACCAGCAAGCGCCGCGACGACCAGCGCGAGCGGCCCGGCGATCGCCGCCGCCTGCTCCGCCGCGAGTCCAGCGCCGCTCAGCACGCCGGCCAGCGACCTGACCAGGTCCAGGTTGGACAGCCAGCCGGGCAACCCTGGCAGCAGGGCTTGCGGCTTGGCCGCGGGCGGGATGGTCATGAGCGCCGAGGTGTACGCGCCGATGGCCATGAACCCGATCTGACCGAGCGAAAACACGCCGGTGAAGCCGCTGGTGATCGTCAGGCTGACGGCCAGGATCACGTTCATGCCGATGAGCATGACGATCTTGACGTAATAGTCATTCTGGACCAGGCCCATGGCGAACACGAAGACGGCCAGCAAGGCGAGGAGGACCACTCCGTTCAAGACCTGGGCGCGTTCAATGGTCACAACCCTTACACCCGCTCCGTCTCGCCGCTGCCGAGAATACCTTGCGGTCGCACCAGCAGCACCACGATCAACAGCGCAAAGATGATCGCGTCACGATACGCGGTGAACCCGGATGGGAGTGAACCGGCCAGCAGGATCTCCAGAAAACCCAGCACGTACGCGCCGAGCACCGCGCCGGGGATGCTGCCGAAACCACCGATAACCGTCGCAACGAACGCCTTGAGCAGCGGGATGAAACCCAGCAACGGGTCGATCTTGCCAATGCGCATGCCGTACAGAATGCCCGCCACTGACGCCATGCCCCCGCCGATGATGAAGGCAACCATGATCACCCGACCGATATTGATGCCTATCAATTGGGCGGCGAGCAGGTTCTCCGCCGACGCACGCATCGAGATGCCGAGCATCGTGCGGGTGACGAACAGTGAGAACAGCGTCACCAACACCATCGCGGTGGCGAAGATGACCACGTCGATGGTCGAGATGCCGACGTTCTGCATAACCGGCAAGCGCTGGTCGAGGAACGCTGGACCACTGAACGCGCGCGACTGCCCGCCGAAAAACATGATGGTGATGTTCTGCAGGAAGATCGACACGCCGAGCGATGTCAACAGCAGTGAGACATCAGGTGCCCCACGCAGTGGCCGATAGGCCAGCCGCTCCATGATGATGCCGACGATCCCGGCCAGCACGACCGCGATCGGCACTGCCAGCCCGAACGGGACGCCGACTAGCGTCAGCACCAGCACAAAGAAAGGGCCGATCATCAGCAGCTCGCCGTGGGCGAAGTTGATCAGCCGCAGGATGCCGAAGATGATGGCCAGGCCTATGGCCATCAGGGCATAGATGCTGCCCAGTGCCAGGGCGTTGATGAGCTGCTGCAGGACGAAGGCCATCGATCAGCCGCCCAGGTACGCCCGCTCGACTTCAGGGTTGGCGGCCAGCTCGGCGGCCGTACCGCGCAACTTGATGCGGCCGGTCTCCATCACGTAAGCCCGATCGGCCACGTTCAGCGCCATACGCGCGTTTTGTTCGACCAGCAGTAGCGTGACGCGTTCTGCCTTGAGGCGGGCGATCACGCCGAATATCCGCTCAACCAGCAGGGGGGCCAGGCCGAGGGACGGTTCATCGAGCAACAGCAGGCGGGGCCGGGCCATGAGCGCGCGGCCGATGGCCAGCATCTGCTGTTCGCCGCCTGAGAGCGTGCCAGCCCGCTGCAGCCGGCGTTCCTTGAGCACCGGAAACAGCTCGAAAGTGCGCGCGAGATCCTGCTCGATCGCCGCCCGATCGGTGCGTTGGACGGCGCCCAGCTTCAGGTTTTCGAGCACCGTCAGCCCGCCGAATAACTGACGCCCCTCCGGACTGTGGGCGATGCCGAGGGCCACGATGTCGAAGGGCGAGAGTCGCGTCAACTCCTTGCCTTCGAAGCGGATGCTGCCGGACCGCGCCTTGAGCACGCCCGATAACGTGCGCAGCAGGGTCGTTTTACCGGCGCCGTTGGCGCCGATGATCGCCAACAGCTCGCCGGTCTCGAGGTGCAGCGAGACGTCTTTCAGCGCCTGGATGCCACCGTAGTAGACGGACAGATTGTCGATGCGCAGCATACCGTCGCGGCCGTTGGTCGAGCTCACGCGGTGGTCCCGCCGCCCAGGTAGGCTTCGATGACGGCCGGATCGGATCTCACGCGTTCGGGACTGCCCTCGCAGATAGTCCGGCCGTAGTTGAGCACCTGAATGCGATCGCACAGCCGCATGATCAGGCTCATGTCGTGCTCGACGACCACGATGCTCAGGCCATACTGCGTATGAATGCGCCTGATGAAGCCGAGTAGCTCGGTGGTCTCGTACGCGTTCATGCCAGCCGCCGGTTCGTCGAGAAGCACCACGGTTGGTTCGAGCGCCAGGGCGCGCGCGATCTCCACCTTGCGCTGGCTGCCGTACGGTAGCCCCGCGGCGGGGTAGGCGTACAGGTCGGCCAGACCCAGGTCGTCGAGGTGCCGCATCGCCCGGCGCTCGAGCTCGCGCTCCTTGCGATAGAAGCTCGGCGCCGACACGAGCGTTTCCCAGAAGCCCGCCTTGCCGTGCAACTGTTGAGCGATCTTGACGTTGTCGATCACCGAGAGCTTGCCGAACAGACGAATGGTCTGAAACGTTCGCGCAATGCCGCGGCGGGCGACTTGGTCGGGTCGCAGCCGGGTGATGTCCTGGCCACGCATCTCGATCCGCCCGGTGGTCGGGCGCAGGAAGCCTGTAATGACGTTGAACAGCGTGGTCTTGCCGGCACCGTTGGGGCCGATGACCCCCAGGATCTCGCCCTGTCGCAGCTCGAGCTCGTAGCCCGTCAGCGCCAGCAGGCCGCGGAAGCGACGCGAGACGCCTGAGACCCGCAACACGGTGTCATTCGTGGCGCTCGCTCCGTTGTCGTCCATGCGCGTGATGTCGCTTTCGACCTCGCCGCCACTATGCCAGGGTCTCTCGCCGCCGGGCACCGTGCATCCTGACCGAGCGGAGGCGGCGGTTGTCGTACGAACTTGCCAGACTTCGCCTCAGAACGCGTAAAAGTGTCGGTCGATCTCGAACTCTTCGTCTTTGCCCTCGAAGCCCTCACATTCCGCCAGCTTCACCTGCTGGTAGGCCCGCCACATAAGCTCGGGCATGAGCTCCTTGTAGAGCGGATTGCAGGCGAGCTCGCCGACCGCCGACCGCAAACTGTTCGGTACATTGCGGATCCCGCGCCGCTCACGCTCCTCATCTGAGAGGTCGGACGGGTCCATCGGCAGCGGTTCACCCGGATCCATCTGGTGCTCGACACCGTCCAGACCGGCGGCGATGATTGCGCCAAGCGCCAGGTACGGATTCGATGATCCGTCGACGGCTTTGATCTCGATGTTCGAGGTCTCCGCCTCGCGCCCCCAGAATGGCGACGCGGCTCGAACAGCCGCCTGGCGGTTGTCATACCCCCAGCAGATCGCCGACGTCGACCAGGAGCGGGGCTGCAAGCGACGGTAGGAGTTGTAGCTCGGGCAGGTCAGGGCGATCATCGCCGGCAGGTGCTTCAGAATCCCGCCGACAAAGAATCGCCCCAGTTGACTGAAGCTCTCCTCGGCGTGGGGGTCGTACATCAGATTGCGGTTGGTCGCCGAGTCCCAGACGCTCAGGTGAACATGGGCTCCGCTGCCGAAGGTCCATGGGAACGGTTTCGGGGCGAAGCTGGCGTGATAACCGTGCCCAAGGGCTACGCCGCGCACCGCGTTGCGTAGCTTCATCTGGTTGTCGGCCGCGCGGAGAGCGGGGCTGTGACGGATCGAGATCTCCTGCTGGCCGGGCCCGCCTTCGTGGTAGACCATTTCGGGCATCATGCCCATCGCGCGAAGGGTACGGGTCATTTCCGTCAGGAATGTGCCCTGGAAGTCGAAGCCTGTCTCCGCGTAGATGCCAGCGTCGTCAGCTGGCTCCCACCGCCCCGTCTGCGCGTTCTTGACGCCGAGGTAGAACTCCGGTTCGAAGGCGGCCTGAATCCGGAAGCCCCGCTCGGCAGCGCGGCTGATCATGTCCTTGAGCCATGTGCGGGTGCAGGCTGGATAGCGTTCGCCGTTCTTCTCGACCAGGTCGGCGCACAGGCTGGCGTGACTCGGGAGCCAGGGCAGCATGCTGAATGTTTCGGGGTCCGGCACCATGCGCAACTCGCCGACGGGCTCCATACCTTTGATGTCGACCACCGTATCGAGCAGGGTGAACGCCATCTGGGCCTTCGTCAGGTTGATGCCGTGATGCAATCGGTTGGCGAGGTCATCGACCGAGGTGATCTTTCCCCGCTGAACCCCGGTGAAGTCGCAGTAAATGAACCGGACCAACTCGACTTCGGATGTGCGACACGCGTTGAGGACGTCTTGTGCGTTCACGTCGCGTGCGCCCGATGCTAGCAGACGCCGCGCCTGATACGGTTAGCCGCGCATGGACCGGCCGGAGATCGAGCGGCGCACTCTCGCGTATCTCGATGAGCACGATGGCGAGGCAGTCGAGTTGCTTCGTGGGCTGGTACGCGTGCGCAGTCTCGCGCGTCAGGAAGGCACCGCCCGGCTGCCCGGGACGATCGTTGCTCGGCTGCGGCCAGAGCTCGGCCACGGCGGCGTGTCCGAGGTCGTGGAGCAGGACCTCGGCCCAACCAGCCAGAACTTGATCGAGGTGTTGGGCCAGCCGACTGCTGAGCGCTGCTTTGTCATCGACGCCCACACGGACACCGTGCCCGAAGGCCAGCCCAGCGGTTGGTTCGACGGCGATCCGTTCAGCGCCGCCGACGGCGCAGTCCACTACCTCGGTAACCGCCGTATCCGCCTCGAGGTTGGAAGGCACCAGCACGAGGTGCCCATCCGCGATCGCATGGCGCGCGTGTGGGAGACCAAGCGCAGCGTGCGCAGTATGCCCATCGTGTACGGGCGTGGCTCATTCGACAACAAAGCCGCGGTTGCCTCGACGGCGATGGCCATGCGCGCGCTCGCCGCAACGGGCGCTCGACTTGCTGGTACTGTGGTGGCCGCCTACGTTGCCGACGAAGAAGAAACGGGCACCGGCGTGCACGCCCTGTGCGATGGGCCCGAGTCGTGGCTCGGCAGCCGTGGTTATCTCGGCGGGCCTCGGGATGCAAACGGCTTTCTCATCAACGTCTCTGGAGTCGCCCTGGACGGTTCCTACGGCTACACACCGGTGGTTGGCCATCGCGGCTCGTTGCTGTTGATCTTGAATGTGCATGGTCGGGCCGTGCATGCCTCGACGCCGTTCCTCGGCGTCAGTGCGGTCGAAAAGATGAGCCGGTTGCTCGTCGAGCTGGCCGATGGCCAGTCCGAGCTGGTGGAGCAACGCCTGTTGCCGCGCATGGATGCGGAGTTGCTCGGGCCACCGACGCTGGCGATTGGCACCACGATTGTCGGGGGCGGCGTACGCGCCGTGGTGCGCCAGGGCGATCGGCCGGTTGTCGAACGCGGCGGCACCAATGCCGTACCTGACTGGTGCGAAGCGACCGTCGACCTGAGATATCCGCCCGGGCGGGACTATCCGGCCGGCCTGGAGGCTTTTCCGGAGCTTGTGCGCGCTGAAGTTGAGGCCTTTCTCCACGAACGGGTTTCTACTGATGGGTGGTCGTTCAGCGTGCGGCTGCCGCACGATCGCGGAGGTTACCCCTGTGCGCTCGGCCGCACGCCTGCCGAAGCGGCGCGGCATCCGCTCGTCGCCATGGCCCGCCGCGCTGGCGAGCGCGTGCTCGGCTATGTGCCGGACGTAGAGACGGCGCCGGGTGGCACCGACGCGACGGTGATGATCCACGCCGGCCGCATCCCGACCCTGGTCGAGATGGGCGCAGCCGGTGGACTCTCGCACGACTATCACGAGTTCGCCGAACGCGACATGATCACTGCCGGCGCCAAAGTCCTGGCGCTGATGGCTATCGACGCCGTGGGAACCGCCGGCTAGCCGCCGTCGCGGGCGGGCGGCTATCGTGGGCCGAACCTCGTGATCGACCTCAGTGGAATTCCCGTCATCGACAATCACGTCCATCCCTGGCGTGAGACCACCCGTCACCTGACCATCGACGAGCTGCGGGGTCACCCGGCCTTCTCAGACGCGGTGCTCACCAGCGTTCGCCGTCCCTACTTGCCCGTCGACCAGCTCGAGCCGTCGCTAAAACTATTTCGCGATACGAACCTCGGCGCCCGCTACTTGCTGGGCGAGCTGGCGCGATTCCTGGATGTCGACGAGGACTGGCGGACGGTCGTCGACGCCCGCAATTCCGCCGCCGAGGCCGACTATCGCGCCTGGACCGACCGTCTATTTAAAGATGTTGGCATCGATGGCCTGCTGGTCGACGAAGGCGGCGGCAAACCGCGCATCACCCTCGACGAGCTCGGCAAGCACGTCCCGGCACGTTTGTGGCGAGTCGCCCGCACCGACAACTTCATCCGCGACCTGCTTCTCGAAACTGACAACTGGCCGCGCTTCTTTGAGCGCTATCAGCGGGAGCTCGAAGCCGCCATCGCCGACGGCGCAATTGCGTTCAAGTCGGTGATCGCGTATCGCACCGGCCTCGACGTCCAGCCGGTCTCGGAAGACGAAGCGCGCCGCAACTTCGAAAGCAATCGCCAGGACCTGGAACACGCGCAGAAGGGGCTTCGAGATTTCCTGCTGTGTCACACCATGGACGTCGCCCGCGAGCGCGGAATGTGGATGCACATCCACGCCGCGGTTGGCGATCCAGACATCGTCTATCAGCGGGCCAACCCGGCCCAGTTGTATCCGCTGCTGCACAGCGAGCGCTTTCGCGCCAATCGCGTGGTGCTGATCCACGGCGGGTGGCCCTGGGTCGACGAGGCCGCGGCGATCGCGTCAATCCTGCCCAACGTTTACGTCGACGTGTCCGAAGGCACGCTGTTCGGCATGCCCAACGTTCGCCAGCGAATCATGGAGGTGTTGGAAGCGTGCCCGTACTCCAAGATCCTGTACGGCGCCGACGGCTCAATTCCGGAAGCGCTATGGATTACCGCCCGGCGCTACAAGGCCGTGCTCGCGCGGGTGCTGGAAGACCTGGTTGCTGAAGGGTTCTGCAACCGACGCGAGGCGGTCCAGGTGGCGCGGCTGATCCTGCACGACAACGCCGTACGGATGTACAGCCTGTGAACACGAGCGCGACGCGGACACGCGACGTGGGCAAGGATCATGCTGGGGCGCCGGTGTCGTACTCGTCGTGGCGGTGGAACCAGGACATATCGCCCTCGTTGCGTCCGCGTGGCGAACGGTCCAGCCACTGCCACATCCCCCACAAGGTATCGGCACCCTGTCATAATGCGTCTCCCGTGAGACCGGCCGGGCGCGCCGCTAAATCTTAGATGCGGTAGCGCGCGATCTTGGCGGGGTCCGGCTCCACGCCAAGCCCGGGCGACGCCGGAGCGACAATGAATCCGTCACTGGTGACCCGCAGCGGTTCCGCCAGGTACCACTGGAACATGTCCGACGAGAGCCCCGGAGGCTCGTGCAGCATTTCGAAATAGCTCGAGTTGGGTATCGCGCAGGCCAGGTGGAGGTGCGCCGCCAGAGCCAGTCCACCACCGCCCTGGTGTGGCGCCAGGATATTTGTCATGGCGCCCGAGCGGCGGATCGTGCAATCACGTGATGGGTTCCCGTTCCTGCCTCGCTACAGTTTTGCCACCGCTCCCGCACTCGACCGGGTGGTCGTTGCGGCAGGCGAGAATGACGCCGCCAAGCAGCAGGTGGTTGCAGCCTGGTCGGCTAGCCGCCCGCGCCAGTTGGCGGAGGACCTGTATCGGAATGTGGGCCCGGGTCAGAGCGCGTACGACGTGAGCTTCGCCGATCTCGCACGGACGCACAACGCCTTCATCGCACGCACAATGGCGCACATCCTGTTCTACACCACGGAGTCGAGCTTTCCAGACGCGGCCTGGCCGATTCGTGAAGCGGTCGCACAGTTGGCGCTCATGCTGCTTGGCGCAGCCATCGTGTGTGCGGCAACCCGCCTGAGGCTTCCACGGCAACGTCGTTTGCGGCCGACACTGCAACACGCCTGAACCATTGGTTGACCGTCAAAAGGGATGGACGTCAGTCCATCCCTTTTTTGATTGCGCGCACACAGACATAGATCGAGTGCAGGGCAAACGCCAACCCGCTGATCGCGTACTCGAAGTCGGCTTCGCTCTGGGTGTCGCTAGTCAGCGTATTGTGGCGCGAGCCAATCAGGTCTGTTGGCGGGAGCCGATCCGTCCGATGTCATGGTGCGGGCGACGAGCGAAACCGGGAAGCAGGTTGGCACCCTCACCGAAGATGAGAAGCGTGACGAACCCGGCGCCGACGATGTGTCGCTCCGCATCGACTGGAACGTCTGTGCCTCTGCCGCCTGATACTGCGACGGCTGCGACAGCGAGCGTGATCGCATCCAGCCCGAGCCACGCGGTGTCAGTGATGCCGTGCCACTGCGCCGGGTCTTTGTACCACCGTCGCCGCTGGCCGGGCACGGCTCGACGCGCGGCGAACACGCGGACGCCGATCACGAACAGACACAGCCCCGCGGCTAGAAGCGCCAAACCCGCCGCTCG
>VBGG01000234.1:10647-23899 GCA_005883405.1 Chloroflexota bacterium | reverse complement strand
CATGAAGGCGATGGGCCAGAAGCTACGGAGTTGGCGGATCAATCGTCGCGGTGACAAGTCTCTGGACGAGCTTGCGCACTTCTGCAACAAAGTCGTGCAACGATGGATCAACTACTACGGACGCTTCTACAAGTCCGGGTTGTATCCACTCCTCAGACGCATCAACACGTATCTCGTGCGATGGGCCAAGCGGAAATACAAGCGGCTGCGACGCCATACCAAACGGGCACAACACTGGCTGGTGCGCATCGCGCGCCGGCAGCCGACGCTGTTTGCTCACTGGCGGCTCGCGCGGCCCGATGGCTGGACAATGGGAGCTGAGTGAGTCGAGAGGCTCACGCTCAGTTCTACGAGAGCCGGAGGGTGCGACTCCCTCCGGCCACTCACCCTCTTTTAAGTTCGTGAGGTTTCTCCAACAAACTCGGGGCAGTTCAGACCTCGCTGTTTGCTACCGTGCAGCTGCGACGAACTTCTGGAGCCCGACGTCGAAGAAGAATGTTGTCCCATTCTGGCCAGTTAGAGTCAGGACTTCGCCTTGGGCAGCCGATACCCGCACCGGTCCGGCCTTAACCGGCGTCGGCAAGATGGCGCCACCCACCGTTTGATGGCTGCTCGCAGAGATGATTTGGACGATAATGAGGCCTTGACTCGGATCGGATCCATTCGAACCCGCGTAGACAATCAGGTCGTTTCCTGATTTCGATTCTTCCCATCGATTGATGCCCACAAACTGTCCAGCTGGGTATGGCGCCAGGCCCGTTTCCATGATTGTTCCACTGCCGGCACCAGCACGTTGCACGCTGCTCGATTTCTGAGGAGGTGGCGTCGGCCCTTCACTCTTTGGAGACAGGTCTTTGATCGGCGGTGCAGCTTGGGCGGTAGCCATGAGGTTCCGCGGATCGTTTGCCTCCAACAATGCCCGCTTTTCGGGCGGGTACTGGCTGTAGTCTGGCCGCGGCGGAAGACCACCTTGCGCGAGACCTATGATAGGAACTGCAAGCACCGCAAACATCGCGACACCCACTATGAAGGCAATCGGGTGCCTTCGGAATAATCTAATCACCTCAGGCCCCCTCTCAGTTTGTCCATGACCAGTCAGTTGACCAATGCAGACTCCCTGTGGATGAGGCAGTCCCAGGATCCCCGTTCTCCGCGTCCCACAGCTGCGACCATCCCTGGTCACGCGTATTGTTCAGGTGATTTGTCTGGCAGTACTGAACGTTCGACGGTGTCATGCATGCGTCGTGCTCAGTCGCGCTGCCCTGATAGCCGATTGCACTGTTATGATACCTCAGCGCCCACAGACTCAATTGTTCCCACTCACGCGCGCTCGTACCGTCCTCGAGATAGATCTCAGGCACCGCCAGCGCGCCTATGTTGCCCCAGGACATATACCAGATGTCGTCCTGGTACCAGCCATTCTGCAATGGGGTCCCCGGTATCGGGAGCATTGTGCTCCCTGGTTGCGGGCAACCCGGGCAGTCGCCAGCGTTGTAAAACGGTGTCGCAGTCCCAGTGTACCCGTCGGCCCAAGCGCGGGTACTCGACGGCCCTGTGGCGGCATAGCCAGCCTCAGCATCGATCGCGCCGACAACCCTCTCTTGCGTAGCCCAACTCGGAGGCGATGCAATGAAGTTGTTCAGTTGATTCACCATGTCCGCCCATGCGGCTCCGTGAGGGTTGTTGACCTTGCTGCCGCGGTTGTTCACACCAATCGCCAGCGTAAGAAAGACTCCGGTTGGCGAACAGTCCCAATAACCATGCAGGTAGCGCGACACGGCATACTTAATCGTGTAGATAGACTCAAATGGGGCCCCTGTGCCAAAGATGTCTGCTCCATAATCGGGACTCACGAAGTCAGGTTGGCCGAAGCTCATCACTTCTAGGCCGTTGATTCGGTTGCGTCCGTCATTGCAGCCGATATCGTACATCCGGCCTGTCACGTTCGGCGGACTGCCGCCGTCAACAGTGGACATATATCTGCTTATCGTGGCCGATGGCGGAGTCGGCGCGGCATACGTCTGACCGCCGAGAGTCTGTGTGACCCACGCCGCCGCCAAAAGAGACGCAATCATTACGACCGCTGCTTCGCCAGTTCGGCGTCTTTTGACGCCAGCCCAGAAGGACTTTGGTCGAAATCGATCTAACATCGTTTTTCTCTCCGCAGGGGGTCAGGTGAGAGGCGCTCTTTGCGCTGAAGCCTGCCGTCAGTAACTGACGTGAACACCACAACCTCAAGTCGTGTACGCGCTTCAAACGTGTCAGATGAGGCATCGTCGTAAGTGGGTGCAATTTCCTAGTGCATGCGCATCAAAGGCGCATGCACAGTGTCTGCCACCACCACTAGCCCTGCTCTTGAAATATGCCCACTCTGCTGTACTCCGGTTCTTCCGGTTGAGGCGGCGGGCCGGATACCGTTGAACCACTTTGCCAGGAGGTAGTCCGGATGCGTGGACGACCTGAGCCACAGGTGAGCATGCTGGCGTTTGTGGACCTCGAGAGCCGTGTTCCGCTGGATCATCCGTTACGCACCATCAGGCGCTTCGCCGATGAGGCGCTGGCGACGCTGTCGCCGTTGTTCGAGGCCATGTACGCGGATAGTGGGCGGCCCGTCTATCCCGCCCGAGCGGTTGCTCAAAGCCAGCCTGCTGATGAGCCTGTACTCGGTGCGCAGCGAACGCGCCTTCTGTGAAGAGTTGGAGTATCACCTCCTGTTTCGGTGGTTTCTGGATATGGACATGGTCGAGGCGAGCTTCGACCACAGCACCTTCAGTAAGAATCGCGAGCGTCTGCTGCTTCACCGCGTGAGCCGCGAATTCTTTGATGAGGTCGTGCGCCAGGCCAGCCGGCTGGACTTGCTGAGCGATGACCACTTTAGCGTGGATGGCACGCTGATCGAAGCCGCCGCCAGCCTCACGAGCTTCCGTCCCAAAGATGAGCCGCCGCCAGCCGACCGTCCGGACGGCGGCAATCCGAACAATCGGTGGGTGGACTTCCATGGCGAGAAACGCTCCAACGCCACGCATCAGAGCAGGACCGACCCCGATGCCCGCCTGTGCCGCAAAGGCCCTGGCAAGGAGGCCAAGCTCAGCTACATGGGTCAAGCGTTGATGGAGAATCGGCATGGTCTGTTGAAAACGGTCGGGGCGTTCCGTAAAACACGCTTTCGTGGTCTGGAGCGGGTGGACTTCGCGGGTTACCTTGTGGCGACCGCGTACAACCTCGTCCGGCTGGTGCGTCTGGCTCCGGTACGCAGCCTCGGCTGAGCTACCCGACCGGCTCCAGGCAGCCAAACACGCTCCAACGACACCCCTCGTGCCGCACGAGAACGCTACTCTCCTCATGCCACCACCTTCTACAACCAGCACATCAGCCCAAGTTCAACAGCCTGCTAGGCAAGCGGCTCGGCCCCTTGAAATCCCCGGGTCAGACGGGCGTAGGGCACAGAACGGCGGGCCTCCTACGATGGGATTGTCCACACCCCACGTGTGGAGGAGGTCCCGCCGTGAACCCGTTCGTCGAGCACCAACGACAGAGCGTCCTGATCGTCGGGTTCCTGGACAAGTATCGGAAGGTGCCGTCGATCACCAAGGCCTACTTCCGCGAGGTCTCGGAAGACTACCACCGCTTTGTCGCTGGGCTGGCAGCCACTCAACGCATCCCCATCGTCGAGCCGCCCAAGGGCGTGCGGCGCGAGGACTGGGTCGAGCCGTTCTACCAGCGCTTCGGCTCGCGCTTCGGCATCGTGGTCATCCTCAAAGCCGTGAGAACGCCCGCGTTGCGGTCAGCAACCCGACGCGCAGGGGTGGCAATCGCATCGAGGTCTGCGCGCGGTTCGTCTGGCAGTACTACTTTTATCTGCGATCAGGAGTGGTCCAACGTAACGGTGCAAGCGCTGGGCACGGACGCGCGCGCGCGACGTTCACGGTGAGCGTGGCCGGACGGTTCGAGTAAGTCCTTGGTGCGGTAGAGGGCGCGGTTGTTAGAGCGGATTGGCCTGGCCACGTGGCGGGGAACGCAACACGGCTCAGCACCGCGCAGCCGCCTCGCCTCAGGTCGCCGGCCGAGCGATGGCGACGGGCGTGTCGAAATTGGAGAACTCGAGGACGCGCACCGTGGAGTCGGTGTCACCCGCGTCGAGCGGTCCTTCGAGCATGAGCTGACGAAGAAGAAAATCGTCCGCGCCGATCCAGAGCTCACCATTCACGACATCGGTCGTAGACTGGGAGTCCATCATTTCGGCGAAGGCGCTCGCGCGGAGCGTGCCTTTGATATGCAGTGTCCGGATCGAATCGAGCACGTCGTTCGTCAGCCGCCGCGGATCACCGATACTGCGCAGCAGACTTGCGACACCGCGGTTGCGATCCAGAAAGTGCGGCGCGGCGGTGCTCGACGCCGAAACCAGCCACTGTTCAGTGCGTGGAATGGTCAGGAAGCGCTCGTCTCCGAGCGCGATCAGGTGCTCTTCGGCGGATAGACCTCCGCCCAGCAGAATCGTGAACTTCATCTGCAGTCGGTCGGGCGCCTGGATATCGCCTTCCGCATCGGAGATCTGAATGCCTGACGTCAGGTGCAGGCTGGCGTTCGGTTGCTGGAGCGAGAAATGGGCGGAGTTGAGTTTGTCCGTCGCGTCGGCGGCGCGCACGAGGATGTCGTGTGGGGCCATGTCGTCCGCCGCCGGACTGCCACACGCTGACAACCCGAGCGTGGCCGTGAACATGAGCAGGGCGAGTTTCACTGTCGGTGACGCGTCAGGTGCAGGCCACGCCCGGGTTCGCTCAGCAGTTGGCCTTCGCGCGCGATCACCTCTCCGCGAGAGATGGTGAGAACTGGAACGCCGGTCACCGTCATGCCGTGAAACGGGTCGTATCCGGCCCTGGAGTGCAGCCGCGCTTCGTCGATCGTCAAACTGAGACGGGGATCGAAGAGCACAAAGTCAGCGTCGCTTCCAACAGCAATGGTTCCCTTGCGCGGGTACAGACCGAAGATACGCGCCGGGTTGGTCGAAAACGCCGCAACGAAGGTGTTCACCGAGATCCGTCCTTTGCTCACACCCTCGGAGTAGATGACCATCATCTCCGTTTCGAGGCCAGGCACTCCATACGGAATCCGCGTGAAGTCATCCATGCCGACCGCCTTTTGCTGCGGAGTCCACGACGTGTTGTCGCTCCCGATGGTCTGGATCTCACCGGTGCGGAGCCCCTCCCACAGTGCCGCCTGGTCCGCCGCGGATCGCAGCGGTGGAGCGCCGGCCAGCTTGGCTGCTTCGAGTCCGCCGGCTGCATAGCGCTCGTCGCTGAGGACGAGATAGATCGGCCGCGTCTCGACCGAAACGCGCGCACCGCGGGTTCGCGCCGCGCGCGCCGCCTCCAGCGCGTCCGCGCACGAGAGGTGCACGATGTAGACCTCGGCTCCAGTGAACTCCGCATAGCGCCCGGCGCGTTGGGTCGCCTCCGCCTCCGCCAGAGCAGGACGGCTCTCCGCGAAGTACCGCGGGTCGCGTTTACCTGTAGCGAGGAGCGTCCGAGCGCGGTGGTCAAGCACGTCGCCGTTCTCGGCGTGGACGTTGACCACCGCGCCGGCGGCGCGGCCTGCTTCGAACACGCTCAGCAGCCCGCCATCGCCAATGCCGAATTCGTTGATCATGAACACCTTGAGGCTCGGGTATCCGTCCGCGACGATCGCGGGCACCTCGGCGATGCGCTCCGGTGTCGCCTCCGACAGCATGACGTGAAAGCCGTAGTCGACGTGCGCTTTACCACGTGCCTTCACCTTCCACGTTTCGATGGCGTCGTGCAGCCTCTGGCCGGGTTGCTGCCACGCGTAGTCGCAGATGGTGGTGATGCCGCCGCATGCGGCGGCGGCCGTGCCCGACTCGAAGTCATCGGCTGAAACCTGGTCGCCGAGCTGGATATCCAGGTGGGTGTGGACGTCAATGCCGCCCGGCAGCACCTGGAGCCCAGATGCATCGATCTCGTGGTCGGCATTCGGCAGGTCCACTCCGATCGCGACGATCCGGCCATCGCGCACGGCCACGTCAACCCGAAAGGTGTCCGTCGCCGTGACCACCGTGCCACCGCGGATAACCAGCGACGTCAACGTGTCACGTTATTGCTCAGCGACTCGATCGGACGGAACGTTTCCTGGAGTCCGAACGCCTGCGGCCCGAACACCGAGAGCGCCTCCGCGGTCCGCATGATCGGGGGCACGCTCACGGCCATCACCTTCACGCGCTGGCCGTACCGCAGCCCTTCCGTTGTGATTGGCTCCGCGCTTTCGCTGTCGAGCACACAGATGAGGTCCGGAACGATCGCCTTGAGCTCGGCATTCGCTCGCGCGACCAGGTTCTCATTCTGAAACAGGATCTCCAGCGTCTCCGCACTGTCCCCCGTCCCCGCCACCACCGCGCGACCGCGGGCGAAGCCCTGCGTCGTCTCGCGCCAGACGTCGACGAGCTTGCCCTCGAAAATCAACGTTCCGTACTGGTAGGGTGTTTCGCGCAGCACCGCGATCAGTTCCTCAAACGGGTCCTTGTGCTGCTCCCGCGCGTGCCGGATGCCACGACCGATCTGCAGCCCAAGGCTCAGTGTGCGTGGCACTGCGGTACGCTTCGCGGTGCGGCCGTCCATGCTGTATTCCGCAATGTAGGCCGCCCCACCCATGCGGATGGTGACGCCTCTTGCCAACCACTCCATCATGTGGTTGTCGTGCGAGATGATGATGGCGGTGTCACCGTACTCGTTGGTGATTGCCATCGGCGTGCCCGAGACGCCGTAGACGTGAAACGTCTCCATCTGGAGCTCCGGAAAGGCCCGGCCCATGCCGTCCGCGTCCACCACCGGCAGTCCGAGCCTCGCGCCAACCACCAGTGGCATCGTCGAGTTGATGCCACCACACTCGATCGGCATGGTCGCGAATGCCTTCTTGCCCAGATGTTGCTCGAGGGCGCGCAGGGATTTGACGGCCTCGTCGCCCCTGGGCAGCTTCTCGACAAGCACGGTCGGTGCGCCCATCATCGCGGTTGGTATGATCAGCGCGTCGTCGGGGACATCCTGCAGGTCGATGATGTCAAGCGTACCGCCGGCTTCCAGGGCCTGGCGGACCATGAGCCGCCCCGCGTACGGATCGCCCCCACCGCCAGTTCCCAGGAACGCGGCGCCGCGCGCCAGGTCTTCGAGATCCTCCAGGCTGAGGTTCATCCGCCGGCCTGGCGCGGCATAGGCCTCCCGACCTGCTCCCAGTACGTCAGCGACTCCACTGGAAGCTTCGTGACAGCTCCTGAACGCATGACTCGCGGCTGCGGTGCGGGATGGCCGAGCTGCAAGATGAATTCGGGAATGAGTGTGGGTGGCAGGTCGAGGGTCGCCGCCACCCCTGAGCGACTGAACGACGTCGCTGGACATGAGCCGAGGCCCAGCGCGTGAGCCATAACGCTCATGTTCTGCGCCGCGGTGCCAATGTCGACTTCCGTCGCGGTGTCTCGACCGATCTGTACCTGTTGCTCGGCCGCCTTGTGGAGGTCCGTGAGAATCACGATCAGCGCCGTGGGCTTCGCCAGCATACCCGGAGAGACCGCTTTGACAAGACGAATGCGGTTGGGGTCCTGGACCACCAGAAACTTGCTGATATAGCGGTTGCCGGCGCTCAGCGCCCACCGCGCAGATTCGAGGATCATGCGCAAATGCGCTTCGGACACCGGCTCGTCGGTAAAGCTGCGAACCACACGGCGCGTGCGCATTGTCTGGAGAACCGTTTCGGCGGCGCTCGAGGTCTGTTCCAGCGTTGCAGTCATCGATCATTCCTCGAGTGCGCAGTCGCCATTGACCGAGCCTGGCGTTCCTTGAGCGCCTGACCTACCTTGCCGCCTGCCTCGCGCAAGAACCGGAAGTAGCCGTCCCGGTCCCACATCATCCAGACTTTCTTCTCGTCGACCTCCTTCTTGAACGCCTGGAGCCACTCGCGGTTGCCGTTGCTCTCGTGGCGCAACATGGACTCCATCAACCGGCTGGCGGCGTCGAGCAGACGGAAGGTGCCGTAATGGTAGGGCTCGAACGTACAGATCTCCGCGCTAGAGATCAGGTGCGCCAGCAGGTCGTAGGCTTCATCTTCAGACACCACTAACTTGTCGGCCATCAGTCCTCCCCGCCGTAGCAAATCGCTGCTCTAACGGAACGTAGTCGATGTCGTATCGGAAGTGCCGCGGCCCGCCGAGCTGGATGCCGGCTGGTGTCCGCCATTTCGGATCGCATGGAATGCCCAGGACGACCACCCGGAACCCGTACCGCAGGTGTTCCGTAGTGATCGCCTGTCCCGACTCCGCGTCGATGATGGTGATCAGGTCCGGCACGCTGGCGATGATCTCGCCGTCACGGATGGCCACCAGGTTCTCGTTCTGAAAGCGAACGACGAGCCGAGCACCAGCGTCCGCGTCCATACCTTCGAGCACGCACTCGCCTAGTGCCCAACCCTTCGACGTGCGCCGCTGGACGTCCACGATCTTCCCCCGAAAGATGAGCACGCCGTTGGTCTCTTCCAGGATGGCACCAATTGCGTCCTGCTTGGCGGCATTTGCCTCGCGGATTGCCCGTCCGATTCGCTCGGTATAGGAGATGCTGCCAAGTACGGCTGCTTCGCGCACCTGCTTTCCGGTCACCGGGTACGCGGCCCCGGCGCAGATCGCGCCCATGTCCACCGAGATAGAACGCGCGAACCGCTCGGCCCAGAAATTGTCGATCGTGTATAAAACCACGCTGTTGCCACGTTCGTCGGCGATGGCGAACGGACTTGCTCCGATGCCGTGCATCGTCAGCGTGACGAGCTGGACCTCCGGATACGCACGCCCCATGCAGTCACCGTCGACCACCGGTATGCCGACCCGCGCGGCGATGAAGAACGGGACCATGGAGTTGATGCCACCGATCTCCACCGGCATGACGGCCTGAACCCGCCCGTGCAGGAAGCGGTTTATCGTCTCGTACGCTTGCACCATCTCTTTGCCGAGCGGAAACTTCTCGATGAGCGGCACCGGCGAGCCAATCACGAATGGGTAGACGACCATCGCCTCGTCATCCAGCTCGTCGGCGGTGATCAGCTGCATCGGGCCGTACCGCGCCAGCGCCTGCAACGAGACCAGCGTTCCCAGGTACGGATCGCCTCCTCCGCCGGTGCCAAGTACAGCTGAGCCGGTGGCGATGTCACGCAGCGCTTGCTCGTCCAGCAGTCTCATACCGCCACCGCTCTCGAGGTCTGGGCCACCCGTTCTTCCACCGGGATGTAGTCGATGTCATACTTGAAGTAGCGCGGTCCGACCAGGGCCAATCCCTCCGGGGTGCGCCACTTGGGATCGCACGGAATGCCGAGTACCACCACCCGGAATCCGTAGCGCAGACCTTCTGTCGTGACAGGCTCGGCGGTTTCGGCGTCGAGGATGGTAATCAGGTCCGGAACAGATGCGACGACCAGGCCATCGCGCATGGCGAGCAGGTGCTCGTTCTGGAAGCGAAGCGTCAGCTGGCGGCCCTCCCATTCGTCAGTACCCTGGAATGTCGCCTCACCACGCGCAAAACCGGTCTCGGTGCGTCGCTGCACGTCCGCGACCTTGCCGCGGAACAGCTCGAAGCCGCCGACCACCGCGCGCACCGCTTCGATCGGATTCTCGTGCTGCTGCCGCGCCTGACGAATGGTCTGTCCGATGCGCTCCGCGCGGGTAAGCGTGCCCGGTACCATTGATTCCTTCAACTGGCGACCGGTCATCGGGAACAGCGCGATCATGGCCGTGGTCCCCATCTCAATACAGATGGTGCGGGCCAGACGCTCCGTCCAGTGGTTGTCCATCGTGTTGATGATGGAGGCGTTGCCTTTCTCGTCGGCGATGGCCATGGGCGTCGCGGCGATCCCGTACATGGTCGGCGTGACCATCTGGATCTCGGGGAAAGCGCGACCCATCCCGTCCGCGTCGACGAGCGGGATTCCGAGGCGGGCGGCAACGGTGAACGGGGTGGTCGAATTGAGTCCGCCCGCTTCGGCAGACGTCGTGTAGTCAATCTTGCGATCGAGGTACGTCTGCAGTGCCAGAAACGCATCGACGATCTCCCTGCCCTTCGGCAGCTTCTCCACCATCACTGTCGGAGCGCCCATCATGGCGGATGTCGCGACGAAGCTGTCGTCGGAGATTTCCTCTGGACTTACGAACTGCACCGGACCGTACTTGTTGATCGCGTCGATGCCCATCAGCTTGCCGATGTACGGGTCGCCGCCGCCGCCGGTGCCGAGCACCGCGGCGCCGAGCGCGATGTCCTCCAGATTCTCGGGGTAGATCAGTCGCATCACACAGCCAGAGGTCGTTCCGAGAGGACCAGGTCGCCGACGGCCTTCACCCGCACACGCATCGCGTTGCTCGGGAGGTATGTCAAAGGCACCTCGTCGACGTCCACGACTTGCACGGTTGCCGCGTCCGCGCCGGCTTCGACTGCCTTGCTCAGCGCCTCCTGTTTTGCCTGGTCGAGTGCCTGGTCTCGAGTCAATCTCTCCAGTGAAAACACGCGGTCGACCTCTCCGCCGATCTGTGCGATGGCGGCTCCGATCGCGTTGGCGACAGGGAAGTGGTCGGGTTTGATGACTTCTGAGGCACCCTGGATCGGGCGACCGATCAGGATGGAGCCGCCGCCTACCAGGATGACCGGCAGCCGCGCGGCGCTCGTCTTCATGCGATCGACCGCGACGTCGACGGAGCGTTGGATCTCGTCGAGAGTGCGATTCACGAGATCCCTGTCCATGCCGGCGACTCGGGCTGGCTCCCCGAGCTCCAGGTAGCCGGCGGCGACCGCGACGTCGGTGGTTGTCAGCGTGTCACCGCCGAAGACCAGTCCGCGTGTGGTCAGCTCGTAGCCAACCGAGTCGGGTCCGACGCGCACCGAACCGTTCTGGCGGACCAGGCTGCCGCCACCCAGGCCGAACGACAGCACGTCGGGCATGCGGAAATTGGTCCGCACCCCGCCGATGGCAACCGCGACGGAGGACTCGCGCGGGAACCCATGGATCAGCATGCCGACGTCGGAAGTTGTTCCCCCGACGTCTACCACCATGGCCTCTTTGACGCCTGACAGGAAAGCCGCGCCGCGCATGCTGTTGGTAGGTCCGGATGCGAAGGTCAAGACCGGATATTTCTCGGCGAAGTCGGCGTTCATCAGTGTGCCGTCGTTCTGGCTGATGTAGAAAGGCGCGTCGATCTGCAGCCGACGCAGCGCATCGCGGAACGAGTTCACGATGCGCACCGCCAGATCGCCTAGACACGCGTTCATGATCGCCGCGTTCTCGCGCTCCAGGAGTCCAATCCGGCCGATCTCGTGCGACAGAGTGACGAACAGATCCGGTACTTCCTCGCCTAGAATTTGCGCGGCGCGTTCCTCCATGCCAGCGTTTACCGGCGAAAATACCGAGGAGATTGCCACCGAGCGCAGGCCTTTGCTGCGGATGTCGGCGGCGACGTCGATCAACTCCTTTTCACCAAGGGGGGCAATCTCACGTCCGTCGAATTCGTGGCCGCCGTGGACCAGGTAGGTATGGTTGCCGAGGGTGTCGCGCAGGTCAGCCGGCCAATCGACCATTGGCGGGAGCGACTCGGTCGCCGGTAGCCCGAGGCGGACCGCCGCGACAGGGATCAGCCGTTTCCGCTCGACGACGGCGTTGGTGAAGTGGGTCGTGCCGATCATGACCCCAAGGATGCGGTCGTTGGGAACCTGACTCTCTTGCAGCAAGTGCTCGAGGGCCGAAATGATCCCGCTGGATACGTCCGGTGTGGTCGGAGTTTTGTACCAGCTGACTACCCGCATGCCGTCCATCAAAACTGCGTCGGTATTCGTCCCGCCAACGTCGACACCAATCCGCATGCGCCCTCCTGAGCTGATGTTGTGAAGGAACTTCAGTCCAGCAGCAGGGAGCAGCTGGATGGATACCAACCGACGCTGATCTCGGCGCCGAGTGGGAAGACTTGCTGCTCGAGCGTGTTCTGCGACTCAGCCACCAGCGACTGCTCGCCAACCTGCAACTCGTAGCGAATGAGCGAGCCGTGATACAGCTCCTTGGTAACACGCCCCGTCAGCTGGTTGAGATCGCGGCGCTCCGCGTCCAGGCCCAGCACGACGTGCTCGGGACGCACCACCAGCGATACCTGCTGGCCGGCGGAAACGTCGCGCCGCTGCGCCATGACCGAGAAACCCGCCAGCGTCAAGCGCACGTACTCGTGATCGACTTCGAGTACACGCGCAGGCAAGATGTTGGACTCGCCGATGAAATCGGTCACGAAGTGGGTCTGCGGCTGCTCGTACACCTCGCGCGGTGTACCGACCTGCTCGACGGCGCCATTCCGCATGACCGCGATGCGGTCCGACATGGTCAGCGCCTCGCCCTGGTCATGTGTCACGTAGATGGCAGTGATGCCCAGTTGCGCGTGGAGATCTCGAATCCAGTACTTCATTTCCTCGCGCAGCTTCTTGTCCAACGCGCTCAGCGGCTCGTCGAGCAACAGGATGCGGGGTTGCGTGACCAGTACGCGGGCGAGCGCGACGCGCTGCTGCTCGCCTCCACTCATTTCGCGCTGGTAGCGCTTTTCGTACCCGCGTAATCCAACCTGCTCCAGCGCCGCGCGCACGCGCCGATCCAGTTCAGGGCGCGCAACTTTGCGCATGCGAAGGCCGAAGCCGATGTTGTCGTACACATTCATATGCGGGAAGATGGCGTAGTTCTGGAAAACGATCCCGACGTCGCGCTTCTCCGGTGGGAGCTCCGTGACGTTGATGCCGCCGATAGAAATACTGCCGGCGGTGGGCGAGATGAAACCTGCCAGCATGCGCAGCATGGTTGTCTTCCCGCAACCGCTGGGGCCGAGGAGGGAGAAGAACTCTCCCTCCTCGACGTGGAGGCTCACGTGGCTAACTGCCTGAACCGTGCCGAACCGTTTGGTTACGTCGCTAAGGGCTACCCCCGCCACCTGAGTCCTCCGTTTCGTCGGGCGCGATCAGGCCCCGAAGATCTTGTCGACTCGTTCGCTGATTTCCTGTTCGTGGTCCAGGTACCAGTCCCACGGTGGCGTCCACAGCAACTTTGCGGCTTCCGGTGTGTTCACGACACCCTTGCTCGCCAGGTTCTCGACGATCTTTGCCTTGCTATTGGTGGGCCGTTCGTACAGCTGGACGCCGATGGCCTCCTCGTACGAAGGATCCGTCGACCGCTGGATGAGCGCGTAGCCCAGCTT
>VBGG01000234.1:9976-10610 GCA_005883405.1 Chloroflexota bacterium | reverse complement strand
TGGGCGTATGGTTCGCCGTCATGCTGGACGACGATGACCGCCTCGCCGCGCTCGAGGAGGGTCTGCATGTTGCCCGTGAAGTCGCTGATCTTCAGGGGCATGGCCTTCTGCATGGCATCGAAGCCGGCGTCCATATTCTGGACGTCGCCGCCCCAGACCTTCGACGCGACCATGAAGAAGACCATCTGCAGCGTGTTGGTCGTGATGTACGTCGCCCGCTTGCCGCTGAACCGGTCGTCCCAGAAATCGGCGAATTTCGTGGGTGCCGGATCCAGCAAGTCCTTGCGATACGCGTAGCCATACTGGCTGAACAGATAGGTAATGCCAAGGCCATTCTCATACGCGAACGGCCACAGGTCCGCGGAATTGGGAGTGTTTGCTTTCAGCTCGTCGATTGGGACGAAGTAGTCACCACCTCGAGCGGTCTTGAACAGGTCTGGGAGGTTCCAGTTCGCGACGTCCAGCGGCGGGTTCTGTGGCCCGCCCGCGGCGAACTTCGGAGACCACGGCCAGGAACCGTCGTAGTTCACCGTGCAGTTGAAGTCCTTCTGGAACTGGTCGATCAGGTTCTGGTGCTGCATGTCCTGCCAGAAGCCTGGCCAGTCGCCCAGATTGAGGACCGCACCCCCGGCGT
>VBGG01000234.1:4557-9938 GCA_005883405.1 Chloroflexota bacterium | reverse complement strand
CGACGGCGGCTGCACCCACGGTCCGCAACGCTTGCCGCCGCGTGACCCGCTTACCGAAGCCGTAGCGCTCGTCACGATCCATCGTGGACCTCCTGTATCCCACCACCCGATGTCACGGGGGGTGCTAGCTGAATTTGATGCCCGCAAACCTCGCAAGACTCGTCAAGCGGCTCGTCAACAACATGCTGAGTACGACAAGAGCAATGGCAAACACCCCCGCGGCAGCCGCTGTCGGCTCGAATTTGTATCGCAGCGAATTGTAGATAGCGATCGGCAATGGAGTGATGTTCGGGGTACTCAGGAACAATGAGATGTCGAACTGGCCGAACGACACGATGAACGCAAAGATCGATCCGGCCATCACGCCGGGGGAGATGATCGGCAAGGTGATGGCACGGAATGCTCGCAGCGGTCCCGCGCCGAGACTACGCGCGGCGTCTTCGAGTGCCACGTCGAAGTTGTAGAGCGCCGCCGAGACCGTACCGATGACGTAAGGCACGGTCACCAGAACGTGGCCGATAACCATGCCGGGGAGCGTGCGCGCCAGACCGACATTTGTAACCACATAAAAGACGTACAGCGACAGTCCGAGCACCAGTCCCGGCAGCATGAGCTGAGCAAGGAAATACGCGCGGAGGAGACTTCTGCCCGGGAACTTCACCCGCGTAAGGAACAGCGCCGCCATGGTGCCAAGCGTCGTGGATATCAACATGACCACGAACGCGATGAGCAGACTCAGCAGATAGGACGTTCGGAGCGTCTGCGAGGTCAAAAATCCGATCACCCAGCGCAGCGACAGGCCTTGCGGCGGAAACGTCAGGTAGTCTCCCGAGTTCAAGCCAGCGAGCACTACGATCACCACCGGCAGGAGCATGACGACGAACGCCATCACCGCTCCGATGATGAAGATCAGTGGTATGTCCGCCTCGACGATTGGCTCCTCTCGGGTGACGCTGCTCGGCACGGCCCGCGGCGCGCCCTCCACAGGATCCGCCCCCGCGACAGCGCTCATCAGACCAATCCTCCAATGCGCTTTTCTGTATAGCGGTGATAGGCGTACACCGCCGTCAGGCTGATCGCGAATAGGATCACCGCGATGCTTGCGCCGAACTGCCAGTTGCCCTGCTCCGCGATCTGCTGGTAGATGTTGATCGGCATCACGATCACCCGCCAGCCACCGATGAGCGCCGGCACCACATACGAGCTGATGGCGATGGCGAACACCAGCAATGAGCCGGCCAGCACTCCGGGCATGCTCAGCGGAAACGTGATGCTCCAGAAGGTTTTCCAGCGAGTCCCGCCGAGACTGCGCGCCGCCTCCTCGAGCACCGGATCGATATTGCGGATGATGCCGATGAGCGACAGCACCATGAACGGCAGTGACAGTTGCACCAGCCCCACGACCGTGCCGAACGCGTTGTACATCAGTGGTATGGGCTGAGCGATCAGGTGCGACTGCAACAGACTGGCGTTGATCAGCCCGTTGTCGCCCATCAACACCATCAGTCCGTACATGCGAATGACCAGGTCCAACTGCATCGAGATCAGGATCAAGATCATGTAGAACGAGGTGCGGCCGGCATTCTTCGTCTTGGCCACGAGGTACGCCAGCGGGTACGCAAGCAGCAGCGTCACCAGCACCACGATCACAGCCAGGACGATCGATGTAATCGCGGCGTTGTAGTACAGCGAGTTGCCGAACCAGCGAACGAAGTTTGCGAGCGTCAGCGTCGGCTGAAACACCACGACGCCTGTCTTCGACGGATTGAAGGCGATCGCCAGCAAGTGACACCACTCGGCTGACGCCACCGGACTGTGTCTCGTACGGCCGATTCGGTGCTGACTGCCATGCGTTCAGGTATTCCCCGTGTACCTGCCGGACTGGCGCCGGTCTGGGGCTCGCGTGCTCACGCGGGGACCGCGACGCGCTCGCGCTCGGGCAGGTCGTAGCCAACGATTCGCTTCGGCGGCGGGCTCTGGTAGGTCCGCTTGCTCTGGCTCAGTCCCAGATCGACCAGGGCTTCGGCCAGCTTTATGGCGGCCGGCACAGGGTCGATCACCGGGACCCCAGCGTAGCCGCGCCGCACCAGGCCTTCCTGAACGCCGAGCGCGCAGCCCAGCATGCCAGTGCAGCCGAAGATGATCACGTGAGCGCCGTCCTTCTCGATCGCCTCGATCGATTCGTCGACCAGCGCTTGAACCAGGCGCGGGGTATCTTGTTCCAGCTCCAGAACGGGGATGTCCACCGAGCGCACCGACGCCAGCTTGTCGGCCACGCCGTAGATCTTGGCCTGGTTCTCCATCATCGGGATGCAGTTGGAGAGAACGGTAACAATGCTGAAACGGTGGCCGAGGATCGAGGCGATGTGCATGGTCGCCTCGCCTGGATCACGACCGCGTCCACACCATCGCGTTCAGCCTCGATGATCCTGGCGACCGTGTCCGGGACAGCCAACGCTTCGTCGAGCTCGCACTCGATCGACGCGGGGCCACGCTCGATCTGCACCTGGCTGATCTCGGTCTGCCACCCCGCGACGGGCTGAAACTGCTCGGCCTGCCTCAGGAAACCATCGCTGAGCACTGGCGTCACCACTCGAATTCGCTTGCCCATCGTTCAAGCTCCTTCCTTCTGCCTTAGCACGCTCGTTCGCCTGGGCAGTTCGCCGCTCGCCAGGGTAGCAGGCTACGCCAGTGCTCGAAAGGGTCACATCGGCGCGACTGCACAAAGGAAAGGCGGGCAGCTTCGGGCAGTCGCACTAGCAACGCGCCGAGGTAGAGCTCGTCGGACGGGCCGCTCCCGCCGCCTCAGGCGCGCCGAACGCGATCGAGGGGCTGGGCGGTACTCATTGTTGGCGCGCAGGTATTGCCACGCGGTGCGCTCCGACCCGCACTAGTACCGCCAAACCAGGTACTCGAGCACCAGCAGCGGTCCGAGCCACGTCATGAGTGGAATACTGGCGTGCAGACTCAGCGCAACCGAGATCACGGCGACGCTGTTCGCCAGTGTCGCGAGTCCCGGCTGCGTCCAGACCCAGCATCCGCGCTGCCCCAGGCCCAAGACTGTGCGCGGTCCGACCTTGATTTGACGCGCTACTGAGATAGTTCCAATCCGCGCCGAAGAACCTACGGGCGCGCGTCGGCAGATTTCCACGGCCGGAGCGGAGTCGCGGTCAGCGGAATGAAGTTGCCGGGTGCGCGAGCTTCCTCGATGAGCGCACCCCGCTGTCCACGCCGATATCGACTCACCCAGGCTTGCCCGTGAAGTCGCATGGGCACCACAAGAATGGCGCCGATTCGCGTCTGTTCACGCCAGGCTCGCGGAACCGCCACGGCGGCGGCCCATGCGACCAGACGATCGAACGGCGCATGCGCAAACCATCCATCACGGCCGTCTCCAGCGCTCAACAAGACGTTCGTGTGCCCTCAGGCGCATTGACCGCTGGCGCGATGCCGCTCAACTACAGCATGACCGTTTGGTGAGTTCGGGTAATCGTCACTTCGCGGACATCCACGTCTATGTGCTGGCCGTTGATAATTTGGCCGACACAGTACGGGTGATGCTCAGCCAGTACCCACAGTTGGCCGGGATGCAGACTGCTGTGACTGACACACTGCAACGGTTCACCGCTGCAGCGCCCGACATCGGCAACCTTCGCAATCTGCTGGAGCACTTCGACGAATACGACCAATCGTGGGCAGACTCCAGAAGTCTGGCGAGCTCCCAAGGCAGCGCATGGGCCAAGTCGAGAACCCGTCGCTGTTCGAAGGCGAAGCTCAGCTCGTCATCTTCCGGAAGTCGATACTGGTCAGCAGGACGACTCCAGCGGCACGGCAACTCGCCGCGGAAGCAATTGCTTTGCAGGACCAATTACCAGGCTGACACTAAGTACAGGATTCCGTAAATTCGTGGCCCTATGAAGGAGGCTCTGGCCAAACTGCAGCCCAGGCCCCCAGGTGGTTGTTGATCACGTCGACCATCTCGTTGAGCGTGCCCTGGTAGGGCAGAGGATCCCACCGGTTGCGTTCGTAGAGTGACAAGCCATACCGGCCGCCGCCGAGTGGAGTCAGGCGGAAGCGTGGATCAGGACCGGCCTCATCCACGCGGCCGAGAATCAGGTGACCACCCCACGTTTTGACTGTGAAGCCACGTGTTGCCTCGCCGTGATCCAGCAGAGTCTGGACGGTCGGCACGACTGTCGGCAGCCAGGAGGTGTCTGGGCGGCGCCGGGCTGGGGGCATGGTCGGCAGTGTGCCACAGGTTTGGTCCGAAGCAGGCGTACAGCGTTTTCAGTCAACCGAGACCTACCGGGACCACCCGGCAGCCGGCTACGGTCGGCAGCCAGGAGGTACCCCCATGGCTGGACCCGCCGCGTCAACGCGAACCGGTGGGTAGACCAGGATCTCGTGTTCGCGAGCGCTGTGGGAACCCCACTCGAGCATCGCCGCATCGTGAAGGAATTCAAGGACGCTCTAGGCCGCGCTCGCCTGTCTCGTGCTGTCCGCCTGTATGACTGTCGCCACACGGCCGCGTCGTTGCTGTATGCACAGGGAGTGCCCGAACTGCAGATCGCGGCAATCCTTGGACATACTGCCCCGAGCTTTAAGCTTCGAACGTACACTCATCTGTTCAAGCAGTCGCGGGCGCGAGGCGGCGGACAAGATGGGCGCTGCCCTCGCGGGGGCACTGTAGCCACGCCTGCCAAGGCGCCTGGCCACCGCGGGGGCCAACGCCTCAGGTTCCGCGAGAATTCCGCAGCGCCCACGCGCAGCGCTACGACAGCCTGTCGCTAAGAGAACGTGATGAGTTGATCAGGCGGGGCGTGGGTGCCCGGTGCCTGAAATCCTGCGACCCCTGCGCAGTTGGTGTCGAAATTGGTGTCAAACCCAAGAACTCGACCGAATCTGAGCAAGTCTGACACCAATTTTTATCTTGGATTTCGGTGCCCCCCGCCGGGCTCGAACCGGCAACCGTCGGATTAAAAGCCCGGCTTTGCCCGTCTCAGCGACGTTCCGGTGTTGTCAATTCGAGTTCAAAATCAGCACACATGTTCGCAAAGATATATCAAGCTAAGCCTTGTTGTTGCTGCGGGTTGCTGCAGTAGTTGCTGCAGTGACGGCTCCCGGGACCCAGGCTTGAGACGCCGTGCCGCTCGGGCCGTGGCAAGGTATCGTGTGAGTTGGAATGAAGACCGACAATCGGCGTGCGGACGCGCGGAGTGCATTGCAGGAGCGAATTGGTGACGAACTTCCGCGTCTCTCCCCGCGTGACACCGTCGAGCTCGCAGGCATCGTCGAGCGGCTCGTGGAGGCTCTCCGACCGGAGCGAATCTACGCGTTCGGCTCTCATGCGCGTGGCGATGCTACGCCCGACAGCGACGTCG
>VBGG01000234.1:0-4504 GCA_005883405.1 Chloroflexota bacterium | reverse complement strand
CGAAGGACGAGTTCAACACACACTTCGACACGCCGAGCTCACTGTCCGGCACTATCCAGCGCGAGGGACGCACTCTCTATCCAGCGGCGTGAGCCGCGGAGAGTGAGCTGCCGCCAACGCTGGACGGGTTACTCTGCATTCGCAACTTCAGCTCGGTTCAGCGATACTTGGCTGGCTGAAACTCATGACCATTGTCGCAGACCGAATCGAGATCAACCCTAAAGTCATGCTGGGCAAGCCCGTGATCCGAGGCACCCGCATCACCGTTGAACTTGTGTTGCGCAAGCTCGGCGAGGGTGCGTCAGAGGCGGACTTGCTAGACGCGTACCCGCACTTGACGGCGGCAGACATCCGCGCCGCGATGAAGTACGCTGCCGATGTAATCGCGCACGAGGAACTCATCACCGCCGGCTCCGAATAGTTGGTGGCCCGCTTCCTTGCAGACGAGAGCTGCGATTTCGCGGTAGTTCGCGCCTTGCGCGCGGCGGGTCACGATGTGGCTGTTATCGTGGAGAGCGCTCCCGGTACTCCAGACGACAATGTTATCGATCTGGCTGTACGTGAGGCAAGGATACTCATTACCGAGGACACAGACTTCGGTCAGCTGGTGTACGCGCATGCTCATCCATCCGCAGGCGTCATCCTGCTGCGGTTTCCGGCCGCTGTTCGCGGTGATCTAGGCCCCCAGGTCGTGCGTTTTGTCGAACTGCACGGAGCCAGTCTCATCGGGTCGTTCGCGGTGCTTCAGCCAGGTCGTTTCCGACTCAGCCGACCGATCTAATCATTGCCGGCCTCCGGTTGACTCGGTAAGAGGCGTCTCACATGGGCAAGAGCTCGCGGACAAGCTTCCGTAGCGAGATTGCCGGCTCACGTCGCACCGACGGGAAATCGTCCAGGAACAGGCCCAAGTTATCACCCGCAGCCAGGTTAATCGAAGAACGCTCGTGCGGGTACGCGGGTACCCGCGAGAAACCGTCAAACCTTCCATTAGGTCGGACGAGCGCTCGAGCACTTCGACATGCTGATGGGTCACTAATTCGATCTGTTGATGGAAATCGCTGCGAGTTACGGTGGTGACGATGAGCTAGCACTGTTACCAGGTATCAAAGTGCGTCTAAAGCCTAGCCGCGCGTCTCTCCCACGCCAGACCTACCACGGGCGTTGAAGCGCACCTGAAGGCCACCGGTGGAGCAGAGTACCGCGTCGGGGCGGGTTTTCTGGCGGGGCTTGGTGCTGCTGCCGCCTGGGTTGTGGGACGGCCCGGTCTACTTCCAGCACGAGTGTGATATCCGCCGGCGAGACACATGTGATCGACCCACCGGCGACCTGGCTCGCGACAGGTTTCGAGGAAATCGCGCATTTCATCCATTGTCGCCAGCAGCCGCCGCTCTAGCTCAGGCGTGAACGCAACGCTTTGCCGACGCCCACCTGCAAGGACCACCACTCCGTATGGCGGCCGAACTCCGTAAACCTCTTGAACCAGCAAGCACTGCGCCGCGACCTGAAACACATGTGACTGCTGTAACCGGCCTGCCGTCGGCTTCTGCTCCACCGGGATCAAGGTTCGGCCGGATCGCAGGAGGTGATCTGGTCTGCCGACCAGACCGAAGCGATAAGACCGCAACGTGGAGCACCGAGGCGCGTGCGGTCGGCGGCAACAATAGTCAGTCGCTATAGACCAAGGAACGTAGATTGTCGTCGAAACCACCGGCGAGGGAGCAGGAAGAGTACAACGGCCACGCCCAGCAGGAGGAGGACTAGAATCACCAAGGCACCGCCAAACCCATGGAGACCTGCATAACAAGCACCAACAGCAGGGCGATCGCCGCGAACAGTAGCTTTCGTCCGACGAGCTCTCCACGTTGGAGGCGTCTGTTGGCCCGGCGATGTACTGATGCGCCAGAATAACCGTCCCGGAGGAGCTCACTGCATGGCGCGTCCGCGAGGCTCCATGGCGCTGCAGGTGGAGGGCGCCTCGCTCGCTGATGCACTTGAAACCTTTCCGCGACGGAAAAGGAATCGGACCGTCCGTGCATTGCTGCAAAACTGCGCCGCCTTATCGCCATGGGGATTCTCCTTCCGTCGCTGGCTGGAACATGCGTGTGCGTCGCTGGGTGCAGGATCCTTTCCTCCGAGCGATTTTCTTGCCGAAGCAAGCGATGGCGTCGTTGCCGCCTCGCTCGAGCGCGTACTTCGGCGTCGCATCGAGCAATCCTTCTACCAGGTGGGGCCCGCATTGGCCGAATACATGCTGAGTGACTGGCAGTTGGGGCTGTGGTATGCGGATCAGACCGGGGTATTCGATACATTCAAGCTGGACGCATTTCACGAGCACTTCGTCCAACGTTATGGTCACGACCGAATCCCGACGAACGAGATGGGGTTCGCGCACTGGTGGCGCAAACAATATCCAAACAATATCCTAAGCTTCCCCCCAGGATCGCGAACGAGTGCATCTGGCTCACAATGGAGCAGGGGACAGCAGATATGCAAGGCTCGAGCGTTATCGCAACCGGTCGGCGGAGCGGCTGGCACTGGATAAGCGGGATCGTAAACACGGAAGCTGAGCATCTCGTCCTTCGTGAGGCGGCCACCAATCGCCTTTTGGCACGAGTCGCTCCCCCCGCATCGCAGACATACGTGGTCGAGTTGTTGCCTGGCTCCGAGCCGCTCACGTCAGCGGTCCGGGCTCACTTGGACGAGTGGCTTCTGCGGCTCGCTCCTACCGCAATTGACCCGTGGGCATACCTGAGCCGAGCGACAGGCACCGTCGGGAACGTATACGCGACGTTCCAATGGTCGCTCGAACCCTGACAGTATGCCGGCGGCCGAACTCCGTGGTGAGGGACGGGGTGGACATACGGCAATACATTTCCCCTAACGCCGGTAATTCAGTGCGGCTCCTTCGTCCGGGAAGACCACCTGCACCTCACCCGCCGTCAGCATGACTTGCGGACCTCAGTCCTTCGCCACCGGCGCGCCGCCGGCCTCTGGTCTGTGCCCTGCTAGACTGGACGGCGATGCCCGACCCGAGGGAGCGCTTTCTGGTCCGCTACGCGGGCGGCTTTGCCCCGCTCGTGGTCGCCCGCGCAGAGGGGGCCTGGCTCGAGACAGCGGACGGCCGACGTATTCTCGATTTCACATCCGGCCAGATCTGCTCCACGATCGGGCACAACCATGCGCGGATTGCCGCCGCGATCCGGCACAGCCTGGACACGGTCGTCCACCTCAACTCGTGGATGCTCTCCGAGCCGGTGCTGGCGCTGGCCGAGCGACTGGCCGGGCTGTTCCCGGCGTCCCTGGACAAGGTCATGCTGCTCAACACGGGCAGCGAGGCCAACGAAGTCGCACTCAAGCTCGCGAAGCTGCACACCGGGCGCTTCGAGGTGGTGGGGCTCACGCGCAGCTTCCATGGGCTGCTGGGCGGCACCACGTCCGTGACGTTCTCGATGGCGCGCACCGGCTACGGGCCGCTGCTGCCAGGTGCCTTCGCCGTGCCCGCCCCGTACGCCTACCGGTGCCCGATCCGGCATTGCCAGGGCACCTGTGACTGCACCTGCCTGGAGGTGGGGTTCGAGCTTATGGATCAGCAGTCGGTCGGCTCACTTGCGGCTTTCATCGCCGAGCCCGTGCTCTCGGCGGGCGGCGTGGTCGTGCCGCCGGATGGCTACCTCCAACGGGTGCGCGAGCTGTGCCAGCAGCGTGGCATGCTGCTGATCGTTGACGAGGCGCAGACGGGTTTCGGACGGCTCGGGACACTGTTCGGGTTCGAGCACGACGGGGTCGTCCCGGACCTGGTGGCCGTCTCGAAGACGCTCGGTGGCGGCATTCCGCTAGCGGCCACCATCACGAGCAGCGCGATCGAGGCGGACTGCGTCGCGAAAGGCTTTGTGCACGTCACCTCGCATGTCGCCGACCCGCTGCCGGCTGCGGCCGGCCTGGCCGTCCTGGAGGTAATCGCGGAGGAGCAGCTGGTGGAACAGGCGCGGCAGCGAGGCACGTACTTGCTCGAGCGGCTCCATGAGTTGCAGGCCCGCCATGAGCAGGTCGGCGATGTGCGCGGACGCGGGCTGCTGGTGGGGCTAGAGCTGGTCGAGGATCGCGCCAGCCGCGCGCCGGCCAATGCGCTCGGAGCGGCAGTGACCGCCGAGTGTCTGCGGCGCGGCCTGTCGATGAACATCGCACGGAGCGGCCCCAATGCCAACTGTTTCCGCATGGCACCCCCACTGACGGTAACCGAGGCGGAGATCGACACGGCCGTCGAGATCCTTGATGTGTCCATCAGGAGCATTCTGGACAAGCTCTCGGACCGCACGGTGAGCGCCCAACCCGCTCCCGTGGCGGCGTCGTAGACCTCGGGTACGACCAGCCGTGTAAGTGCTGCACGACCAGCAAGCCGCAGGATCACTTCGACCGGCATGGACGGCCGCCCCGTCTCCATCGTGCGCGGCCGACGTCGGCTCAGATCGGCCTTGATCTGGTGGAAGAACTGATCGTCTTCGAG
>VBGG01000226.1 GCA_005883405.1 Chloroflexota bacterium | reverse complement strand
GCAGTCGGCTCAGCGCGCCTTCCACGCCAGCACCCAGTCGGTAGTAGCGCTCGATCGCCTCGATACTGCTCAGGCGGTCGAGATCGGCTGACTCGAGTCGCGCCACTGCACGCGCGGCTGCCCAGCCTGGCAGGGGTTGAAAGAACTCATGTGGCTCGACTGGCAGCAGCAGCGTTGGCAGCTCGGGCTCGGCGAGCAACGCGGCGTGGTTGGCCGGATGCATCGGCGCAACAAAGCGACCATCGCGCGGCTCGAGCTCGGATGAGGCCTCGAGACCCAGGGTGGCGCGCACACCCGCGAGCGCCGTCTCGAGCGACCCCAATTGAGCGGCGAGCAGACGCTCGAGAGTTTCACTGCTCACCTGGCGCGCGGATGCCGTCTCGAGTGACCACTTGAAGTCCAGGGGCTCGACGGCCAGGCGATGATCTTCGCGCCAGACGCGCAGCGCGTCCGCGTGGGGCAGACCACTGGCAAGCACTTCCGCCATCAGCGTTGGCGTTGCCGCCAGCACGACCAGCTGGTCATCCGGGCCGAGCCGCTCACGAGCCAGCGGGCCGGCGATCTCCTCCCAGCGCGTGCCGATGTGCTCGCTGGCGCGGCCCCAGTCGCCGATGTGCCAGACCAGGCGACCGGTGAGCGGGCTTGTGCGGGTCAGCCGCGGCGGCGGCCCATACAGGCCGCGGCGTCGCTGGCGGGCGCCAGTTCGGGGGGACTCAGTGGTCATCAGCCAGTACTGAGTACACAGCACTGACCGCGCATCGTGCCAGTTGTGAGCATTGTTTCCCCAGCGGGGACCCTGTCTGTGGTTGGCGGCACACGTGGCCGCCCCCTCGGAGGCGATCCGCACGCCCGCAACCAACCGCACCAGACGAAGCCAATGACAATCTGCCAGACGCAAGGCTGTCCGCTGGGGAAGGCGTTGGTACAACGTATAGCCGTGCTGAATTATCTCGACTGGGAGCTCTCGCCCGAGCAGCGGATGATCCAGGGCGTGGTCCGCGAGTTCGTGGAGCACGAAGCCCTGCCAGTCATTCCCGACTGCTTCGAGCAGGGCGAGTTTCCACGCCAGCTCATTCCCCGCCTGGGCGAGCTGGGTGTCCTCGGGCCGACGATCCCGCAGTACGGCTCGGGGCTGGACTACACCAGTTACGGGCTGATCTGTCAGGAGCTCGAGCGCGGCGATTCAGGCCTGCGCAGCTTCGTCTCGGTGCAAGGCAGCCTGGTGATGTTCCCGATCTCCGCCTACGGGTCGGACGAGCAGAAGGCGCGCTATCTGCCAGGCATGCACGCCGGTCAGCTGATCGGCTGCTTCGGGCTGACCGAGCACGAGCACGGCTCCGATCCAGGCGGGATGGAGACCCGCGCCGTGCGCGACGGCGACGCGTACGTCCTGAACGGCGCCAAGATGTGGATCACCAACGGCAACCTGGCCGACGTCGCACTGGTGTGGGCAAAAGTGGCCGAGGATGGCCAGGACGTGGTGCGCGGGTTTCTCGTCGAGACTGACGCGCGCGGCTTCAAGGCCAACGAGATCAAGCGCAAGCTGTCGCTGCGGGCGTCTGTGACCAGCGAGCTCGTGCTGCAGGATGTGCGGGTCTCGTCGGCGTGCCTACTACCCGGGGTGCAGGGTCTGCGCGGTCCGCTGTCGGCGTTGAATGAGGCGCGGTTCGGCATCATCTTCGGCGCGGTGGGCGCCGCGATGGCGTGCTATGAGGCAGCGCTGGAGTATGCGGGTGTGCGCGAGCAGTCTGACGCAGAACAAGCTCGTCGATGCGCTGCAGGGAATTACCCAGGCGCAATTGCTGGCGTACCAGCTCGGCCGCCTGAAGGATGCGGGCCGGTTGCGCCCGGCCCAGGTCAGCCTTGGCAAGCGGGCCAACGTGGCCATGGCGCTCGAGGTTGCGCGTAGCATGCGCAGTGTGCTCGGCGCGAACGGCATCAGCCTGGAGCATCCCGTGTTTCGGCACATGGTGAATCTCGAATCGGTGTTCACCTATGAGGGCACACACGAGATCCACACGCTTGTCGTCGGCAACGACATAACCGGCTTGAGCGCCTACACCGGTTAGAACTGTCGGGCTCTGGCCTCTTCGACCGCCGGCTGGGCTGAAGCCGCGTGAGCCGCACTACGCGGGCGGATGTCAAGCAATGACAGTGTTGTCTCGCTCTCGCCCGCGCACGGGTGTCGCGAGCCGACACGGCGCAACGCCAACCTCCCTATCAGTCTCGCTGGGGCGTCCGTCAGTTCAGGCGGTCCTGTGGACCGGCGGTCTTCTGGGCGACCACGACCCAGTAGGAGAGCGCTTCGACCAGCGTGTCGCGAATGGCTTCGAGGAAGACCTGGTCGTCAACCGGCGGGTTGGCGCCGGGGATCCAGATGCTGAGGCCGAGGACGACGGCGATCGCGCAATCGTCCTCGGCCAGGCACTGCTCGATCAGGTCCGGCCGAGGACCCCAGCAGCCCAGGCGAGGGTTGATCTCGCCAGTGGGTCGTGGTCGCGGAGTGTAAAACTGGACGACCGTCTCGTTCAGCCGATTGGTCAGAAAAGCCCAGACGTTGGCGCAGGCATCTGGCGATTGCAGCCCCAGGTCGTGTGCCGCCAGCGGCCGCTCGCCGTAGAAGACGCCGATCTGGACCAGGTGCGTGTCCGGCTCGCTAGGCACGTCGCGCTGCACGGTCGAGATCGCGATCCGAAACACGTGCGCGCCGATGCGGATGCGTTGGTTGACGGCTGGCTGCGACAGATCGGGCAGCGGCGCCGCCCACGAGCCACGCTCGGGTAGAGAAGACACCGCGCGGGATTGTAATCGCGATGCGTTTGTTCGGTTTTCTCAACGTGGGCGCTCTTGTGTTCGGAATCCCCGTCGCACATAGTCTCGGCGCTCGTGAAGCTTGGCGGCCAGACATCGTGAACCTGATCTACACCTGTGCCATCTGCGGCAACCTGGTGCGCTCAGAGATCGGCGAGAATTGGAACCTTGGCGAGCGTGCTCGACGGGCCATGCGCGATATGCAAGCTCATCTCGACACCCACTCGTTCGCCGAGCTGTTGCGCTTCGAGATCCGCCAGGATCTCGACCAGGTGCCCGAGGAGCAGCGGCCAGCCATTGTGCGTGATATCTACCGCAGCCTGCTCGGCACCATGCACTATGGAGTCTTCACGCTCGACGCGCACGATGGCCACGGGGTGTACTCGATCGACGAGGCGCTCGGCGATATGGCGCTCTATCAGCTCTGGCGGGCAGCGAACGCATGCGGCCTCGCAAACTGCGCGCACAGCGTGGACTGAGGGCGCAAGTAGCTAGCGAACGCTCGCACGGTTTTCTGCGAGTACCATAGTGGGCCTGAACACATGGCCTACGACGTCAAAGCCACGAGCTCCATCCTGCTGAGCGGGCGCGACCGCGCCCCGGCGCGGTCCTTCCTTAAAGCCATCGGCTACACGGACGCGGACCTGCAGAAGCCCATCGTCGGCATCGCCAACACCTGGACCGAGACGATGCCGTGCAACTTCAACCTGCGCCAGCTTGCCGCCCGCATCAAAGAAGGCGTCCGTGCAAGCGGCGGCACGCCCATGGAATTCAACACGGTCGCGATCAGCGACGGCATCACCATGGGCACCGAAGGCATGAAGGCGTCACTGGTCAGCCGCGAGCTCATCGCGGACTCGATGGAGCTGATGGCGCGGGGCTACTTCTTCGACGCGATGATCACCGTGGTCGCCTGCGACAAGACCATCCCCGCCGGCGCCATGGCGCTGCTGCGCGTGAATCGGCCTGGCCTGCTCGTCTACGGCGGCTCGATCATGCCGGGCCGACTCGGCGATCGAGACCTGACCATCCAGGACGTCTACGAGGCAGTGGGCGCACACGCGGCCGGCAAGATGACCGACGAAGAGCTCAAGGCGATCGAGGACTTCGCCTGCCCGGGGGCGGGCGCGTGCGGCGGACAGTTCACGGCCAACACCATGGCGCTGGCGCTGGAGTTCTGCGGTTTGTCCGCCATGGGCACGGCTGGCGTGCCCGCCGAGGACCCGCGCAAGGGCGACGTTGGTCGTCAATGCGGCGAGCTCATCATGGACATCCTGCGCCGCGGAGTGCGCCCGCGCGACATCTTCACGCGCCAGGCGATCGAAAACGCCATCGCGGGCGTGGCGACCACCGGCGGCTCGACGAACGCCGTGCTGCACCTGATGGCGATGGCGCGCGAGGCCGATGTACCCCTGCAGATGGACGACTTCGACCGCGTCAGCGGCCGCACACCACTGCTCGGCGACATGCGGCCGGGGGGTCGCTACGCGGCGGCCGACCTCGACCGCGCGGGTGGCACGCGACTGGTCGCCCAGCGTCTGGTACAGGGCGGCTTTGCCGATTCGAACGCGATGACGGTGAGCGGGCGTACGTTCGGCGAGGAGGCGGCTCTGGCGCAGGAGACGCCCGGCCAGGACGTTGTCCGCCCACTGGATAGGCCGATAAAGGCGACGGGCGGACTGGTGATCCTGTACGGCTCGCTTGCGCCCGATGGGTGTGTCGTCAAGGTGGCGGGGTACGAGCGCAAGTCGCACACCGGTCCGGCGCGTGTGTTCGACAGCGAAGAAGCCGCCATGGCCGCGGTGACCGGTCGCAAGATCAATGCAGGCGACGTGGTGGTCATCCGTTATGAAGGGCCGCGCGGCGGACCGGGTATGCGCGAGATGCTCGGCGTCACGGCGGCCATCATCGGCGAGGGGTTGGGCGAATCGGTCACGCTGCTGACCGATGGCCGCTTCAGCGGTGCGACGCGCGGCTTGATGGCCGGACACGTTGCACCCGAGGCCGCGGTCGGCGGGCCCATCGCTGCCGTCCGCGAGGGTGACACGATCAGCTTCGACGTCGAGAAGCGGCGTCTTGACCTGCACGTTTCCGAGGACGAGCTGCGCCAGCGGATGCGTGGCTGGCAGCCGCCCGCGCCGCGCTACGCCACCGGAGTGTTCGCCAAATACGTGGCGATGGTCGGCTCAGCCTCACAGGGAGCGGTTACCACGCCGGCGCGATGAGCGATCGTCCAGTGCTGGCACCACCTCGATGAGGCTCGGAATCCTGGTCGAGGCCGAAGAAGGGCTCGAGTGGGATAGCTGGCGCAGGATGTACAGGCTGATCGAGCGGTTGGGGTTCGAGTCG
Source organism: Chloroflexota bacterium (assembly GCA_005883405.1). Lineage (GTDB taxonomy): Bacteria > Chloroflexota > UBA6077 > UBA6077 > CF-72 > CF-72. The sequence continues at coordinate 20,188 of VBGG01000226.1, read as the reverse complement.
GTCTGGATTTCGGACCACTTCCAGTCGCCCTGGGAGAAAGACCGTCACGGCCTCGACACATGGATGGCGCTGGCGGTGGCCGCGGCCGAGACGCGGCGTGTGCAGCTGGGACCGCTGGTCTCGCCGATCATGTTCCGCGAGCCGGCCGTCATGGCCCGTATGGCTGAGAGCCTGCACGATCTCACTCAGGGTCGGTTCGTGCTCGGCCTCGGCCTTGGCTGGAACGCGGCCGAACACCGCGAGGCCGCAATCGGGTTCCCGCCGGTGGCGCAGCGTCGCCAGCGACTGTTGGACGGCATCGAGCTGCTGCGGCGGATCCTCGGTGAGCGGCGCGTGCCGCTGCTGATTGGTGGCGGCGGACCCGAATCGACGCTGCCGCTGGTCGCGCATTACGCCGATCACTGGAACATGACGACGAGCTCGGTCGATGTCTACCGCGCGCGGAGCAAGCGGCTGGAAGAGCTGTGCTGCGCGATCGGTCGCGATCCACGGGGAATCCGACGGTCTGTCGCGGTGGGCTACCTGATCGGACGCGATAGCACCGAGCTCGAGCTGCGCTGCGGGCGAATGCGCCAGCTCGTACCGCCTCTCTCGGGCGCCACGAACGTCCTTGACGCGGCGCGTGCGATGGGTTGGGTGGCGGGCACGCCGCGCGAGATTGTTGTGCAGCTGCGGGCGCTCGCGGACGCGGGCGTCGATCTGGCTATCCTCGGCCACTACGACGTGGAGGACGAGGCGTCGCTGGAGCTCGTCGCTGACGACGTGATGCCTGCGCTCGCATGAACGTCGCGGGCGAAGTGGTGGTGATCACTGGAGGCGCCAGCGGCATCGGGCGCGGCACCGCACTCGCGCTGGCCCGCCGAGGCGCTGACATCGTTCTGGCAGACGTCAATGACCGTCGGCTGGCAGCCGTGGAAGCGGAGATCGCGGGCATGGGTCGGCGGGTTGTCGCCGTGCACTGCGACGTCTCTCGCGACGACGACGTCCAGCAGCTGGCCGAGCGAGCCGAATCAAATCTGGGGCCGGTCGGCCTGCTCATGAACAACGCCGGCGTCGTCCTGCGCGGCGCCCTCGAGCACGTGGACCTGGCCGACTGGCAGTGGTGCTTCGGCATCAACGTCTTTGGCGTAATTCGCGGGATCAACGCGTTTCTGCCGCGCATGCTCGAACGCCGACACGGCTACATCGTGAACACCGGCTCAGTCGCAGGCATGGTGGCGCTGACCGGGGAGGGCGCGCCGTACATCGCGTCGAAGTTCGCGGTGGTCGGTCTTACCGAAGCCCTGGCGCTGTACTGTCAGCCGTTCGGGGTCAGCGTCTCGTTGCTGTGTCCGGGCGGCGTCAGGACCAACCTGGCCGAAACCGGGCGATCGATCGGCATGTCGCCCGAGCGCCAGGTGGCTGAAACACGGATGGCGCAGTCGGTCCAGGGCGGCCCAGAGTTGGAGGCCGAGTACGTCGGCGAGCTGGTGGCGCAGGCGGTGCGGAACGAGACGTTTCTCATTCTTCCCGACGACGTGCACGCCGAGCTGCTCCGCCGCCGCGGGCGGGACCTCAACGCATTCGTGAAATCCCGCCTTGCGGCGCAGTAAATCTTCGCCTCTCCCAGAGGGAGAGGGGGTTCCCTGTTACGGCGCTACGGTGACGGGAACCTCCATGACTGCCTCCTCGCCCGTGACGCTCGAGAGGGCGTAGAAGAACAGGGTGTGCAGGCCCAGCAGGTTGTTGGGCAGGTTCACCGTGGCAATCCACATCTCAGGCGTACTGGGGCTGCCAAAGCTGCCCTGGCCGATGATCGTGCCGCCCTCATCGCGGTTGTCGAGGAAGACCTCGATGCGATCGATGCCAGTGCCCCCGGTAGCTTCCTTGTCGAAGGCGATGCCTTCGATGTGCATGGCGCCTGCATGAATCGTGTCACCCGCCGACGGATTGCCGACTTCGAACGTTATCGTCGTTGCACTCGGCGTCGTAGTGGCAGGAGTCGTCGTGCTCGGCTGAACACCGGTGGTCGTCGTGGTCGTCGAAGGAGTTGTGGCGGTGGTGGACGGCGTGGTCGTGGTCGTCGAGGTGACCGTACCCGCGGAGCCGGCCATGCACCTTTCGGTGACCGTGTCTGGCGGCGGCGTAGCAAATGCCTTGCTCGGCGGCTCGCCGATGGCGATCGGCAGCGAGATCACGCTCTCCGCGCCATTCACTGACGACTGAGCGTAGGCGAACAGGTCGTGTCCGCCGGTCATCGCCGGAAGCGAAATGGTGGTCTGGAAACTATCCGGCCCAAATGGACCAGGCGTCATGCCCGGAACCGCGGTGCCGACGTTGACCCCGCCCTCCTCGCGGCTATCGAGGAAGAAGTCGATGCGTTCAATGCCGGGACCTTCAGTCGCGCGCTCGTCCTGGGCCACGCCCTGCACGACAATGGCGCCTGGCTGGAGCATCGCGCCTGGGTCAGGGTTGGCCAGCTCGAATCTCATGCCCGAGCACTCACCGGTGCCAGTTGGGGTGGTGGTGGTCTGAGCCAGCGCCGGAAGTGTGCCTAGTCCCAGGCATGTAGCCAGTGCTAATGGTCCGAGGAGTCGCAGATGGCGAAGTGCGGATCGAGACATAAGAAGTCGTTTCCCTTCCTTTCGACTATGCCTGACAGAAACCCTCATTCGGGCAGCCGGCGCTGGCTGCAAAGGGCGTGCCAGTTTCCGCCGAGCCTCTCTAGCTCCCGAGCTCGAAGAGCGAATCGACCGCCACAACGCCTCGGCCGACGGGCCGCACGATCAGCGGGTTCAGATCCACCGCGCGCAAGCGGTCTCCAACGTCGATGCACAGGTCAGAGAAGCGCAGCAGCACGTCGAGCAGCGCTTCGATGTCGCCGCCCTCGAGCAGTTTGGCGCCTCGCAGCCGCTCCAACGCTGCCAGTGCCTCGGCGCGCGTCACTGGCGGCAGCAACAGCTGGACGTCTCGCATGGCTTCGACATGGATGCCGCCCAATCCGCAGGCGATCACCGCTCCGAACCGCGGATCGCGGCTCATGCCGACGATCACTTCGGCGACTCCGTCGGCGAGCATCTCCTGGACAACGACGCCGATTGCATCCGGGACAAGCCCCACCAGGCGGCGGAAGGCGTGCTCGAGCGCGGTCGGACCGTCGAGGTTCAGCATGACCCCACCGGCCGCGGCTTTGTGAGCCAGGCCGGGCGCCTCCACCTTGGCCGCGACCGGGTAGCCGATCCAGTCCGCGGCCGCGAGCACATCAGCCAGCTTCGTGGCCAGGGCTTCGCGGGCGGACGGAATGCCATAGGCGGCGAGGATCGTCAAACCCCGAATGGTGGAGAGTCCACGGCCACGCGCCTGGTCGACGAGTCGGGCGACCGCCGTCGCAGCACCAGTCGGCGAGCGCCGCGGTTCCGCGCCAGTTTGTCGATTGCGCAGGTGCGCGGCGTAGCGCATCAGCGCGCTGACCGCCTTCAGGCCATACTCGGCTCCCTGAAGGAACGGCACGCCATCGAGTCGGTCCAGCGGCCGCTGCACTGGCGTGTCGATGGTCGGCGCAGGAAAGAAGTGGCCGCCGGCGAGCGACATCGCCAGGAAAGGGACTTCGGGATGGTTCCGAATGGCGCGTTCGAGCGCGTGATACGCGGGCGATTCACCGTCGAGCCGCGATGGGAACGAGCGCGCATAGACGATCGCGTCGACCGCTGGGTCGTCGGCGAGCAGGTCCAGCGAGCGCTCGAGCAGCTCGGGTTGGAACACGCCCTGGCCGGTGACATCGAGCGGATTGCCGACGTTGCCGAACTCCGGCACCACCTGGCTCAGCCTGTCCTGGGTCTCGTCGGCGAGCCTTGAAAAACGTACGCCACAATCGGCGGCGAGATCGGACATCAGCCCCGCGGCGCCGCCGGAGACGGAGATCGCCGCCAGACCGTTCCCGCGAGGGAGCCTTCTGGTGTGGAAGGCCGCGATGGCTTCGAACAGCTCGTCGACGCTGGCAACGCGGGTTACGCCTAGCTTCCTCAGCGCCGCGTCGATCACCCCGTCGGGCCCCACGAGTGAGCCGGTGTGGGCCAGGGCGGCACGCTGCGCAGCGACGGAGCGCCCGATCTTCAGCATCACAATCGGCGTCGCGCGATCGGCCGCGAGCTCGCACGCGGCTGCCAGCGCCGAGGGACGTTTGAGCTGCTCGGCGAAGCAGCCGATCACGCGAGTCTGTTGATCCTCGACGAAGTAGCGGATGTAGTCAGCCAGGTCGACGTCGGCCTCGTTGCCGCTGGTGACGGCGAACGTCACACCGATGTTGCGCGCGAACAACGGGGTGAGCACGCTTGGCGCCATCATGCCGCTCTGCAGAATCAAGCCGACCTCGCCCGAGACGACCTGCGGGAAGGTGCTCGGCAGGGCGTGTAAACCGCTTGGCACGTGAAGCAAGCCAAGGCAGTTTGGGCCGCACACGGGTGTCCCGGTGCGCTGCGCCCACTCGCTCAGCTGCGCCTGGCGCGCGATCCCATCACCGCCGCTTTCGGCGAAGCCGCTGGTGATGACCACCAGTGCGCCCACCCGTATCTGCTCACACTGTTCCAGCAGCGTCGGGAACTGGCGCCAGCCAACGCCAACCACTGCCAGGTCGACCGGCCATGGCACCTCGAGCACAGACGGGTAGCACGGTGCCTCGAGCACGCTTTCGTAGCGTGGATTGACCGCGGCGACCTGTCCGCTGTAGCCAGATCTCAGCAGGTTTTTGAGAATGCTCGAGACGAAGCTCGGGTTTGGCGAGGCGCCGACGACCACCACCGACCTCGGCCGCAGCAGGGGGTCGAGGCGGTCGCCTCTGGGAGAGGCCGCGCGCAGCGCGGGTGAGGGGTGCGTACGAGATTTCAACGTTCGCGAAAAATACCCACCCCTCACCCCTGGATAAAGCCTCTCCCAGAGGGAGAGGGAGTTCTTCTAGCTGGCGGCGACTGGCTCCGTCCGCGGCTGAGGCTGAGGGGCCTGCTGCGGCTCGGGTCGTGGCTGGCTGAGGGCGATCAGCGAGCCGGCTGCAACGCCGGCGCTCACCAGCATCGCCAGCGCCGGATGCGCGCGGATGCCCAACATGCGATCCAGCGAGTACTTGCCGGGGCCCGTCAGCGTCAGCGCCAGCGCGATCGCCATGTTGGTCAGCGGGAGCTCGCCGCCGCCGCTGGTGACCCAGATCGGCTTACCCCAGTGCGCGCGTCCCCAGGCGACGATCATCGGCGCCAGCGTGGTGATCGGTCCGACCGGTTGCAGAAACCCGAGCAGCGTCAGCAGCCCGCCGCCCGTCTCGCCGAGCCCGGCCGTGATCGCCCACTGCTTGCCCGGCCGGAGCCCGAGCTTCTCAAAGAAGAAGCCGGTGCCTTCGGGACCGTGGCCCTCGAACAGACCGAACAGCTTCTGGGCGCCGTGGCCTACCAACAATCCACCCATCGTCATCCGCAGGATCAAGAGTCCCAGGTCGCGCATGGCCTTGCCCTCCTGTGTCGTGAGCAACGGGCCTCAGCAAGATGCGAGCCACTCTGGCACGCTATCCGCGGGGGTCGGACTCGGTGAGGGCTACGGCGCCGGGCTCGGAGACGGCCACGTCGAAGGCTTCGATACCTGGAAAGCGGAACTGCTCGTGCTCCCAGTCGATGCGCTCCAGCATATGGAGCTCGACAGGCGTCCACTCATCGGTGCGCGCTTCGACCGCGCGCAGAATGCCACGCACGCCCAGCCACTTGCCATAGGCGCGCTCGCGCGCGACTTCGTCATCGCGCTCGATCGCGTCTGCCATCTCCTGCTGGGCAGCGTGGCCGAGGGCGTCACACAGCGCCTGCAACTCCGCGTAGTGGGCCTGTAGCGCGCACTCGGCGCCGCGCTGCACCCCTACACGGCCAAACCTCGCGAGCGGCCCCGACGACATCAGCGCACCAGCCCATAGTCGGCCAGGTGACGCTCCGGATCGCCGAAGCCGGCCGAGGACAGGCCATCCTGTTGAGAAACCCAGGTCACCAGCTCCTGCACCCCGTCCTCGAAGCGGTACTTCGGCTCATAGCCGAGCAACGAACGAATGAGGGTGGTGTCCGCAAAACAGTGGCGAATGTCTCCAGCTCGGAATCGCCGAACGACGTCGAAGCCACCGCTCCACCCCAGCTCACGCGCGAGTAGCTCGCCCACGCGCAGCACGCTGATCGGTCGACCGGTGCCGACGTTGAGCACCTGGTAGTCGGCCGCCTGATTGGCCATGGCCAGCATGCACGCCCGCACAACATCGCTGACGTGGACGAAATCGCGCTGCTGATGGCCGTCCTCGTAGACGACCGGCGCCTGCCGAGCGAGCATGCGCGCCGAGAAGATGGCCGCCACCCCGGTGTACGGATTGGTGAGCGCCTGGCGCGAGCCGTAGATGTTGAAGAAGCGCAACGCCACGGCTGGCAGCTCGTAGGCCTGGCCGAACGCGATGGCCATCTCCTCGTGGTCGCGCTTGGTGATGGCATAGATCGAGGTGGGATACAGCGGTTTGTCCTCGCCGGTCGCCGTTGGCTGAAGCGCGGAGCCGCAGCGCGGACAGCGCACTTCCCACTCGGCCGCTTTGAGCTGTTCGACCGGCCGCAGTCGCGGCGCGACGTTTCCACAGCTTTCGCATGTGTAGGCGCCTTCGCCGTAGATGGACATCGATGAGGCGACCAGCAGCTTTCGCACTCGCCCGCGAAGGCGGTTGGCGGCCAGCACTTCCAGAAGACTGGCCATGCCCATGGCATTCACGTCGGTGTAGCGGCGGACCTGATACATGCTCTGGCCGACGCCAACCATCGCCGCGAGGTGGAACACGACGTCGGCCTGGCGCACCAGCGGTCCAAGCGCGTCGGGATCGCGCACATCGCCGATCTCGAGCCGGTGATTCGGATCGAGATACGCGGGTCGCGTGCGTCCGTCGCCGTGCACCTGCGGTTCGAGGTTGTCGAACAGCATTACCTCATGGTCGGCCTGAGCCAACGCATCGGCCAGGTGGGAGCCAACGAAGCCGGCGCCGCCAGTGATCAGGACGCGTTCGCCCATTGCCTGCCTCCGGATCCCGCGGCGATCGCTCGATCGAACGCGGCCTCTACTTGAAGTGCCCGCCGCTCGTAGGTGTGCTCGCTGAGAATGCGCGCGCGCGCCGCGGCGCCAATCGCCGCCCGCCGCTCGTCCGAAAGCCGCTCGAGGTGCCGCAGCACGTCGAGTCGATGTTCGGCGAGCAGCACCTCTGCGTCGGGCTGCAGCAGCGTGTCGAGCCCAGGCCACGTATCGCTGACGATGCACGCCCCGCACGCCGCGGCCTCAAACAGGCGCGTCGAGGGCGCCCAACCATACTCGCGCATGGACTGGCGCGTCAGGTTCAGCGTGGCGCGACTCGAGCAGTACAGCGCGGCATGGTCGCGCGGGTAGACATGAAACTCGTGCCTGACGTTCGGCGGCAGGTCCATGGCTGGATACTGCGGACCGGCCAGGATGAACCGATCTATGGGTCGCTGCCTGGCTGGCGCAAAGAGGAGCTCCTCGACCGCCGGCTGGCGGTCCGCCGTGTAGGTGCCCATGTAGCTGAGCAGGCACTCGAAGCGGGCGTCGGCTGGCATAGGTCGGTAGACCAGTGTATCGACGCCGCAGTACAGCGCTTCGGCGCGGCGTGCGTGCCAGTGTTGTTCGAGCTCGGCGAGTGCCGGACCACCGGCGAAGGAGAAGTACGTCTCGAACAGCGGGACCTGGTCTGCACGCAGGTACTCCGTCTGGTGGAGACGCTTCAGCGCCACCAGCGTGACGGGCGTGTCGATGTCGTAGAAGAAGAGCGGCCGGTCGCGCATGGCGAGCCAGTCGACGATCGCCGCGCCATCCGCGACCAGGCTGCCGACGAGCACCACGTCCGCGGCGCGCACGACCGAGCGAGCTGCCTCGCGGATCGACGGCCAGTCGGCATACAGGCGCAGGTCGCAGAACCGCGGGCTGGGCAGGTCACGATTCGAGCGATACCACTCCACGTCGCGTTCGAAGAAGGTGATCGACCAGCCGCGCGCGGCCAGGGCGCGCAGCAGTCCTCGAAAGGTCGGGGCGTGGCCATTGCCCCACGAAGACGAGAGGCTGAGGCCAAAAACGACCAGCGAACGAGTCATCCGACGCGAACGGTATCTCGCCCAGGGCCGCGGCCGAACGCCTGCCTGCCATTCCGTGTTGCGGCCGCGGCCCTGGGCACAGTCAGTCACCAAGAAGTTCGGCCGACTGCGACTTTCGCCGAAGCCGGCTTGTCGGCCGAACTTCTACTGAGTGATGAGAGGAGCGCATCGAGCTCTGCTGCGCGAGCGGTGTAAGTGTGTTCGCGGAGGACACGTCGGCGGGCTGCCGCGCCAATGGCTCGAGCTCGCGTGGCTGATGTCTGGCGCAGGTGGGCGACGAGATCGCCGGCGGTGCTCGCCAGCAGGACTTCGTCGCCCGGCGCGAGGAAACTCTCGATACCCTGCCACGTATCGGTCACCACGCAGCTGCCGCAACCGGCGGCCTCGAACACGCGCGTCGGCGGACTGTAACCGGTGGCTGCCATGTCGGCACGATTGATATTGAGCACCAGGCGCGCCGAACAGTTCCACACGCGGTGGTCGGCGGTGGGCACGTGGCCGATCCAGCGGACGTTGTCAGTCAGATCAGACGTGTCCCAGCCGTTGCCACCCAGGAAAAATATGAGATCTGGCGCGGCGGAGGCGGCGGCGAAGAACAGATCGCGCACGCGCTGTTCGCGGTCGGGCATGCGATTACCCATGAAGAGGAGATCGCACCGTCGTGCCGGATCGGGTTCCACCGGATAGTACTCGTCGGGGTCCACCGCGTTGTACACGAGCTGCGTTCGACGAGCGCCGAGGCGGGCGTACGCGACTTCGACCGGTGGACCGCCACCGTACAGAAGAATCAGGTCGTACCGCGGAATCAGCGCTCGAAACGTTCCCGGCGTATCGACTGGCTCCGCGAAAGCAGAGGCGAGCGTCTGTGGCGCATCGACGTCCCAGAATGCGACGCGGGTCGTCACGTTTTGCAGCTTCAGCACCGCCTCGGCGAGCTCCATGTCCCAGCCGCCCACGCCACTGCACTTGGCGACCAGGTCCGCGTCGCCCGCGCGCTCCAGTTCGCGCTGGAGGTCCGACCAGTTGCGACACACGCGCACCTCCGCGTACGGCGGATCCTCCGCCAGATCGCGGTGCTGCTGACGGTCGTAGAGGTCCGGCTCGACGAACACCATCCGGTGACCGCGGGCGTGCATGGCCTTGCAGACACCCCGGTAGTAGGTCGCGGCGCCGTTCCAGTACGCGGACACCAGGCTGGAGCCGAACAGCACGAGCTTCATTCGGCGAGCAGTTTCAACAGCTCGTCGGCGCGGTGGCCACACGTGTGCCGGTCGAGAATGGTGCGGCGACCGTGCCGGCCAAATGCGGAGCGCGCCGCATCGTCTCGACACAACCAGGCGATCAGATCGCGCATCTCAGCCGGCGAGTGCGCCACCGCGTAGTCCGCGCCGACCTCGAACAGGTGGTCCGTGTCGTCCCAGGGCAACGAAATCAAGCACGCTTCGCTTGCCAGCGCTTCGAAGACGCGGATGGTCGGCGTGCCCGGCAACAGGTCAACATACTGGCGGCGTGGCACGTGGAGTACGACGCGGGCCGCGCTGTACACACTCGGCACCGCCACGTTCGGCAACCAGCCGCCATAGTTGATATCCAGCCCGTTGTTCAGGCGTGCGAGCACCTGCGCTGGGTAGCGCACGCCGTAGACGGCATACGTCAGTTTCGGCAGCGATGACCGTGGGCCGAAGACGTAGTCCTCCAACTCATCGGAGCGATCGCCGTCGCCGTAGTTCCCGACGAACACCACATCGGTCATTTTGGGCATCGACCGTGGCGCGAACACCGTTGTGTCTGCCGCCTCGTGCAGGACGTGGACGCGCTCAAAGCCCAACCGGCGGTAACGCTCGGCGACCGACGGGCTGTAAGCCAGGATCGCGTCGTACTCCTCCAGCTCGAGACGCGCGCGATGGGCATCGTCGAGCACGACGCGATAGTGTGTGTCGTGGAACAGCGCGCGGACGCCCAGCGCATCGCACAACCGGCCGAGCAGCCTGATCACCTCCGGAATGTTCCACTCGTGCACCAGGGCAACATCAACCCCAGTCAGTTGCTGGCTCGCCCATCGCTCGAAATCCGGGCCAAGCTCGTACCGCTCGAAGTGGAGATCCGGAAATCGGAGCGCAAACTCGTCGATCGCCCTGGCGTTGACAGACAGCAGATTGGACAGCGACCAGTTGTCAGCCTGTTCGTAGCAGACCACGCTGTGGCCGCGGGCCTGCAGCGCGCGCATCAGACCCCGCAGGAAATGGGCGTTGCCGTGGTTCCAATCGGAGATCACTGACTGGTAGAACAACGCGAAGTTCGTCACGCGGCGACCCGTCCTCGCAGGTTGGCGTAGAGGGCAGCGTACGCGCCGACCATGCGATGCAACGTGTAGCGGCTTGTCGCGCGCTCGAGCGCACGTCGCCCAAGCTCAGCGACGCCATCACCGTCGTCGTCGAGGAGCATCTGCCACTTACGACTAAGGTGCGCGGCGTCATCGGAGTGAAAGAAGCAGGCGGCGCCGTCCCACAGCTCTCGGTATGACGGGATGTCGCTCAGCAGGAGCGCGCACCCGTTCAGTGCTGCCTGGAGCGGCAGCAAACCGAACGGATCGTACCTGGCTGTCGACAGGTAGACGCTCGAGCGACGCAGCCACGCATCCAGGTCCGCTCGGGGCAGAAAACCGAGTGCCTTGAGTGGAGGCGGAACGTCGGCGGGGTGGCCATGCTCGGGGTGAGACTGTTCGCCAGCGAGATACACGTTGCCCGGATCCCAGTCCTGGGCCGCTCTCGCAGCGAGCGAGATGTTCTTGGCGGAGTCCCAGATTCGCCCTGCCACCAGCGTCGTTCGCCCCAGGCGTGTGCTGACCCTGGCGGTAGGCGGCCAACCGTTGTGGATCACTTCGATGCGGCGATCGACGCCGTATCTCGCACGGACTTCGTTCGCCATGAACCGGGACACGGCGACAACCGCGTCGGCGCGGGTGAGCGCCTCGCGCACGAGCCCCGCGTATGACTCCCACTCCGGCGGCACGTCTTCGGAGCCGTACGTCCAGCGACGCCACGACAGCACATCACTGTGGACCGTCAACACCACCGGGACATCCACGTCGGCGCAAGCGGCGGCGAAGTGGTTGGCGTGGATCACACTCGGACGGAGATCGCGCGCAATGGTCGCCACGAGCTCTCGAGTGCGGGCAACGTCCGCTTCGCAGTCCTGCATCCACTCCAGCTTCAGCGGGACGCTCACCAGGTTGGCCCCGACACCGTCGGCCGCCGCGCGTTGCGCCGGCGACGGGGCGCCCAGAGCGAGCAGAGTCACCCTGGCGGATGCGCGCAGTGCGTCCGTCAGGGCCACGCAGAAATCCCAGACGCCGCCGACCACGTCCGTGGTCAGCAGAATGCGCTGCTCGATCACGCCGACGGACCGGCGAATGCGATGTCGGCCTGGGGCATCGTCAGCTCCAACGGGTTCGGCTGGCGGCTGATGGCGAGTTGTGCGCGGCCGTCGGTCAACTCCAGCACCCAACCCCACAGCCGCCGCAGGCCTTCGTCGAGACCCACGCGCGGTTTCCAGCCGAAGTCGCGGTACGCTTTGCGCGTATCACTCACGTAGACCGGCTGGTCACCCGGTCGCCAGCCCTGGATCTGCGCGGCTATTGCTCCAGCGGCGAATCGCTCCAGCCGTGGTCGCAGCTCGTGCCAGATCGAGACGCTGTTGGCTGGGCCACCGCCCACGTTGTAGACGTTGCCGGCGGTCTTGTCGATGTGCCGTGCGGCGAGTCTGAAGGCGCGGACCAGGTCCTCGACGAACAGCAGATCGCGCACCTGTTTGCCGTTGCCGTAAATGGTGAGCGGCCGGCCGGCAGCGGCGGTCAGCATGAAGTGAGCCACCCAACCCTGATCCTCGGTCCCGAACTGGCGTGGTCCATAGATGCACGACATACGAAAAACGACCGTTCGCAGACCGTAGATGCGGGCGTAGTCGTGGACGTACTGATCGGCGGCGCCCTTGGAGCAGCCATAGGGCGAGTGGAAGTCGAGTGGCTCCCGTTCGTCGATGCCGTGGCTTTCCACATCGGGATCGGCGAACCGGTAGCGGGTTGGGCCTTCGGTCGCCTGACGATGCGCCATCGAGCCGTACACCTTGTTGGTTGATGTGTAGAAGAGCATCGGCGGCGTCAGCTCGCGACTCAGACGCACCGCTTCCAGGACGTTATGCGTGCCGAGGAGGTTGACTTCGAGGTCGTCGCGCGGCGCGACCAGTGATGTGGTGACGGCAGTCTGGGCCGCGAAGTGAAACACCAGGTCGACGCCGCGAGCGCCGACCACCGAACGCACGAGGTCGGCATCGCGCACGTCGCCGTGCACGAAACGCAGCTTGGCCGTTGACGCCCGAGACTCGAGCCACTCCAGGTTGCGTTCGACGCCCGGGCGCGTCAGGCTGTCGAACACGGTGACATCGTGGCCATCCCGCAAGAATTCGGCAGCCACGTTGCTGCCTATGAATCCTGCTCCTCCAGTGACGATGACGTGCAAGCTGTTTCCTCCTGAATCGCGGATACTGCGCAAGGCTCAAGCCGGGCTGCTGCCGTTCGGCGGCGGCTGTTGACCCTGGGTGCGTTGGGCAACGTTGATGAAGCGCTGCAGCTCGCTTTCGGGCACGCGGTAGCCCAGCTTCGTGCCGCCAGGACGGAAGCCGCGCAGCTTCCCCTGGCGCAGCCAGCGTCGCACGGTCTCCGGCGACGAGCGGAGACGCTCGGCTACTTCGCGCACCGTTAGCAAGCGTTGATCGTTCATCTGCGGTCGCGTGGGTGCTCCGCTTCCGCCGACGCCTGCCCGATGTGGGCGCTGGAAGAAACGCCGTACTACTGTTGTGAGAAGTCCTCAGTCCAAGCTACAAGATGAACCAAGTCGCGGCAAGCCCCTTGTTTCAGGCTGCGCGTAGCCGTAGCGGCGGACGATCGTTTCGCAGAAATCGGCGAAGTCGCCGAGGTTGATGGGAGGACTGGTGTGGTGCGGGCTTCGGCCGGCGCGCGCGGGCGTGAAACAGAGCGTGAGCGTCACCTCAAACCCCGCGAGGCGCTGCATGACGCGGTCGAACCACTCGATGGCGCCCGGCCGATCCCAATCCGCCCAGCCGATGCCCGTCCGTACCTTGCGTACGCCAAGCTCGCCGAGCAAGCCCAGCATGCGTTCGAAACGCGACTGCTCCTGCCAGTAGACCCACTCGCACACGCCGACGGCGTGTGCCGTCCACCCTGCCAGCCGCGCGGCGGACGGTTTGGGCCGCCCATCGGCGGAGAAGACGCCCATGCGGAAGTGGCGGTAGTACGCGCTGCCCTCGCTGTGCCGGTGGCGGGTGACGGCCTCCCACCGTTCGGGCAGATCCATGAGTGCGTACCAGAACACCTGCTCGGCACACCGCGACAGCTGCTCGAGCGTTGCGTCGACCGCCCATGCCTGGAGCGTTGGCGACACGATGCTGGATGCGCCTACTTCGGTCGCCCAGACAGCTTTCCCACGGCTGTGCTCACGGATCAGCTCGATGCGCTTCGGCCATTCGCTCAGATGCCACCGGTTCCAATCGAGCGGGAAGCCGTGGACGGCGACAACGTCTACGGCATCACCGATGCCCCGCCCAAAGAGGTTGCGGATGAACAGCGGGTCGATCGGCGAAATACCACCCAGCACGCGCGGCAGGCCCGGCGCCACACGCGCCAGACGCTCGCCGGCCAGGCAGATCATTTCCGCGAACAGGGCCCACTCCGGGTCCTGGTAGCGGTCCCAGTGCGACAGGTTGTTCGGTTCGTTCCACAGCATCACCGCCTCGATCACGAGGTGGCTGCTCGTGGCTCACAGACATACACCTCGTGGCAGGGGTGATCGACGATGCGCAGGCCGACGCTACGCAGCAGGGCCTGACTACAGGCGGGATTCGGAATCCACCAGTTCGTCCCGTCGCCGGCGTAGGCGTGCTCCACGTAGTACATGCGCGGGAAGCGTTCGTCGAAGAACACGTCGCGCTCGCTGAACGGATAATCGGCGGCAAACTCGGCCACATCCCAGCTGCCGCGCTCCATCGACTGGAACACCAGACGCTGGCCGACGAGACTTGCCACCTTCTCCAGCGCGTAGAGGGGGTGGCGCAGGTGGTACAGCACACCCAGAAATAGCACGGTGTCGAAGCGCTGGCCGCCGACGACGCGGTCGATGTCGTAGACGTCGCCCTGCATGAATTCGACGTCGAGCTGGAGCTGCTCGCGCGCGAAGCGAGCCTGATTCAGATACACGGGGTCGTGATCGACGCCGAGCACGCGCGCGGCGCCGCGGCGCTTGAGCTCGAACGAGTAAAAGCCGCCGTTGCAGCCGATGTCGAGCACGCTTTGACCGCTCAGATCGTCGGGTACGCAGTGCTTGAAGAACTGCCAGAAGTTGGCTGGAAAGTCGCCCAGCGGATGGTCGGGCGCGGTCTGAATCGTGGCGTCCGCGCCGAGCCGCAGATTGTGGAACCACGGCCCGAGCGCACTGACGCGCGATTCCAGCGAGGGCACGTCCCGCGGATCAGCTCGTAGCGGTGGCGCGATGCGACTCCGCGTAGTGGCCGGCCAGCAGGTCCTCGCCCCAGTCGCCGCTGATGTCGCGCAGGACCGAATGGATGTGGTTGGCCTCGTTCTGGGTGTTGTCGTACTCGATCAGGTAGCTCGGCGCCTTGATGGCGTAGTAGTGACCCTGGCCGTGCTGTTCGCCGCCGGCCCACGCGAAAGTAGTCGCCTCCAGCTCGGCCTCGACCTTGCGCCAGTACGCCGAGCTCAGCTCGGCGTTATTGCGCTCGACGTAATGCCGCACCAGCCTGGCCAACTGCTGCCGATGCTCGCCGTCCATGCGTGACCACGCCAGGCCGCGCGGCGGGGCAAACGCGTTGGCCACGCGGTAGCAGTCGGTCAGGATGTCTGGGAACGCCGTCGGACTGATCAACGCGATGCGCTTCTGGTCGGGTGGCAGGCTCCTCAGGAGCATTCGCGCCAGGTCTTCCTCCTCCGGTAAGGTGCGTTGGCCCGCGGTCGGGCCATGGCGCACCTCGGCCGGGTTGGCGCCGAAGAACAGTGGCACGGAGGCGATGCGGTCGCCGTCAACCACGGTGAAGTGCACTCCGACGTGGTGCCCGCCGACGTGCCAGGCCCACGGCGCACGACCGCTCGGATCGCCGAAGATGCACACCGAGTATTGCTCGGGATGGCGGACGAACGGCGTGACCCGCCCCTCTATGCGCTCTTGGGCCAGCAGCGGGACCTCCAGGTCGATGATCTGGCGAACCTGATACGCGCCGCGCGTGCTCAGCCCGATCTCCAGGAGCGCCAGCGCCTTCACCTGCTGCTCGAGGGTCATGTTGATCAGGCGCAGGCCGTTGCGCGGGGTGCTCTCAGGCGGTCGGTAGTCCCAGATGTAGCGGCGGTCGTCGCCGAAGGGGAGCGTGGCGGTCTCACGCTGCTGGTCGTTCAGCGCGGCGAGGAAGTCGATAGCGGCGGCAGCCATGCGACCCGCCGTGGCGGGCGCGCGATCGGTCGTGCTCAGGTCAACAGTGGCAGTCACGGCAGCAGTTGGCTCCTGGGAGAGGATGGTACTTCACGCTCGTCCGTAGGCTTGATCGAGCAGCGCGTACACACGCGTATCCACGGGCGGAGGGCAGCGGCCGGCCATGGCTTCGACGAACGCCCGCAGTGTGTCCTCGCGCAGCGTTGTCTCGTGATCGGCAAGCACCGTGCCGTCGCGCAGGGTGCGAAAGTGGAAGAAGCTCCCGTCGACGTTCTCCCAGCGGAGGATGCCGCGTTGCGTCTCGAGCTCGAACACGATGTCGGTCGCCGGCAGCGGCGCGTTCCAGCTCACCGCTACTTCGAAGGGCACGCTGTCCAGTCGAAGTGCAAGGCGCGCCGCGTGCTCAACCGGGCGCGGCTCCGAAAGCTCAGCCGACTCGAGCGAGACCGCCTGAGGGCCTAACAGCCAGAGCCCCAGATCCAACAGGTGTACGCCGAGATCGATCAGGGCACCACCACCCGCCATGGCCGCGTCGAAGAACCACTGCTTCTCGGCCCCCGGACCGTAGATGTTGTGGAAGGCGGCCCGCGCCGAGCGCACCTCCGACAGCGGCGGGCAGGTCTCTCGAAACACCCGTATCGTCGGGACGAACCGATAGGTGTAGTCGACGAATAGCAATCGTCGAGCCTCAAGCGCGAGCTTGACGGTCGCCTGGGCATCGCTGGACGAAACCGCCAGCGGCTTCTGCACCAGCACATCCTTGCCTGCCCGCAAGGCTGCCTGGGCCTGGCCCGCGTGGAGGCCGTTGGGCGTGCAGATCACCACCGCATCCACCTCATCCACCTGGAGGAGACCCGCATATCGTTCGCCTGACCAGGGGACGCCGAAGCGCGCCGCCACATCGCGCGCGCGCTCGGCCAATACATCCTGTACGGCCACGACATCGAGCCCCGCAACTCGCGGCACATCCCTGAGCAGTGATTCGCCGAGCCAGCCCAGGCCAGCCACGCCCAGTCGGATCACGGGCGCACGATGCCCTTGACGAATCCAGGCGGACGCTCATCGGCAAACCGAAACGCCTCCGCCGCTTGCTCCAGGCTCCACGTGTGCGTGTGCAGGCTGTCGAGCTCGATCCGGCGCGTGGCCACCAGCGCCAGCGCCTCATGCAGCGCGCGAACGTAGGTGGCGGGCTGGCGCTCGTGGGCGTTGATCACGTCGATGCCCTTCCAGTTCCAGCTCTGCATGTTGACAGTACGCTGCCCGTCGGCGTGGTACCCGGCGATCACCAGGCGTCCGCCATACGCCGTGAGCCACGTCGCGAAGTCCAGCGTCTGCTGCACTCCGCCCGCTTCCACAACCACGCCAACGCTGTCCCACAGCTTCGCGGGGACGCTCGACAAATCGTAGGCCGCGTCGGCGCCGAGACGCAGTGCCAATGACCGACTATCTTCGCGTCTCGACAGCGCGATCCAGCCACCGACGTCAGTCGGCAACAGTTGGACGACTAGCGCGGCCAGGTAGCCAAAGCCCACCACCGCCACACGGTCGTGCGCGCCAACTCCCGACCGGCGGACGACGTTCATCGCACACGCCAGCGGCTCGCCGAGCAAGGACGTGCCATCCCGGACCGTGACCAGATCCTCCGCGCGGGCAACCCCGAGCTCCGCCAGTCCGTTCCACATCAGTCCAGTCACCGTCTGGCCAACGCGCAACGTATTCACGTCCGGACCGAGCGCCACCACGTCGCCCAGCGTCTCGTGGCCAGGCGCGCCCGGCGCCAATGGATACTGAATACCCGCCACGCCACGCCACGCATTCAGGTCCGAGCCGCACACGCCGCACGAGCGGATGCGGACGAGCACCTCACCGGCGCCTGCCAACGGATCGGGGACATCGACGATGGTCGCAGCGCGCGGTCCGCGCAGCCTCAGCGCGCGCACGTGGTCCGAGCCTTGCATCTGGGGCGGCGTTCGGCCTGGGCCGTTCGCCACGTGAAATTCGTCATCTTCGGACTCACGATATCTTCAGCGTGGGCCAACGGGCACGCCACCCCCTTGCGCGGAATGCTCAAGGGCTTGCACCGCCAGGGCCACTCCGCGACATTCTTCGAGCGCGACGTCGAGTATTACGCGGCGCACCGTGACCTGTCCGCACCTGACTTCTGCGAGCTGGTGCTCTATGAGGACTGGGCCTCGATCCAGCCGCGCGCGCGAGCGGCTGTCCGGTCGAGTGACGTCGCGATGGTGACGTCGTACTGCGCGGACGGTCTCGCCGCCTGTCGGCTGGTGCTGGACACGCCGGGTCCGCGGCACGTCTTCTACGACCTGGATACGCCCGTCACGCTCGCGGCGCTGGAGAAAGACGGCCTGGCAATTGGCGGCGGCGCCCACTACCTGAGGCCGGAGCTGATCCCGGAGTTCGACCTGTACCTCAGCTTCACCGGCGGACCCATCCTGGCGACGCTCGAGCACCGCTGGGGTGCGCGCTGCACGGCGCCACTCTATGGCTGCGTCGACCCCGAGGTCCACACCCCGGTCTCGGCGCCACCCGAGGCTCTGCGGTGCTCGCTCGGTTATCTGGGCACGTATGCGGCGGACCGTCAGCCGATGCTGCAGCGGCTGCTGATCGAGCCGGCGCACCGGCGGCGTGCGCAGCGGTTTCTAGTGGTCGGCTCGCTCTATCCGGCCTCCGTCGAATGGCCGGCCAACGTCATGACCTATCCCCATCTCGACCCGTCGGAGCACCCGGCCTTCTACGCCGCGAGCCGGCTGACGTTGAGCGTCACCCGTCAGCCGAGGCGCGACTGGGGCTACACACCGTCCGGCCATCTGTTTGAGGCGGGCAGCTGCGGCCGGCCGGTGCTCACCGATCCGTTCCCGGGCGTCGAGCAGTTCTTTGAGCCCGGCACGGAGATCCTGGTGGCCGACCAGACCGCTCAGGCAGAAGCGGCGTTCGAGCTCTGCGATTCGGAGTTAGCCCGCATTGGCGCCGCCGCCCGTGAGCGCACGCTTGCCCAGCACACGGGCGCACACCGGGCTCGCCAGCTGGTCGAAGCTTGCGAGGCTGCGTGTTAGGCATCGTGCCCGCCGCCGGTGCCGCTTCACGACTCCAGCCACTCGCGTTCTCGAAGGAGATGCTGCCCGTCGGCAGCACGTTTGACGAGCAGGGGGTGGAGCGGCCCAAGGCCGTCAGCGAGTTTCTCGTCGAGCGCATGATCCACGCTGGCGCCGACCGCATCTGCTTCGTCCTCTCGCCCGACAAGACCGACATCATTCCGTACTACGCGCGGCACCGTGCGGCGCGCCGCTTCTGCTACGTCGTTCAGGAGCGCCCGAGCGGATTGTGCGACGCGCTGTTCCGGGCGATCCAGGTGATGCGCGACGAGGAGGAGGTGCTCATCGGTCTGCCCGACACGGTCTGGTTCCCGCTCGAGGGCTTCTGTGTACTGCCTCGGGGCGAGCTGTCGTTTCTGTTGTTCCCGGTGGAGGAGCCGCAACGGTTTGACGCGGTGCTGACCAGCGACGATGGCGCGGTTGCCGAGATCCAGGTGAAGGCCGAGCGCCCCGGCACGCGTTGGGTGTGGGGCGCCTTCCGCATGCCGGCCCCGATCTTCCGCACGCTGCACGCGCTGTGGTCTGAGCCCGAGCGCGGCGACGAGTACGTCGGCACGCTGGTCAACGCCTACCTGCGTCGCGGCGGCCGCGCACTCGGCGTCCGGGCCGGCGAGCGCTACTACGACGTCGGTACCCTCGACGGCTATCGTGCCGCGATCGACGCCTTGCGGGACGACATCAGACGCCCACCGGCGGCACGCCTAGCGAGTGGACCACGTCGTTGAACGACTTGACCGGTCCGTCGATGACAGCCTTGAGCCGGCCCAACTGCTCCCCCAGTTGACCGCGGAGTAGCTCGTAGACCTCGTGCGCGCCGCGAGTCGGCCGGTGGTCGCTCTCGTCGATCATCGAGCTGAGCGCATCGAGCTTCTCCTTGATCCGGTTCGGCCCTGGCCGCGGCTTTTCGAAGTCCACGTTGATCAGCTCGGCCTCGAGCGCCTTGAGCTGATCCTTCACCGACTTCGCTGCCTCTTTGATCTGAGCCGCGCTTTCGCCCGAGCAACGCTTCTCCCAGTCCTCCACCTGCTGGCGCATGCGGCGGATCTGGTTGATGGCCGTGTGCGCCTCCGAGCTGCGGTCGCGAATCGCCAGCTTCAAATCAAACTGCGCCTGCAAGTCCTCATGGCTCACGGGAAGGCGCGGATCGGCCAGCAGTTTGAAGCGCTGCACCTGCGTCTGGCCGGCAACGCTCAGCTGCACCTGATACTCGCCAGGAACCGCCCGCGGTCCGCCGACGGCTTCAAGCGCCTCCTCGCGTGAGCCACGGCTCTTGCCTGCTATTTTGACCGGCTTCTCGTAACGGTAATCCCAGATGAGGCGATTCATGCCCGCCTCAGCCGGCGCCCACGGGCCCGGCTCTTCTTCCTCGCTGACCTCCTCCTCGCCGGTGACCTGCTGGACTTCGCCTTCGGTCGGCGGCTCCTCGGCGGCC
>VBGG01000225.1:7805-11590 GCA_005883405.1 Chloroflexota bacterium | reverse complement strand
CGGTGTGGTCACCGCGGCCGACTTGATCTACCCATCCGAGATCGAGATCGCCAACCCGGAGCTGCACATCGCCACGCTCGATTCGCCCGAGGCGCGACTCGACATGGAGCTGACGGTCGAACGCGGCGTCGGCTACATGCCGTCAGACGGTCGCGAATCAGTTCCCCTCGGCGTGGTTCCCGTAGATGCTGTCTTCACGCCCATCCGGCGCGTGAACTACACCGTCGAAAGCGCCCGCGTCGGCGCGCGCACCGACCTGGATCGGCTGGTCATCGACGTGCAAACCGACGGCACCATTACCCCGGTCGCGGCCCTGGTGCAGTCGGCCAACATCCTGATTGACCAGTTCGCGCTGTTCCAGGAGCTGCAGCAGGAGAAGCGGCGCCCGGACAAGCAGGGCCTCAGCGCCGGCCCGGTTCCGTCGCGCATCTTCGACATGCCCATCGAGCAGCTCGAGCTGTCGCAGCGGACAAGGTCGGCCAGATCTTGCAAATGAGCGAGAACGAGCTGCTGTCGCTGCGTAACTTTGGCCAGAAATCCTTGGTCGAGCTGCGCGAGAAGCTGCAGGAGCACGGCGTCCTCCCGGAAGGCGCCGGCTCCGACGGCAGCGGTGGCGCCATCGGGTCGGGCGTGACCGACGAATCGCTGAATGGCGCCGCCAGCCCCACCACCAGCACCAACGGCGAAGAGGACGAGGAGTAGCCCAGATGCGACATCGCGTTGGGCTACGCAAGCTCGGGCGTCCGACCGGCCATCGACTCGCGCTCATCCGCAACCTGATGACCGAGCTGATCCGTCACGAACGTCTGCAGACCACCGCGCCCAAAGCTGCTGAGCTTCGGCGCGAGGTCGAACAGCTTATCACCACCGCCCGCGCTGGCGACCTTCACGCGCGCCGTCTGGTGATCGCCAAGCTGTACGACGAGGAGGTCGTACGCAAGCTGTTCTCGGACATCGTTCCGCGCTACCAGGGGCGCGCCGGCGGCTTCACACGGACCGTCAAGCTCATGCCGCGGCGGGGCGATGGCGCGCCGATGGCGCAGATCGAGCTCGTCCCCTAGAGGGGCAGCCGAAAAGTCTCCGTGCCGTGACCGCCCCTCTAGGCCAATCTGTTGATCAAAGTTCGGCCGACTGCGACATGGAGGAAAACCGGCTTGTCGGTCGAACTTTGAGCCGCGGCTTGTCGTCCGAGCTTCTAGGGCCGCCGCCCAGAGAAACGTTGGTCGCACCTTTCCAAGTTTGATACACCGCCGATTGCGGCTGACGCTCGGCTATCGCGGCACCCGCTATGCCGGCTGGGCAACACAGAGCCCTTCCCGCACGCGGGGTCGACCGACCGTCCAGGCAACGCTGGAGGCCGCCCTGGCCTCTGCTGTCGGCCACCCGGTCCGGGTGACCGCGGCCGGCCGTACCGATGCAGGCGTTCACGCCGATGCGCAGGTCGTGTCGTTCGAGACGTCCTCGCGTATCGCGTCCGACGGTCTCCGCCGCGTCGTGCAGCGGCGCTTGCCCGAGGACGTGTGGATCGTGGATGCCGCGGACGCGGCTGCTGACTTCGACGCGCGGCGCTCGGCGCTGCGCCGCTGGTATCGCTACGCGATCTGTCGCGACTCGTCACCGCCTGCTGTCTGGCAGGGCCGCTGCCTGGTTGATGCGCGGCCGCTTTCGCTGGACGCGATGCGCACGGCCGCGCGATCCTTGCTGGGGCGCCACGACTTCGCCTCGTTCGTCACCCGGCCGACGGTGACGCGCTCGACCGAACGCAGCGTGCTCGCCGCCGATTGGCTGGAGGTGAGCCCGGCCCTGCTGTTGTTCGAGATCTGCGCCGACGCCTACTTGAAGAAGATGGTGCGCGGCATCGTCGGTAGCCTGCTGTGGGTCGGCGACGGGCACTGGACGCCCGAAGAATTCGCGACCGCGCTCGCCAGAGCCGACCGTCGCGCGGCGGGTCCGAACGCCCCGGCGGCGGGGCTGAGCCTCGTCCGGATTGAATACTGATCGTTCGCGCGTTCATGGCGGCAATCAAGAACGCGCGAACGCGGCAACGCGCGAACGTGGACTACACTCACAGCTAGGCCTAATAGGACATCATGCCGACCACCACACAAAAGACGTATAGCCCCAAAGCCAGCGAGGTGACCCACGCGTGGCGTCTGGTCGACGCTCAGGGTCAGACGCTCGGACGCCTGGCGACGCAGATCGCCACGTTCTTGCGTGGCAAGCACCTGCCCGTCTTTTCCGAGCACCTGGACCTCGGCGATTTCGTCGTGGTAGTCAACGCCAGTGCGATTCGGTTGACGGGCAACAAGGCGCTACAGCGGCGCTACTACCGCCACTCGACCTACCCCGGCGGGCTCAAGTCGATTGCCCTGGGCGAGCTCCTGGCACGCCACCCTGAGAGGGTGATCAAACACTCCGTGCGCGGCATGCTGCCGCACAATGCGCTGGGTCGCAAAATGCTGCGCAAGCTGAAGGTCTACGCTGGCGCCGAGCACCCGCATGGCGCGCAGTTCCGCGCGTCAGAGAAGCAGCAGCGCACACCGCCAGCTGAAGGGAGATCAGCATGAGAGACCGCGCGCCCACGCAGCCGGGTGGTGGTGGTCGCCAGACGACCAGCTACACCGCGGTCGGGCGTCGCAAGCGCAGCGTCGCGCGCGTGCTGCTCCAGCCTGGCAACGGCAACATCATCGTCAACGGCATGCCGCTCGAGCAGCGCTTTCCGCGCGCCACGCACCAGGCGGCGATCACCTTGCCGCTGCGCTTGACCAACCGGCTGGGCAGCTTGAACGTGCTAGCCAAAGTAATCGGCGGCGGCGTTAGCGGCCAGGCTGGCGCGATCATTCACGCTACTGCTCGTGCCTTACTTAAAGCTGATGAAAGTACCAAACAAGTACTGCGAGAGTCAGGTCTTTTAACGCGCGATGCACGTGAAAAAGAACGTAAAAAGTACGGACTAAAGAAAGCCAGGAAGGCGCCCCAATATACAAAGCGCTAGGGCTATTTGTTGTCGCTAATGTTAGTGCGAATTATTAGCGATAAATAGAAACGCTAGAGAGTTGACTGGACTCGCATCATATCGCGCCGTCTTCGGGCGTGTCGCACGTAAGGATCGATTCGCGTGATGAGAACGCGAAGAGAGTGTCGGGCGTGCACGCCAAGGCCCCAGAGGTCTCGGTTCGATCGAACGCCATAGCCGTTGGTGTAACCAGCGCGGACACGCAGTCGGGCGGGGGCGCACTTGACGCCTCGGCTGTTTAGCCCGTCGCCCAACTGACTCAGCAGGGTCGCATCGTATGAACGTATCTCCAGGCACGCAAGCGGACGTGGGTAGTGTCGCTGGAAGTACGTGTGGAAGTAGCCCTCGGCGTCAATGTACCCCGCCAGGAAGGCGAAGAATGGCTCATCGCTGTGAAGGATCCACTCGGGAGCAGCATCCTGCTTTGGCAGCAAGAAATCGAACGTCATATTGAGTCTGACTTCCATCCCGATGGATTGGCGCTTTCGCCCGGCAAGCCCCGCCTCATCGGTGTATACGTGACCATACGGCTCGAACAACTCTCTGAATAGTTGGACTTGCTCGTCCCGCGTACTTGTACACTTGACGACAATGGTTCTGCTGCCTTCCATCGCCACATGGAGATCGCCAATGCGAAGGCCGATCAAATACGCCTTATCGCAGAGATTACCGCTGAAGGCCGCCCGTGCGTAGAGCGCGCCAGAGCCGCCCTCGCGACGCGGCACGCCTGCCGCGCTGAGCCTGCGATGGATCGTCGTCAGTGAACAAC
>VBGG01000225.1:0-7754 GCA_005883405.1 Chloroflexota bacterium | reverse complement strand
TGATGCCGAGCTGCACCAGGCGACTGCGGATCGCCGATTGGCTCCAGCCCAGGCGCTGGGCGATGGCTGCCGTGGAGAGCGCCTCGTCGCAGTACAACGAGACAAGCTCTCCCGCAGGAAGCTCCTCGATCCGCCGCCCTCCCCGCGACATGCGGTAGTGTAGAACATGTGTTCTGAACCTCGATCTGATTTATACTCAGCCTCATTCGCGCACGCTCAGGTGCGCACGCTGTGGAGATAGTCGCGTTTGCTAAAGATCAGGTTGCGCCGCACTGGCGCCAAGAAACAGCCTTCCTATCGCGTGGTGGTCGCCGAGTCGACCGCGCCACGTGATGGGACATTTATCGAAAACCTGGGTCACTACAACCCGCTCACCACGCCGACAACGTTCGACGTCAAAGAGGAGCGCGTCCGCGAGTGGCTGCAGCGCGGGGCACAGCCGACCGAACGGGTGGCGCGCCTGTTGTCCTCGCGCGGCATCACCACGACCTAGTCGCTCATGACCGAACAACCGCCAAACGGCCCCGGTAGCGCCAACCTCGACGACCTCGAAGACGAAAACGACTTAGAGGATGAGCTCGAGCCCGACCTGAAGGGCCTGGTCGAATACGTCGCCCGCGCGCTCGTCGACAAGCCAGACGCGGTTAAAGTCGACGAGGTCCAGGATGGCAACACCACCGTCTACGAGCTCGAAGTCGACGAGGAAGACGTCGGCAAAGTCATCGGCCGCCAGGGACGCGTCGTCCGCGGCCTCCGCGCGCTCGTCAAAGCCGCCGCCACCCGAAAAGGCACCCGAGTCGACCTCGACGTCGTCTGAGCCGGCCGGTCCCCCCGCGTTTCTGGTCGTGGCCCAGGTGCTCGCCGCGCATGGCATATGTGGCGAGCTCAAGTGCCGCGTCATCACCGATTTCCCCAAGCGGCGCTTCAAAGCCGGCAATAGCGTAACCCTCAAGGGCGAGCGCCACGTGATCCAATCGGCGCGCGTGCAAGGCGATACCGTGCTGCTCAAGCTGCAAGACATCGCCGATCGCACCGTCGCCCAGACGTACCGCGGTGCCGTCGTCGAGGTCGCCACGCAAGATGCGGTGCGCCTGCCCCGCGGCCAGTTCTACTGGCATCAGGTCATCGGCCTGCGGGTCGAGCACGCCACCACGGGCGAGCTGCTGGGCCAGGTCAGCGACATCATCGAAACCGGCGCCAATGACGTGTACGTCGTGAAGGGCGAGCACCGCGAGATCCTGGTGCCGGCCATCAAGGATGTGGTCAAGCAGATCGACCCGTCGGCGGGACGCATGCTGATCGAGCCGCTTCCCGGCATGCTCCCGGGCGGCTAAGCCAAGACGTAATGGCCCGCAGCCGCCTGTACCGCACCCCCGCGGTGATCTTGAAGCGTACGGACCTGGGCGAGGCGGACCGCATCGTTACCTTTTTTTCCCGCGATGTTGGCAAGATTCGCGCGGTCGCCAAGGGCGTTCGCCGCACCACCAGCCGTTCGGCAGGCCACCTCGAGCCCTTCACCTTGAGCGACGTGATGTTCGCCGTCGGCCGCGAGCTGGACGTGATCTCGCAGGCGGACACGCTCGAAGCCTTCAGGGAGATCCGCGAGGACCTCGAGCTGACCACGCACGCGTATTACCTGGCCGAAGTGGTCGACCTGCTGACCGAAGACCGGCTGGAAAACCGCGACGTGTTCGACACGCTGGTCGAGGGCTTGCGCAGCCTTCGCGCGACACACGACCCGCGCATGGTGCTCATCGTGTTCCATCTCAGGCTGCTGGAAGCGCTCGGCTACCGGCCGGAGCTGCGCGAATGCGTGAGCTGCCGGGCGACGATCGAGCCGAATCGCAACCACTTCTCGGCGCTGCTAGGCGGCGTGCTGTGCCCCGCCTGCGGTCCGCGCGAACCGACAGCTCGAGACATCGGCACCTCGGCGCTCAAGCTGCTGCGATTCGTGCAGCAGGCGCGGGGCCAGCGCGCGGTGAGCGTCCCGCCCGAGGTTGGCCGCGAGGCGGAAGCCCTGCTGCGCGACTACGCCGAGCACATCGTCGAGCGCCGTCTGCGCAGCCCGGCACTAATCGCCAGGGTCCAGGAGGCCGGCCGATAAACTGGGTTACGCGTTGCGCGTTGGCGCGTTGCGCGTTCGGCATCAATCCAACGCGCAACGCGTAACGCGCAACGCGCAACCTTAGATGTTCGACCCATTCCGTCCGGCCACTCCTCCCGCAGAGGCACATCGTGCGCTCTATCTGAGGTGGCGTCCGAAACGCTTCGGGGACGTCGTCGGCCAGGAGCACGTCACGCGCACGCTCAGGAACGCGGTCAAGCTCGGCAGACCGTCGCACGCGTACCTGTTCACCGGCCCGCGCGGCACGGGCAAGACCAGCGTCGCGCGAATCCTGTACCGCGCGGTCAACTGCCAGAACGCGCAGGAGGGCGATCCCGATAACACGTGCGCGCTGTGCCGCGCCGCGCTCGAAGGACGTGCGCTCGATCTGATCGAGATCGACGCCGCCTCGACGGGCGGCATCGCCGATATCCGCGACCTGCGCGAGAAGGTCGCCTATCGGCCGAATGAGGGTCGCTACCGTCTGTACATCGTCGACGAGGCTCACGAGATGAGCAACGCTGCCTGGGACGCGCTGCTCAAGACGCTGGAGGAGCCGCCACCGCACGCGCTGTTCGTGCTGGCCACCACCGAGGCGCACAAGGTGCCGCCCACGATCGTCTCTCGCTGCCAGCGCTTCGATTTCCGCCGCATCCCGTTTGCGGAGACGCGCGAGCAGCTGGCGCGGGTCGCCGAGTCGGAAGGCATGCAGATCGAGCCAGCGGTGTTCGAGCGCCTGGCGCTCGTCGCCCGGGGTGGTCTGCGTGATGCGCTCAGCCTGCTCGATCAGCTCTCGGCGTTCGCGGTGGGCAGCATCGACATGGCCGTCGCACGCGCGGCCCTCAGTCTGCCGTCCATCGAGGCGGTGCGCGGCGCGATCGATGGCATGACGCGGCGCGACCCGAGCACGGTCATGGCGGTCATCTCGGACGCCGCCGAAGGTGGCGCCGACTTGCGGTTGTTCGCCGAAGAGCTGGTCGTGCACCTGCGCGCGCTGCTGCTGCTGCGCACGGGCGCCGACGCACGGCTCAGCGATGAGCTGCCCGTAGCCGAAGTCGCGTGGCTGCGCGAGCGAGCCCCGGCGTGGTCGGTGCGCGCGTTGATCCAGCTGGTGCAGACGCTGTCGGAGGCACTGGCGCGTACGCGCGACGCACAGCAGTTCCAGGTGCAGACCGAGGTAGCGCTACTCGAGGCGTGCGATGTGGAGTCCACGGCGGGGCCGGTCCGCGTCGAGCCGCCGCCTGAACCCGCGCCCGCGCCCGAAGTCGAAGTCGCGGCACCCCAGGTCACGGCGCCGCCGCCGCCAGCCACGCCCACGCCCACGCCCACGGTCGAAGCTGCTGCAGCCAGGGTCGGGCGCGGCGATGGCACGCTCGCGGAGCGCTGGCCCGACGTGATCGAGCAAGTCAAACAACGCAATGGCCTGGTCGCCTCGATCCTCAATAGCGCTCAGCCCCTGCGCATCGAGGACTCGCTGCTGGTGGTCGCCTTCAGCACCGACTTCAATCGCAAGACGGCCGAAAAGACGACCAACCGCCAGCTCATCGAAACCGCCTTCGAGCGTGTGTACGGTACCGCCTATCGTCTGAAGTGCACGGTCGCAGAGGCGGGCGACGGTGGGCCGAGCCTGCATGACGATCCGGTGATCAACTACGCCGTGCGCACCTTCGGCGGCCAGCCCAGACGACTCGATTGATATGATCTGGGCCAACCCATGATGAACAACGAGATGATGCGCCAGCTCCAAGCGCGCCTTCAGAAGATGCAAGAGGACCTCGCCTCCCAGACCGTCGAGGCCTCGGCCGGGGGCGGCGCGGTCACCGTCACGATTTCGGACATCGGCATGGGCCCGGCCCAGGCCAAAGTCCAGCGCGTCAAGATCGCGCCCGAAGCGGTCGACCCCGAAGATATAGAGACGCTCGAGGACCTGATCGTCGCCGCGGTCAACGAAGGCCTGAGCAAGGCGCAGAAGACCGCCGCCGACAAGCTCGGCCCGCTCACTGGCGGCATGAAGCTCCCCGGCATGCCCTAGGAGGGCGGCCGAAACCTCGATGAGGACGATACGTATGCCTGCCGCCTTCCTAGGGCAAGTCTGTCACAGAAGTTCGGCCGACTGCGTCTTGTGCCGAAAAGCGGCTTGTCGGCCGAACTTCTAGCGCGTGCAGCCGATCGAGCCGATTGCCCGCGCGGTCGAGGCGTTCGCCTCGCTGCCGGGAATTGGGCCCAAGACCGCCCAACGGCTGACGTTCCACCTGCTGCGCCTGCCCCCCGAGGCGGTGCGCGACCTGGCTGACGCGATCGTCCACATGAAGGAAGCCGTGCACTTCTGCTCGGTGTGCGGCAACGTGACCGACGTCGAGCCGTGCAGCATCTGCGGCTCAGACCAGCGCGATCGCAGCACCATCTGCGTGGTCGAGGACCCGCTGGCGGTGATGACCCTGGAGCGCACGCGCATCTACAAGGGCCTGTACCACGTCCTGCATGGCGCACTCGATCCGCTGCACGGGGTAACCGTCGAAGACCTGAAGATCGAGGAGCTGGTCAGACGCGTCCAGGGCGACAGCGTGAAGGAGGTCATCCTGGCTACCAACCCGAACGTCGAAGGCGACACCACCGCTGGCTACCTGGAGCGTCGCCTGGCGCCGCTGGGCGTCAACGTCACCCGCCTGGCGCGCGGGCTGCCCGTAGGCGGCGACCTCGAATACGCCGACGAGGTGACCTTGGCCAGGGCCCTGGAAGGCCGCCGCGCCACCCCCTGAAGGCGATAGTCGGGGAGGGCCAGGGCATTCCCGTATACTCTCGAAGAAGTATCTACGCCCCAGCGCGAAGGTTGGTTGTTTTTTGGACGGAATGGAAGAGGCGGCGGAACGCCCCGAGGAGCAAGCACGAGCAACACCCCGGAGACAGGACGCACAGTCTGGATTAAACCCTGAGGTAAGTAACACCGCCCAGGATATGGGCGCGTTGCTCGAACAATACGAAGAGACGCAGCACACGCAGCTGCGCCGCGGCGAGCTCGTCGAAGGGACGGTGGTGCTCGTCGATCGAGACGAGATCCTGGTCGATATCGGCGGCAAGATGGAAGCCGTGATCGCCACCAGCGAGCTCCAGAACGAGCGCGGCGAGATGGCGTTGCGACGCGGCGACCACGTGTCTGCCGTGGTCATCGTGCCCGAAAACGCCGAGGGCCGACCGGTGATCTCGATCAACCGTGCGCGCGCCGAGATCGGCTGGCGTGACCTGCAGGCCAAAAAGGACTCCGAGGAAGTTGTCACGGGCGAAGTGGTCGACCACAACTAGGGCGGCCTGATCGTCTCGGTCGACGGCGTGCGCGGCTTCGTGCCGCTCAGTCAGATCGTCGAGCTGCGCCGTGGTGGCAGTGACGAAGAGGTCGAGGAAAAGCTGCGCTCGATGCGCGGCCAGACCATGTACCTCAAGGTCATCGAGATGAATCGCCGCCGCAATCGGCTGATTCTTTCCGAGCGGGCCGCCGCCCAGGAACGCCGCGCCCAGCAGAAGGACCGCTTGCTGTCCGAATTGCAGGCAAGCGAGATTCGCCACGGGCGCGTGTCGTCGCTGACCGACTTCGGCGCATTCGTCGACCTCGGCGGCGCAGATGGACTGATCCATCTGTCGGAGCTGTCGTGGGGCCAGGTCCAGCACCCCAGCCAGGTGTTGCGCGTCGGCCAGGAAGTCGACGTGCGCGTGGTGGGTGTCGATCGCGAGAACAAGAAGATCGCCCTGAGCCTCAAACAGGTTGAGGAGAATCCCTGGACGCGCATCGAGCAGAAGTACCACGTCGGCGACACCGTGCCGGCCAAGATCACGAAACTGGCTCAGTTCGGCGCCTTTGCCGAGCTCGAGCCAGGCGTCGAGGGCCTGGTACACATCTCCGAGCTGAGCGACGAGCGGATCACCCACCCCAAGCAGGTCGTCCGCGAGGGTGAGAACGTTCAGCTGCGGATCATCAAGATCGAACCGCAGCGGCACCGGCTCGGGTTGAGCTTGAGACAGGCCGAAGACGCCGGCGGTTACGACTACGGTGGTGGGTTCGAGGCCTACAGCGGCGCGTCATACGTCCTTGACAGCGGCCCCAGCGGTAGCACGACTACCGACGGTGAGGAGTCCGAAGAGGAACACGCGCCACAGCCGGAAGAACCCGCTGACACGGTGCACGCTTTGCCCCACGAGCAGTCCGAGCCCGCCGCGAGCGAGCCCGCTGCCAACGGCACCGCGCGCGTACCCGAACGTTAACCCCGCGCAGGATTTCACGTATTTACGCGCGGGCGGCGTTGCTTGCACGACGTTATCTTGCGGCGCGTTGGGGCTAAACGTCTGGGCAAACGAGTACCGGGGGTATACTCGTATCGCTCAGACGTTGGTCATTGTTTTATGGTCTGCGTCAGACAACGCGTTTTTTGGTTCCGTCTAGGAACGGGGTGAAGCACCACCATGGCTGATCGCTTCGACAAATTTACCGAGCGAGCGCGAAAAGTCCTGCAGCTTGCGCAGGAGGAGGCGCAGCGCTTTAACCACAACTACATCGGGACCGAGCACTTGTTGCTCGGGCTCGTCCGCGAAGGTGAAGGCGTTGCCGCCAAGGTCCTCGGCAATCTTGGCGTCGAGCTGAACAAGGTGCGCAGCGCGGTCGAGTTCATCATCGGTCGAGGCGACCGCACGGTCGCCGGCGATATCGGTCTGACGCCACGCGCCAAGAAGGTCATCGAGCTCTCGGTCGACGAAGCGCGGAGACTCAATCACCACTACATCGGCACCGAGCATCTGCTGCTGGGCCTGGTCCGCGAAGGCGAAGGCATCGCCGCTGGCGTCCTCGAGTCGCTCGGCGTGTCGCTCGACAAGGTCCGCTCGCAGGTCATCTACGTGTTGAACCAGTCGGCCGCGTACTCGCAGGAGGGCCAAGGCGCCCCGCACGGCAAGTCGAGCAAGACGCCGGTCATCGACCAGCTGGGCATGGACCTCACCGCGGCCGCCCGTGCCGGCAAGCTCGACCCGGTCATCGGCCGCTTCAAAGAGATCGAGCGCGTCGTGCAGATCCTGTCGCGGCGCACGAAGAACAATCCCGCCCTGATCGGCGAGCCTGGCGTCGGCAAGACGGCCATCGTCGAAGGCCTGGCGCAGCGCATCGCCTCGGGCGACGTGCCCGAGACGCTGATGGGCAAGCGTTTGCTCACCCTCGACATCGGTTCGCTGGTGGCTGGCACCAAGTACCGTGGTGAGTTCGAGGAGCGCCTCAAGAAGATCATCGAAGAGGTCAAGAACAGCGGCAATTGCGTGCTGTTCATCGACGAGCTGCACACGCTCGTCGGTGCAGGCGCCGCGGAAGGCGCCGTCGACGCGGCCAACATCCTCAAGCCGTCGCTGGCGCGTGGCGAGCTGCAAACCATCGGCGCGACCACGCTCGACGAGTTCCGCAAGTACATCGAGCGTGATGCGGCGCTCGAGCGCCGCTTCCAGCCGGTGCTGGTCGAGGAGCCTTCGATCGAGGACACCATCGAGATCCTTCGCGGCATCAAGGAGCGCTACGAGCAGCACCACCGCCTCGAGATCTCCGATGAGGCGCTCAAGGCTGCCGCCGAGCTGGGCTCGCGCTATGTGCCTGACCGCTTCATGCCCGACAAGGCGATCGACC
>VBGG01000232.1 GCA_005883405.1 Chloroflexota bacterium | reverse complement strand
GAACGGAACTCCGTTGATATCGACGGCGAAGCTACCACCCGGACGAGGCTGCAGATCGGCTCGCTCACCCATCCAGGCCACCATGCGCTCGGCATCGACCAGGTGCGCGAACACCACCTCAGGCGGCGCCTCGATGTCGATCGACGTGGAGAAATCAACCATGCTGCCTCCCATACGCGCGGGTTCCTCGGGCTTCGGCCTCGGCGGCCCGTTTCAGCGCCGCCAGGTGCGTGGGCCAGAATCCATCGAGGAAGTCCCGTACGGCCTCCAGTCCATCGGTGCAGACAACAAACAGGTGACGCGTGCGCTCGTGTCGCTCAGAAACCAGGCCCGCGCCGCGCAGCACGCGCAGATGAAACGAGACCGCCTGCTGAGACATG
The DNA here is from genome assembly GCA_005883405.1 of Chloroflexota bacterium. Taxonomy (GTDB): domain Bacteria; phylum Chloroflexota; class UBA6077; order UBA6077; family CF-72; genus CF-72. The sequence continues at coordinate 3,402 of VBGG01000232.1, read as the reverse complement.
GCCAGCGCTTGGGCGATCTCGCCGACCGCGCGCGGTTGGTCGCGCACCACGCTCAGGATGCGGCGGCGGTTGGGATCGGCGAGTGCGCGCAGCGCCGCGTCGAGGTCTTCGCTCACTCCAGCAGCAGGGCCAATCACTTCCGCTATTCAAGCAGACACTTGTACAAATGTCAACTGGCAGAGGTGGCCTCGGCGCGGTTGCGGCCGAGCCCGCCAAAAGGCACGCGGATCATGCACCGTGGCGGTCCGAGCGCGCCGCCACGGCACTCAGCGCGCTTTGGCCACCTCCGCCTGGCGCTGGCGTTCGCGCTCGATCAGCTCGCGTCGCAGGATTTTCCCAGACGCCGACTTCGGCACCGCATCGACGAACTCCAGCAGGCGGATCTTCTTGTGCGGCGCGACCCGCTCCGCCACGAACTCCATCAACTCTTCGGCGGACACCGGTGTGCGCGCCATCACGAACGCCTTCGGGATCTCGCCCGCCTCCTCATCCGGACTGGGGATGACTGCCGCGTCGCCGACCGCCGGGTGCTGGAGCAGCACCGCTTCCAGCTCCGCGGGCGCGACCTGGAGTCCCTTGTACTTGATCAGCTCCTTGACCCGATCGACGATATACAGAAAGCCCTCCGCGTCGACCCGCCCCACGTCGCCGGTGTGCAGCCAACCCTCGGTGTCGATCATGTCCGCTGTCGCGTCGGGCCGGTTGAGGTAGCCCTTCATCACCTGCGGACCGCGCACCCATACTTCGCCGACCTCGCCCGTCTCGGCATCGACTCCGCGGGCGAGGTCGACAATGCGCGCCTCGGTGTTGGGTGCGCACACCCCAACCGCTCCGAGCTTGAGCGCCGCGCCAGCGGGCGGCGCGCAGTGGGTGACCGGGCTGGTCTCGGTCATGCCGTAGCCCTGACGAACGATGCAGCCGAGGCGCGTCGCGCAGCCCTGCGCCAGGTCCTCGCTGAGCGGCGCCGCGCCCGAGAAGACCAGCCGCACGCTGCTCAGGTCGTACTTGTCCACGAGCGGGTGTTTGGCCATCGCGAGCACGATCGGCGGCACCATCCAGCCGATCGTCACCCGGTAGCGCTGCATCGTCTCGAGGAAACCCTCGAGATCGAACCGCGGCATCGTGACGATCGTGCTCCCCCCGTACAGGCCAGCGCCCATGATCACGACCAGACCGTAGATGTGATAGAAGGGCAGCACCGCGATCGCGACGTCGTCTTCGCGGACGAGATCGACGTTGACCATCTGAGACAGGTTGGCCACCAGGTTGCGGTGGGTGAGCATGACCCCCTTGGGCAACCCGGTGGTGCCGCTCGAGTAGGGCAGAGCTACCAGGTCCTCGCGCGGGTTGATGGAGACCGCCGGCGGCGTGCCGTCAGCCTGCAGTAGCTCCGAGAACGGGGTAGCACCTTCGGCTTCGCCGAACACGAAGATCCCCTCGAGGCTTGGCACCTGGCTTGCGGCCTCGCGGGCGCGGTCCAGGAAGGCCGGCACGGTGAGCAGATATCGGGCGCGGCAGTCGTTCAACTGCTTGGCGAGCTCGGCGCTGGTGTACAGCGGGTTGATCGTGGTGTTCACGCCACCCAGGCTCGAGACCGCATAAAACGCGATCGCGTACTCGGGCAGGTTCGGGCTGTAAATGCCGAGGACGTCACCCTTGCGGAAGCCGCGGGCAGCCAACCCAGCCGCCACGCGCCGCACCGCCGCCGCCAGCTGGCGATACGTGATCGTTCGACCAGTTGGGCCGTCGATCAGGGCCGGCTTGTCTCCGCGCTGCTCGGCTTCTCCGAGCACCATCTCGTGTAGCGAGACGTCGGGAATCGTGGCTTCTGGGTATGGACTGCGAATGATCGCCATGGTGTTGCTCCCCCGAAGGCTGTGCGCAAAAAGGGTGGGCTGATCGTAGCGCCTCGCGGCAGCGTCTGCGTATGCTGGTGAACGTGGGGACGACGTACGAACTTGACACCCCAGCGCTCCTGGTGGTCCTGAACGTCATGGAGCGGAACATCGAGCGCATGGCGCGCAGGTTCCGCGCGGCGGGAGTGGGCTGGCGGCCGCACACCAAGGGACTGAAAGTGCCGCAGATCGCTGCCAGGCTGCTCGAGGCGGGAGCATTCGGCGTCACCTGCGCCAAGGTTGGCGAAGCCGAAGTGATGGCCAATGCAGGCATTCGAGACATTCTGATCGCCAACCAGGTGGTCGGCGAGCAGAAGATTGCGCGCCTGTTGAGCCTGTTGCCGCGCGCCGATGTCATAGTCGCCGTCGACAGTCCCGAGAATGTCGACGCGCTGGATCGCGCGGCGCGGGAGCGAGATGTCCGGTTGCGCGTGGTGGTCGAAGTGAATACGGGCATGGATCGCGCTGGAGTGGAGCCGGGCGAGGCGTCGATCGAGCTGTCCAGGTACGTCGAGCAGAAGCCAGGCCTGCACTACGCCGGACTGATGGGTTGGGAAGGTCATACCGTCAAGATCGCCGATCCCGCCGAGAAGCGGATGGCGGTGCGGAAGGCGGTGGGCTTGTTGACTGCCACCGCCGACGACTGCCGCGCGGCCGGCTTGCCGGTGGAGATCGTCAGCTGTGGTGGCACCGGTACCTACCTCATCACGTCCGGACTCTCCGGAGTGACGGAGGTCCAGGCAGGTGGCGGAATCCTGTGCGACGTCGTCTATCGCGAGCAGATGCAGGTGGAGCACGAGTTTGCCGCGACCATTCTGGCGACGGTGACCAGCCGGCCGACTCCATGTCGCATTATCTGCGACGCGGGAAAGAAGGCGATGAGCAGCGACGCGGCGGTCCCACGGCCGCTCGTCGAAGGGGCGGTGAAGTCGGTGCGGCTGTCAGCCGAGCACGCGGCGATCGAGCTGGAAGAGCCTCGAAGCCATGTGGCCGATCCTCGGCCGCGGCAAGTTCCGCTGACAGCTGACGCCCGGCTCAGTAGCTCCTCCCGCGGCCCAGCGGCTGGCTCCCGCCGAAGGCGTCACGCCAGCGTCACGCCAGCGTCATACGGGCGTCACGCCAGCCACAGCCGTCGGGGCGAGCGTCACGTCAGCGTCATGCGGGCGTCACGCCAGCCACAACCGCCGGGGCGAGCGTCACGTCAGCGTCACGCCAGCGTCATGCGGGCGTCACGCCAGCCACAAACCGCCGGGGCGAGCGTCACGTCAGCGTCACGCCAGCGTCATGCGGGCGTCACGGCGGCGTCATGCAAGCGTCACGCGGACACTCCCTTTCTACCCTCTGCCGCGAGCCGCGCGAGAGCCTGACGGTTGAGACTGCCCGCTCACGCGCCGAGGTGGCGAAACGGCTCCGGCGCATAGCCGAGGAGCACCCTTTTCCAGTCGTCGCTCAGGGTTGCGCGTACCACCTCGTCATCGCCGACGAGCCAGGCGAGATGCCGCAAGCC
>VBGG01000235.1 GCA_005883405.1 Chloroflexota bacterium | reverse complement strand
GCACGCTGTTCCGCCATGCCGCGCGCCCCCAGACGCTCGAGTGCTTCCAATCGCTGGCGCACGCGCTCCGATCGTGCAGGCTCCGGCAGCGCCCCTCCGCCCGCGTTGGTGTCCGCCAGGAGGAGCGATCGGACTCGACTCGGATGCCGATGGTAGACCAGCTGGGCGATCACACCGCCCATCGACACGCCCAACACGTGAGCGCGCTCGATCTCCAGCTCGTCGAGCAGCAGGACGGCGCGATCGGCCAGGTCCTCCAGGGTGAACGGCGCCGGCGGATCCTCCGAGCGCCCGTAGCCAGGCGCATCCCATGCAATGACGTCGAAGGCATCTGAGAGATCGTCCAGCTGATGACGGAAGGAGCGGCTCGACGAGCCGATCCCGTGCAGCAGCAAGAGCGGCGGACCGCTGCCGGCGCGCTCGTAGTGCACCTTCACTCAGGGGTACTTCGGCATCGACGCAACCGCCTGTTGCGCCGGGTCGCGGTCCTTGCCGCGTACGAACGGATCTTCGTAGTCGCGCGTGGCCTGCAGGTACGCGCGCATCAATTGCACCGATGCCCTGCTGTTCGCAGACTCAGGATGACAGTACCGCAAGAACACCTGTGAAGCTTTTAGACGGGTATCGCTTCGCGCCCCGCGCCGCGGGCAGCCAGCAGCGCTTTGACACGCTCGCCGGAGGATGGCTTGCGACCCGCCGCGGCCGCCGCCAGGTACACCTCCTGTTGGCTCCAGTAGGCTTCGTTCAGCATCCGCCGCAGGCGAACGACGCCGATATCGGTCTGCGCCATGTGCTCCCACAGACGTGACGACAACCCACGCTGGGACTCCAGAATGCGCCGGTCCTGCTCGAGCACGTTCCAGTGATTGCGCTCCAGGTACAGTCCGTACAGCAGATCCCACAACCGGCGCTGCCAGCCGCTGACGTGTCGCATGCGCAAGAAGTAGCTGAGCGATGATTCGGCGTCCACCGGCGTCGACCAGCCCAGAATGCGGAACGGTCCGCCGGGACCCGCGCTTCGCGGATAAGGGATCTCCAGTCGGAACCACAACGAGCCGTTGTCGTGGTACTCGGTCCAGTCGAAGTTCACGCCGCGCTGATTTTCTCGCTCGACGATGAAGCCGTCATCGAGCTCGCGGACCGCGAGTCGAGCGGACTTCTTGCCCTTGCTGAGCGTGTACGACTTCGCGTGCAGCCACGAGGCGTGCATCGGGTCCATCAGGTTGTCGATCACCAGCAGCCAGTTCGCCCGCCATGTGGCGCGCGCGATGTGGCCGGCCCAGTCCGGTCTGAGCATTTCGTCCGGAAGCTCGAGGGGTGGTGAGGGAAACAGGTCCACCTCGCCGATATACGCCCAGATCATTCCCCAACGCTCTTCGACCGGGTAGCTGGTGATCGATACCCGGTTTGCGAGCGCGGTCTGCTCGCCCTCGACCGGGACGGCGGTGCACTGGCCGCTGCCGTCGTAACGGAAGCCGTGGTACCAGCACTGCAGCTCCTGGCCGTGAACGGTACCGCCCTCCGAGAAGGCGGCGCCGCGGTGCGGGCAGCGGTCGATGAAGACGTGCGGCTGGCCGCTGGAGTCGCGCCACAGCGCCAGCTCCTCCCCGAGACGTTTGATGCCGATGGCCTTGCCGCTGCCCAGATCTTTCGATTCGAAGATCGGGTACCAGCGATTGCGCAGCCCGAGCTGCAGCCCGGCGTCGATGGCCGCGGGACGCTTCACCACGCGTGTATCGTAGCGCGCCGACCGTGACAGGTCCCCGCTTTGGCGGCGCACTACACTCCGGGGGATGGCGTTCGAACTGTTCGACGCCGAGCTGGGCGTGTCACTCGGGACGTTCGAGAGCGAGGATGAGGCGCTCGCGGCGGTCAGGCGCTTGTGCCGCGAATCGGCGGGCAGCCGCGCGCCGCTGGGCCTGATCGCCGATCGGCACAGCGTGGTGGCCACCGGCGACGCGCTCGTCGAACGTGCGAACGAGCGCGCGAACGCGCCAACGCGCGAACGACTCAGTCCCGCTTGACCCCGTACATCGGGCTGTTTTCTGGATAGGTCGGCAACTGCGGCTTGCCAGCGCCGACGATCACGAGCATGAGCGCCTCTTCGTCCCCGTCATTGCGCTCGCCGCGCGCCACGCCCGCCGGCACCGAAATGGCGTCACGCGGACCAAGCGTCCGCTCGACCCGCTCGCCGTCCTTCTCCATGTAGCAGGTCATCTGCCCCTTCAGCACGAAGAAGACCTCTTCGACGTCGTGGTGGGTATGCAGCGGACCCTCGTGGCCGGGCGGAATCACCATCGTGCTGAGCGTGAAGTGCTCCGATGGGACGGTGTTGGTATCCGACCTGACCCCGGTGGCGCCGGTACCCACGTAGCGCATTTGCGCACGACGGTATCGCGGATTGACCTTCTCCTGGAACTTCAGCGCGTCCCAGTCCAGCGTGCGGTTTGCAAAGCGTGCGATGCGCCCGTCGATGATTTCGGCGAGCGACGGATTGGTGGAGGACTCGACGGTCACGAGACCAGTGTAGCCCTCCACCACCCGCGCTGCGCGTCTCAGGCGTTCGCTGGAATGACACGCCGGGCGTTGCCGTCGAGCCGATCGGCGATGGCGTACAGCCATGCGGCGATCTGGCTGCGCCAGGGCCGACCCGGCCCGCTCGCCAGGCTCGCCAGACGGTCGTTAGCCGCCTCACGTTGGAGCTCGGCGATGTGCCAGTGCGCGCAGTGCTCGATGAAGCCGAGATCGGCGGACATGATCGGCCCCTCCTTCCTGGGCTGGTGGTTGATCGGCCTCCGCGCCGGCCTGGTAGCCGGGCGGTTGTTCAGTTGTCGGTCGAGCCAAGGCGTCAGATGGCCGACCGCGCGCGGGGCAACAAAAAGGGGCCCCGCGAGGCCCCAGCCGATCGAATCGAACGATCTACCTGTCCATCAGGTTGGAGCCTCGCCACGCGGAAGCACGGCGCGACCAGCGACCCGGCGCTGTTGGCTGGGGATGAGCGGCGCGAAGGTGGCTCGTTCCAAGTGGCAGTCTCCTTTCAGTCAAAAAACGCCCACGACGAAACACATTCGTCCTGGACGCCTGACATCAAAGTACCAGATGGTTACCGATCTGGCAACACTTTGGGCGATAAGCGTTTCTTATGACTCACATCATGACCTGGTGAACCGATGGTCCATCGGTGTTGGTGATGTGGAGCGCCGCCTTCACTTCCTCTTCGATCATTTTCCAGATCGCGTCCACGAGCTCCAGAAAGCGCGGAGTGCGCTTGACGGAGAGGTCACGCGGTCGCGGGATGTCGACGTCGAGTACCGCTTTGACCTGACCGGGCCGCGAGGTCATCACTACCACGCGGTCTGCCAGATACACCGCCTCGTCGATCTGGTGGGTGACGAACAGCACCGTTTTCCGGTTCGAACGCCAGATCCGCAGGAGCTCCGCCTGCATGATCTCGCGCGTCTGCGCGTCCAGCGAGGCGAACGGCTCGTCCATCAGCAACACGTCCGGATCGATCGTCAGCGCACGGGCCAGGTTGGCCCGCTGACGCATGCCTCCCGACAGCTCGTGCGGGAAGTGCTGCTCGAAGCCAGTCAGTCCGACCAGCCTCACCAGCACGTCGGCCCGCTCGCGCGCTTCGCGTTTGGGCCTGCCCTGGACCTCAAGGCCGAAGATGACGTTGTCGAGCACGGTGCGCCATGGGAACAACGCGTCGTGTTGAAAGACGAAGCCGCGGTCCGGTCCGGGTCGGTCCACTGCCCGCCCGTCGACCCAGACCTCGCCTCGCGTGGGCTTGCTGAGCCCATCGACGATGCGCAGCAGCGTTGTCTTGCCACAGCCTGAGGCGCCGACGATCGAGATGTACTGGCCAGGGGCGACCTGGAGTGAGACGTCACGCAGCGCCTCGAATCGCCGACCGCGACGCGAAAAGAGCATCGAAATGTCTTTGAGCTCCAGCTTTGTCGGCGTCGCCACGTAGCCGTTGGTTGACACGGCTTACTTCAACTGGAATTGGCGCCAGGGCGCCAGGCGCCGCTCCACGCGCTGGAGGATGATGACCGCCAGCACGCCCGTTCCGGCCGGAAGGCCTGCGAGGATCTGAAGATCAGGTAGCCCAGCCCCGCCCGGGCACCGATGAACTCGCCGACCACCACGCCCACCAGACCGCGCCCGATCCCGAGTCGCAGGCCGGCGACGATGAACGGCAGCGCTGACGGGATGAGGACTTTGGTGAAGATCTGGCCACGACTGGCTGAGAAGGAGCGGGCGGCCTCGATGTAGACCTGGTCCGTCGAGCGGATGCCGGTGGCGGTGTTGATGACGACCGGAAATACCGCCAGGAGAAAGACCACCGCCATCTTCGAGGCGGCGTCGATACCGAAAACGAAGATGAACAGCGGCGCAAGCGCGACCGTCGGAGTGGCGTAGACCGCCGAAACCCAGGGATCGACGACGTCGTTCACCGCGTCGCTGCTGGCGATGGCGATACCCAGGAAGATGCCGAACACGGCGGCGATGGCGAAGCCGACGAAGAACTCGTTCAGGCTCACCAGGATGTGGCGCTGCAGTTCGCCGCTGGCGGCGAGCTGCAGGAATTTGGCCCAGATGTCGGAAATCGGTGCCAGGATCAACGGCCACTGACCGCTGCGACCGGCGATCTCCCACAGAAGGCCCACGAGGAGCAGTGAGAGCAGTCCGCGCAACGTGGACAGGTGCGCTCGGTACCAGCGCAACACCAGCGGCTCGCGCCGCTGGAGATCCAGCTCCAGGCCAAGGGCGACATTAGCCATCTGCTTCAGGTCCTCCGGAGGAAGCGGAGTGTGCGCCAACGGCCGATCGCCGCGAGACGCGCCAGTTCCGCGAGCGCGTCAGCTTGCAGTGCGCTTCGCCATTGAGACCGGCGGTCGGAGCCACTGGGTGAAGATCCCTCAGGCGTTCAGGACTTTGGCCACCAGACTGCTGTCGACGTACTTCATCGCATCCGTGGGCAGGTTCGTGGCGCCAGCCTTCTTCTGATTCTCGACGAACTGCTGCATGTACTTCTCGTTGATCCGCAGATTCTGCGAGACGGATTTCGCGGTGACATGCAGGTTGTACACGGCCTCCGATCCGGCGTCGCTGCCGCCCATCGTCTTTTTGGCGATGGCGATCACTTCATCCTTGTTCGCCGGATCGTAGATCCATCGGGTGATCGCATCCCAGGCACGCAGGAAGTTCGCGGCAACGTCGGCATTGCCCTGGTAGAAGCCGGTCTTCGACAGCAGCACAACCGAATGGATGCCCTTGAGGGCCGGGTAGTTGTTGGCGCTGTCCACTTCGGGAAAGCCGGCGTCGCGCAGAATGGTCGCTTGCGGTTCGAGCTGTGCCAGGGCGGCGATCGACTTCGCCTTCATCGCCGCGGTGCGGTCGGAGATGGCGCCCGCCTGGACCAGCGTGTAGTCGCTCGGCGAGACGCCGTTTTCCGCCAGGATAATGCGCATCGCGGCCAGGTCCGCGCCACCTGTCAGCGCTGAAACGCCCAACGTCTTTCCCTTGAGGTCAGCCGCCTTTTTGATCTCGGGCTGGGCAATCAGCACGTACGGCGTGCCGTCGGAGATGGGGAAGAGCTGTTTGGCGTCCGGCGCCTTGTCCTGAGCCGGCCACGCCGAATCAGGCGTGACGGCGGCGACATTCACCGAACCACCCATCAACGCATTGACCGCGTTGGGCGAATTGGTGGTAGTGAGCAGGTCGAACTCGACGCCGAACTTGCGGGCCAGGTCGGGCTTTTCGCCCGCAACGGTGGCCACAAAGTGCAGCCCGTTCGTACTGGCATAGGCATAGCTGACCCTGGTGGCAGCCGCGCCAGCAGCGGGAGCCGTCGTCGGCGCCGCGGCAGGCTGCGGGCCTGGCGCGCAGGCGGCGAAGAGTGGCACGCTGATACCAGCGCTAGCGACGCCAAGGGCCTGCTTGAGAAACGTGCGACGGTCGTGGCGCAGCGACATCGGCGATCCTCCCCTTTCGGGCAGGATACCACCCGCCCCGATGGGTGTCGACGAATCCGATATCGACCTGCAGAGACGAGCCGCTCTGCCGATAGTCATCAGCAATGCCATGTGTGACCAACACCTAGTCTGCCGCCTGTGCGGCGAGAACTTTGTCTTCAGCGCTGGCGAACAGGAGCTGCAGCGGCTCCGAGGGTTTGACCGCGCGCCGACGCGGTGCCCGGTCTGCCGCCGCCGTCCGCCGACGATGCCCTGGATCCCCAAGCTCAGCCGCTAGCACCCAGGCCGAGGGCGTTCGACCCCTCGGGAATGGCATCATTGCCGGCATGCCGCCGAGCCAGGTCGTCCCGAGGTCGATGCCATATGTCCGCTACACGCCCTTCCTGCCGCTGCAGCTGAAGGACCGCACGTGGCCTGACAAGCGCATCGGCCAGGCACCACTGTGGTGCAGCGTGGACCTGCGGGACGGCAACCAGGCGCTCATCGACCCGATGGACCCCGAGCGCAAGCGGCGCCTCTGGGACGTCCTGCTCAAAGTCGGATTCAAGGAGATCGAGGTCGGCTTTCCCTCCGCTTCACAGCCTGATTTCGATTTCATTCGCGAGCTGATCGAACAAGACCTGATCCCCCAGGACGTCACGATCCAGGTGCTGACGCAGTGCCGCGACGAGCTCATCGAGCGAACCTTCGAATGCCTGCGCGGCGCGCCGCGAGCGATCGTTCACTTTTACAACTCGACGTCCGAGCTCCAACGCCGAGTGGTCTTCGGTCTGGGTAAGCCGGGCATCGTCAAGATCGCCACTGACGCGGCGCGCTGGTGTCGCGAGCTGGAAGGCAGCCTGCCGGGCACGGACATCCGCTACGAATACTCACCCGAGAGCTTCACCGGCACCGAGCCCGAGTTCGCGCTCGACATCTGTGAAGCGGTCATGGACGCCATCAAGCCGACGGCGGAGCGCAAGCTCATCATCAACCTGCCAGCGACGGTCGAGATGTACACGCCGAACGTCTACGGCGATGTGATCGAGTGGTTCAACCGTAACGTCAAGAAGCGCGACACGATCACCTTGAGCCTGCATCCGCACAATGACCGTGGCTGCGCGGTGGCGGCGGCGGAGTTCGGCGTCATGGCCGGCGCCGATCGCGTCGAAGGCACGCTGTTCGGCAACGGCGAGCGCACGGGCAACGTCGACGTCGTCACGCTGGCGATGAACCTGTTCAGCCAGGGCATCGATCCGTGCCTGGATATCTCGGATATCGACGACTTGCGGCGGGTCACCGAGTACTGCAATCGATTGCCGGTGCACCCCCGCCATCCGTATGTCGGCGACCTGGTCTACACCGCCTTTTCGGGATCGCACCAGGATGCGATCAAGAAGGGCATGGCTGCGCTCCCGCCTGACTATCACACCTGGGAGGTCCCGTACCTGCCGATCGACCCCAAACACGTCGGCCGCACGTACGAGGCGATCATCAGGATCAACAGCCAGTCAGGCAAGGGCGGCGTGGCGTACATCATGCACGCCGAGCATGGGCTCGATCTGCCGCGGCGGCTGCAGATCGAGTTCTCCAAGACCATTCAGACGATCGCCGAGGACACTGGCACCGAGATCTCGCCAGATGAGCTGTGGAATGCGTTTCGCTCGGTGTACTTGCCCGAGAATCCGAGCCTGCAGTTGTTGCACCACGAGGTGACCGAGGGCGACCGCGGAGCGCAGATCACCGCGCATCTGCTGCTGGACGGTGAACCGTTCACCGTGGAGGGGGCTGGCAACGGACCCATCGCCGCGTTCATCGATGCGCTCGAGCGGAGTCTGGGATTGGCCGTCGACGTGGTGGACTACGCCGAGCATGCGCTGAGTGCGGGCCATGAGGCCAGCGCCGCGGCGTACGTCGAGCTGACCGATGGCCGCAAGGCGGTCCGCTGGGGTGTCGGGATCGACAAAAGCATCTCGTCCGCCTCGCTGAAAGCGGTCGTCAGCGCGGTCAATCATCACCGCGCCTCGTCTGGATCGACGCTCTCGCCGTCTACGTCGTGGTGAGGGTGGCGGACGACGTTCGTGCTCGTACGCCACCCTCACCCCAGCCCTCTCCCAGAGGGAGAGGGAGCATTGAGAAGGCGGAAGGCCGGCATGACCTCTTCGCACAGCAGCTGAAGCGACCTGACGACGCCATCTCGCGGCACGTCGCCACCGCAATTCAGCTCGGCCAGGATACCGTCGAGCCCGAGCTCGTCAGATACTGCCCGCAGACGGTCGATCACCATCTGCGGCGTGCCGACGATGACCTTGTCGCGGAGCACCTCGTCGTAGCTGATCTCCTGGAGTCGGCGGCCGCGCACGTCGCGCTGCTCGATGGCCCGCGCGCCGGCGTCACGCGCCGAGGCTTCGAGCTGCGCGCCGAGGTGACGGTAGAACTGCATGATGCTCGCCCGGGGCTCCTCGCGGGCGCACTCGAGCGTGTCGGCGACATAGACGGGCACGCGCAGGAATACCTGGCCGCGTCCGGCATGGCCCGTCGCGGCGTATGACGCACGGTATGCCGAAACGTTCGGCGCCAGCTCCGATAGCGTTCCCAAGCGCACCGCGGCGAAGATGTCATATCCCTGCGCGCCGATGCCCGGGAAGGTGTCAGGGCTTGTCGCCGCCACGCGGATGGCTGGATGCGGCGTCTGGTAGGGCTTCGGCACCACGCACACGTCGTGGAACTGGAAGTGATCGCCCTCGAACGAAAACGTCTCCTGAGTCCAGGCGCGCTTGACAATCTCGAGCGTCTCAGCGAAGCGCTCGCGGCTCTCGGCGTACGGCACGCCGTAATGCGCATACACCCGAGCGAACCCGCTGCGACCGACGCCGAAGATGAGCCGGCCCTGGCTGATGTGGTCGACGGTGGCCGCCTCCTCGGCCAGCTGCAGCGGATGGCACAGTGGCAGGACCTGGACGGCGGTGCCGATCTTGATGCGCCGCGTGCGCGCGGCAATTGCGCCAGCCAGGGTCAGCGGCGCCGAGAGAACCGAGCGTTCCGGCGTGAAGTGCAGCTCCGCCAGCCATACGGCATCGAGGCCCCAGCGTTCAGCGTTGTCGACCAGCTCGAATGCAGCCTCGAAGGACTGCGCCTCACTCCATCCAGGCGGACGCTCGAACTCGTGGAAAATGCCGAATTCCACCGTCGCTCCTTCCAGGTCCACGATACCTCCGCGGCGGGCGTGCCGGTACGATGGGCCTGACATGAGAGCAGGCGTAGGTATCGACCCACGACTGGGGCTGTCGCGCGACCAGCAGCGTACGCTCGTCAAAGAATCCGCGGAGCTCGGCTACGACAGCCTGTGGACACCAGCGGGGGTGACAGGCCGAAGCATCTTTCAAACCTGCCGCGACTGGTGGGAGGCGACGACCGGAGTAGTAGCCGCCGGTCTCAGTGTTGGCACGTCGGTGATCCCTTTCCCCGGCTGGACTGTTCCGACGCTGGCTGCCGAATCGGCCACGCTTAACGAGATCACTGCCGGCAAGTTCAAGCTGGGCATCGGGCTGGGCGCGTATCCGTCGGAGGCATTCCGCAAGCAGCTTGGCCTGCCGTATGTCCCACCAGTTGCCTTCACGCGTGACTACGTCCACGCACTCCGGGAGCTGTTCGCCGGCAAGTCGCTCGACTACACCGGCAAAGGACTGAGCCTGCACGGAGTCCAGCTCGGCATCAACGCGCCGGCCGTGCCAGTCTACGTGGCGGCCCTGGGTCCGCAGATGTTGCGCCTGGCTGGTGAGTACGCCGATGGAGTGACTCCCAACTGGTGCTCCGCGAAACAGATCGAATGGATGCGAGCATACGTTGCCGAAGGCGCCCGCCGCGCTGGCCGCGCCGCGGACGAGATTCCGTTTGCGCTGTACATTCGCGTGTGCATCGACGAGGATGAAGAGGCCGCGCGTCGTGCATTCGCGACCCAGCTGCTCGGCTATGCGCTGGCCCGACCGGGGACTCCCAAAGACACCGGCTACCGCGCGCATTTCGCGCGAATGGGATATGACGAAATCCTGTCGGAGCTGGAGGCCCGTCGCGATGCGGGTACTCCGATGGCCGAGCTGGTGGACGCTGTCCCGCGAGAGCTGTTGCTGGAGGTGGGCTACTTCGGCCATGCGCGGGGCGCTGCCGACGCCTTGAAGCGGCTGTCACACAACCTGCTGGAGGAGGCGATGGTGAGGCTGATCACCGTCCGCCCGGGTGATCTTCAGGCGTGTCTGGCCGCGGTGGGAGCTTGCCAACCTGGCGGCTGGGCGCGCGGATGAAGCGCAGCACCGCGCGCATCCTCACCACGCATGCGGGCAGCCTGCCCCGTCCGCGGGAGATTCTGGACCTGGTGGAGGGACGCGATCAGCGCGAGGTGTACGCTCGCCCGGGCGCAGCCCAGCTGATCGACTCTGCCGTCAGCTCGGTGGTCGAGCGGCAACGCCAGACGGGCATCGACATCCCCAGCGACGGCGAGATGGGCCGTGTCGGTTTTTCGGCGTACATCACCGAGCGTTTGACCGGCTTCGACGGCGAGCCGCGGCCGATGTCGGCCCAGGTGGAGCGGGGTATGTTTCCAGAGTTCTACGCGGACATGGCGCTTCCGCCAGCTCGGCTCCAGTTTCCGGCCTGCAACGGTCCGATCGCCTGGCGCGGACCCGAGTGGATCCAGCGTGATATCGCGAGATTCCAGGCAGCCTTGCAGCAGGTCTCGCCAGCCGAAGAGGCATTCATGCCGGCGCTTTCACCCGGCCAGGTCTGGCTCAACTTCCAGAACGACCATTACCCATCCGACCAAGCCTTCGTGTTCGCCGCGGCCGAAGCGCTCGCCAACGAATACCGCGCGATCGTCGATGCAGGCCTGGTGGTCCAACTGGATGATCCCGGTCTGGCGATGGGCTGGAATCGCGCTGAGTTCGGCGACAAAACGCTCGACGACTACCGCCGCGTGGTCGCCCAGCATGTCGAAGCGATCAATCACGCGCTGCGCGGAATTCCGCCCGACCGTATTCGGCTCCACGTGTGTTGGGGTAACGCTGAGTGGCCGCACGTTCGTGATGTTCCGCTCGCGGAGATCGTGGATCTGCTGTTCGAGGTGAACGCCGAAGCTCTGTACGTTGAGGGCGCCAACCCGCGCCACGGACACGAATGGCGAGTGTTCCAGGACCACCAGTTGCCCGAGGGTAAACTGCTTGTCGCCGGGGTGATCGACACGGTGACCAACTTCGTCGAGCACCCGGACCTGGTCTCAGAGCGGATCATCCGCTACGCGCAGGTGGTGGGCAGAGAAAACGTGATCGCCGGCACGGATTGCGGATTTGGCACGATCGCTCGGTCCCAAGCACGAGTCCACCCCACCGTCGCCTGGGCCAAGCTCCAGGCCCTGGCCGAAGGCGCGCGGCGCGCCAGTCTGGCCCTCTGGTGATCAGACGAGCGACACCTCAGCGGAGACGACCGTCCCGCCTGTCGGTCCGCTGGCGATCCTGACCACTCCGCCCCAGGGGCGCAGCCGCTCGCGCATGCCGAGAATCCCCAGGCGCGGGCGAGCAGGATCGCCGTTCAGCCCGCCGAAGCCGCGCCCGTTGTCTACCACACGCAGCGTGATGGTCTTGCCGATCTGGCACAACATGACCTCAACGCGCGAGCCACCGGCATGTTTGAGGCAATTGTTGAGCGCCTCCTGCGCCACCCGGTACAGCGCGGATCCGAGGTCCGGTGGCACGCGAGCATCCAGCTGTTGACCGGGGGCTTCGACGCTGAGGCTTGCGTCGAGATCGGTGCCGGCTCGCACGGATTGCACGAGTACCTCCAGTCCCGCCACCAGGCCCAGGTGGTCCAGCTCGGCCGGTCGCAACCCGGTACAGATGGCTCGCAGCGACTCGATGATGTCTTCCATCTGGCGGGTAACCCACGCCGTATCCGGTGGGTCATCCGCGCAACGCAGCCGGCGGTCCAGCAGGATCGCCCGCTGGAGTGGATCGTCGTGAATGTCCAGCGCGAGTCGTCGCCGCTCTTCTTCCTGAACCCGCATCAACTGCTCGCTGAGCGCCTCGAGTGCTGACTGGCGCTCGGCCTGCGCCACCACCTGCGCCTCGAGGCGCCTGACGAGCAATCTGTTGTGAAAGGCTGTCCCGACCAGATGGGCGAGCGTGCCGATCAACGACAGGTCGTCCGCCAACAGGTCGATATCGTGACGTTTGGGGCCGACGAATAGCGTTCCAATTGTTACGCCCTCGGCGACGAGCGGCGTTTCCAGTGCGCCCAGCTCGGCGAGGTTGCTGAGCGGCGGACATTTGCCCCAGCAGTAGTGGCGGTTGCGCTCGCCGTCGCTGTCGACCGAGATGGCCGCCCACGACAGGTCGAGGGTGCGGCCCAGCCGGGCCAGGACGTGCTCGGCGATCTGCTGGACGCTTGTCAGATTGACGATTTCGAAGCCGAGCTGCTGGAGGGTCTCGCGGTAGTCGTACACATCACGGAACAGGCGATGCTCCGCGGCGCGTCGGAGGCGCCTCTGCACGGCCGGAAAAGTACCTGCGACGCCCGCCACGACGATGAGCAACCACCCGCTCGGAGGGTCCTCGGCCCAGGCACCAACATGGTCGCCAAACTGGTCGACGAGCACGCCGTAGACGCACAGCAAGGCCATCCACACGAGCAACGCGATCAAGCCGCGACGAACGATGCGTTCGATACCGAGGAACTGGCCACTGAGGATGGCCGCGCCGAGGCTCGCCGGCAGGAGCACCAGGCCGCCTACGGCCATCCATGGCGCGAGCAGGTAGGTGTCGCTGGTGAGCCTGGGAGCGAGGACGAACAGCGGGAAGGGCGCCAGTCCGGCGATGGTGCCCAGCGCCACGATCCCAAGCAGACTCCGCTCGCGGCCTCCGCGCGGAGGAGCCACCACCATCACCCCAACCGCCAATCCGATGGCGGCGAGCAGATCTGCCGCGAGGACCATCAGCAGCACCGTCAGGAGCGCATAGAACAGCGGCCACAACTGCAGGACCAGCAACCCGCAGGAGAGCGCGACCAGGGCGGCATGCGCCGACACGCAGGTGGCGACCACTCGTCGCCCCGCGCGGGAGCTCAGACGGTTGACCGGGAAGACCAGGAACAGGAGTGGCGCACTGGCGCCGACCGCGGCCAGCGCAACGTATTCGGTCTCGAGCGCCCAGATCTCGCCCGCGGGCGTGGCGGTCGCAGCCAGCAGCGCGGCCGCGGCGGCCGTGGCAAAGCCCAGAAACACACGCGCCGCGACTCGGTCGGTTGCCAGGACGAAGGCGGTGGCACCCAGGGCGACGAAGCAGCCGGCGACGACGGGGAACCACAGCCGGAATTCGCTTGTCGCTCCGAGCGCCATCTGCGCACTTGAGGCGAGCAGCGGCTCTGGTGTGGACTCGCTCTTCTGTCCGAGGGCGACCAGCGCCAGAACGACGACGGCGACCACCACCCAGCGGCGCGCGATCAACTCGCGCACCTGGCTGAAAGTCACTCCGACGATGCCCGCTGCGAGGGGAGAAACTGCCAAGGATGCTCGCTGTTACGCCAGGCCGTTCTCTCCCCAACGCCTGCCGGCCGTGCCTGAACACATAGTGTAACCGCGGCGTTACGGTCGTACCAGGCGCCAAGCGGGCCGCGGGCCCACGGTTTTCCGTAGTTTTTGGCACACTCGCGCGCTCGGGGAACGATATATGGGGGCGGCAAAACCACGGCATTCCGTGAGGCAGCGAGCGATTTTGGCTGGCTACGGTGAATCGTGGAGGACGACCGATGGTCAGTCAACAGTCCGACAGGATCGACGCGGGTACGCCTGCCTATGGCAGCGTTGTGAAGGCATCACCTCTAGCGGACGCCGCCAGGTTCCTGGATCTGCCGCATCCGCGATCGGCGAAGCTCGTCCACGCGTTCCTTGCGGGCTTCATCGCCTCACTGGCATTGCTCATCGTTTTTGCTCTGGCCTACGCTCTGGCACTGATCATGGCCGGCGCGCTACCCACCGACCGGACCGTGCTATCCACGATAGGCGACTGGTTCCGCGGCCTGACGCACGACCCGCTGCTCGATCGGGCGCTGCCCAATCCATTTGTCGCCGTCGGGCTGTTCACCGTGGGCGGCATCGCCTGGGCGCTCCTGTACGCGGCAATTTTCGAACAGCGGCTCACCGGCCCGGACTGGCACCGCGGTCTCGTCTTTGGGGTCGTCCCGTGGCTCTTCTCGCTGGGTGTGTTCATGCCCCTGATCGGCGGCGGTTTCTTCGGCCTCGCGCTTGGCGCGGGACCCCTGCCGATCGTCGGCAACCTGGTCCTGCACGCCGTCTACGGCGTGGTCCTGGCCCGCCTGTACGGTCCCTTTGGCGAGATGCTGGACAGTGAGCAGCAGCTTCCCTCAGAAGCGCAGAAGGCGGCGCTTGCCTGCTGCGAGTCGGCCGCGGTGCGTGGGTTAGCGGTCGGCGTGTTACTTGGCGGTCTGCTGGGTGGCACCGTGCTGCTCATCGCGTCCGAGAAGGGCGGCGCCCCGTTCCTGGGCATGCATCCGCTGGGCGTTTTGCTCGAGGCGATCCTGTCAGGAGCGTCGGTAGGCGCGTCCGCCGGGGCGCTCGTGGGCACACCCACGCACGAGTAGCGGCTGATGGTCGGCGTATCGTGAGGGCGAACCTCACGCCTCGTCACAGTTCGTTACATAAGTGAGAAACAGATTAAGCATATCTTGGGAAATTTTGGGCCGGATCACTGAAACAATAGATGTAGAGCACATGCGCCGAGTACAGAGCATGTGTGGAGGACATCGATGGTTACAGCGATCCGTCAGGCCGAGCGACCCACCCGGGTGGTCGTCGTCGACGACCACCCAATCATGCGCGCAGGTACCCAAGCGGCGCTCGAGGAGCAAGCGGACCTCGCGGTGGTTGGAGTCGCGGCAGACGGGGCGGAGGCGTTGCGTCTGAGCGATGCGTTACGCCCCGATGTCCTGATCCTCGATCTCGGGCTGCCCGACATCAGCGGTGTCGAGGTGGCCCGCCAGGTGTCTGCCACTTCACCTGAAGTCAATGTGCTGGTCCTCAGCGCTCACGACACGCTTGGCAACGTCCGCTCGCTCAGGGACGTTGGCGTGCGCGGCTTCGTCAGTAAATTGGCCTCCGGCGACGAGCTGGTGGGGGCCATCCGCCGCGTCGCCGCTGGTGGCACGGCGATATCCGTTTGTGGCGGCTCCGCACTATCCACCGGCGGCGCCGGGTCGAAAGATGCAGCTGGCGACGAACCGCAAGAATCGCTGACCGCGCGCGAAGCCGACGTCCTGCAGCTACTGGCAGGCGGCCGGCGCAACATGGAGATTGCCGCGGAGCTCAGCGTCTCCGTCAACACCGTGGAGTTCCACGTCCGCCACGTGTTGGCGAAACTCGGCGCGCGCTCGCGGACCGAGGCGGCGATGCGAGCGCGCGAGCTGGGGCTCTGTCCGGCGACACGCGACAGAACCGCGGCGTAAGCGTTCGCAACTTTCGACCGGCGGAGTAATCCGCCGGGTATCGCGTGCCCTGCGTCGACCGGGGGGCGACGCAGGGCCGGTGGATCCACCCGTCGTTCGGTGGATCGCGCATTGGGTGCCGGTGGACCGGTGGATTTTCACGCCGCATGGCGGCGGAGTCGCCTGGCGCCGTTAAGCTGATTCCGCGCGCGCGTCGCACAGTTTGATCTCGCAATCCGCGGGCGGTGGCAACCACCTCTTGTCGCTCGCATCCGGCCGTCGCAGG
Source organism: Chloroflexota bacterium (assembly GCA_005883405.1). Classification (GTDB taxonomy): domain Bacteria; phylum Chloroflexota; class UBA6077; order UBA6077; family CF-72; genus CF-72. Next base: position 8,405 of record VBGG01000235.1, on the reverse strand, counting down.
GAAGACCTCCGCCCGCTGTGGGCCGTTTCCTCCGGCCACCGACCGGTGGATGGGTGCCTTGCACTGACGGTGGAATCCGCATGCGGAGGTTCCGTTGTTGATGGAGAAAGAGTGCTGTTGAGAAAAACCACTGGTTTCCGTGAGGCAATGGTCCGGTGTTGCTGCCTAATGTAGTTTCGCAGGGTAGGACCCCAACCTGACTCTAATCAAAAGCCTCGAGGTATTGGAGGTCGATTTATGTCCCCGAGCAGACCCGCACAAGTGTTCCGCTCGCTCGCTCGCTGCGTCGCGACGCTTGGCCGGGTCGGCCCGGGCCGCGCGGCTGGGGCCGGAGCCCGCTCCCCGGCCCCAGGCGGCCCGGCACGGCCGGTCCTACGTTTTCTGCCCGTTCTCGTCCTGCTGGTACCGCTGGTGCCGCTGAGCCTGGCGGTACCGACGGCAGCTGCAAGCCGCCACCACGCGGCGACGAACGATCCACGCGTGCTCATCTATGGTGGTGGAGTCAGGCCCGCCTCCGTCAGTCTTGCCGCCGGCGGTGTCGTCACCTGGAGCGTCGACGATTTCGATCGTGTCACGCTCGTGAGCGACACCGGCGCCTGGCCGTCGCAGACCATCCATGAGGGCCAGCGGTACTCGTACACGTTCACTACCCCTGGTAGCTACGCGTACCACGTCACGGCGTCTGATGGAGACGAGCAGTACACCTACCACGGCATGGTCAGCGTGACCGGCTCCAGTGGCGGCGGCGGTGGCGTCCCGACCACGCCAGTGCCGCCAACGCCAGTGCCGCCAACGCCAGTACCGCCGACGCCGGTCCCGCCAACGCCAGTGCCGCCAACGCCAGTGCCGCCAACGCCAGTACCGCCGACGCCGGTCCCGCCGACGCCGGTCCCGCCGACGCCGGTGCCACCGACCAAGACCCCGGTGCCGCCGACCAACACGCCGGTGCCGCCGCCGCCACCACCGACCAATACCCCGGTGCCGGCGCCCGCCACCCACCCCGTCGCGTTGATCGACGGAGCGCAGTGCGCAACCCCGTGTGGCAACGGCGCATTCAATCCACTGACGCTCACGATCAGGACAGGCGACACCGTCAAGTGGACCAACACGGGCACCAACTACCACACGGCCACGTGCAGCGGATCCTGCGGCCCAGCCACCTGGGATTCCGGCCTCATGGCCCCCAACGCGACCACTCCGCCCACGTACAGCTACACCTTCACCGTGGCAGGCACCTACAACTACGTCTGTAGCCTCCACGCGCCCGGTATGGCAGGAACGATCGTCGTTCAGTAGAGATACGCGCCCGTTGCCCAGCCGTCGTAGGCCGCACGGCGGCTGGGCAACGGGCCGTAGTCCCTTCAACCTTCAACCTTCAACCTTCAACCTTCATCCGAGCCCAGATTCTTCCCGCGTAGCCGTCTCTGAATGGCTGACCCCAAGCGAGGATTCACGCAGCTACCTGGAGAACCAATGATGTTGTTCCTAAGCAAACGACACACGGCACGGCCGAAGTTCACACTGAGGCTTCTGACAGCGGTGGTACTCGCCCTGCCGCTGATCCCGCTATCCGGCGGCGCCGCGATGGCCGCCACTGCAAGCAGAGCGCACGTCACGATTTCGGACGGCAGACTTCAGCCGAGCTCCGTGTCGATCTCGACAGGCGGGGTGGTGAGCTGGACCAACGATTCGGACTACACCGTCACTCTGTCCAGCAATGCATTGGGCTCGCACAGCCTGCGGCCCGATGGATCCTGGTCCTACACGTTCGGGTCGGCAGGGACCTACACCTACACCGCGACCAGCAGAACCGAGAGCGGTCGCTCCACGTCGCAAACCGGCACGGTGACCGTGGGTGGATCAGGCTCGCCACCACCGAGCCCGTCGCCAACGCCTCCGCCGTCTCCATCACCCACGAGCACTCCGCCTCCGCCACCGCCGCCCACACCGACGCCTACCACGCCACCGACTCCGTCACCCACGGCTGCGCCTTCACCAAGCAACGCAAGCGTCATGGTGGGCGATGATTTCTTCATCCCGAAGACCGTTACCGTTGCGCTCGGTTCGACCGTCACGTGGACCAACGGCGGCTCCCAGCACACCGTCACGTGCACGGGGAGTTGTGGACCACAGACCTTCGACTCTGGAAGCATGAATACGGGAGCCACCTTCAGCCACACCTTCACCGTCGCCGGCACCTACAACTACGTCTGCGTGTACCACGCACCTGGTATGTCGGGAACTATCACAGTGCAGTGATATCCCGCCCGCGGCCGCGCTCGAGAGGATCGAGCGCGGCGTGCTCCCACCCGGCCGGCTCGCTGTAACCCTTCCCAGCGGGCCGGCCCGGGTGAGGGAGCGACGCGGCATCGGACCTCGACCCCACACTTGCGATGATCAACCTCCCATTCGTCCGTCTCATTTCCGCCTTCGTCGACGCGAAACGCCCACGCCTCGACCAGGGCTGTGCTCGACCCCCGCACCGGGCTCGGACCACACAAGGAGATTCAATGTCCATGAAGGGCCTGTTGCGGGCACCTTGCTCGTCTCACCTGCATATCCGTCGACCAACCACCGCCAGCCGCGGTCGCGGCTGGCTTGGTGTGCGTCTGTTGACGGTCGCCGTCCTGGTTGGATCGCTGCTGCCGGGCATCATCAGCTCGCGTGCCGCATCCGCTGCCGGCGCGGCCGTCTCGATGACCGACAACGCCTTCTCACCGCAGGCGCTGACCATTCCCGTTGGCGCCACCGTGACGTGGACCAACAACGGCGGTACCTACCATACCGCTACCTGCTCTGGCAGCTGCGGACCGGCCAGCTTTGACTCCGGTTTGATGCCGAACGCGGCCAACAACGGGGGCGCGGTGAAGACGTGGAGCTACACCTTCAACACGCCCGGAACCTACAACTACGTCTGCTCGTTGCACACGTCGTCGGGTATGACGGGAACCATCACCGTCACGGCGCCGACCAGCACGCCGACGAACACGCCCGTGCCGCCGACGAACACGCCGGTGCCGCCGACGAGCACACCCGTGCCTCCGGCCGCCACGCCGACCAGTGCACCCGTCGTCGACGTTACGGATACGCTCGTCGGCGGCGCGACCAACACTCCGCTACCAACGGCGACCACCACGCCGATGCCGGCAACCAATACGCCGGTGCCGACGAATACGCCCACGACCGCCCCGACCAGCACCCCGACCACGCCGCCGACCAGCACGCCGACGACACCGCCGACCAACACCCCAACCGGTTCGGCGTCGCACCCGGCGGGCGTCACCGACACCATCAGTGGCTACAAGTACTCGCCAGACCCGGTAAAGGTCCAGGTGGGCGGCACAATCACCTGGATCAACCAGGACGCCGACCCCCACACCGCGACCAGCGATACCGGTGCCAACCCCGCCTTCGATACAGGCAACATCGCGTCCGGTGGCGGCACTAGCACCGCGATCACCTTCAACCAGGTGGGCACCTTCGCGTACCACTGCACCTATCACTCCGGCATGCACGGCACGGTTGAGGTTACCGCCGCGGCGGTGACTCCGGTTGCCACGGACACGCCGACGCCCACGCTGACCGTCACGACGACGCCGACGCTGACGCCAACGCTGGCAGCAACGCCGACCTCAACCCTCCCGGCTGTAACGTGGGCGCCACGGTGACCTGGACCAACCAGGATGCGGACGCGCACACCGCCACCAGCGACACCGGCGGCGTGTTCGACTCCGGGCATCTGGCCCTGGGTCAGAGCTACACCCATACGTTCAACCAGGTAGGCAGCTTCACGTACAAGTGCACCTACCACGCGAACATGCACGGCACGATCGTGGTCGGTGGAGCAGCAACGCCAACCCTCTCGCCCACCCCCGCGCTGACGCTCACTCTCACCCCTCCCGCGCTTGACACAACCGTCGCGGGCGCTGCCCTGGCGCCGAGCAGCGGCGCGGTCTCTATCGTCAACTACGTCTATCAGCCGTCCACGCTGACGGTCGCCGTCGGCGCCGTCGTCACGTGGACCAACATGGATGTCGACGCCCACACCGCGACCAGCGATACGCCGGGCGTCTTCGACTCGGGCCACATGGCCCAGGCGGGGACCTTTAGCTTCACCTTTAACCAGCCTGGTACCTTCGCGTACCACTGCACGTATCACGCGAACATGCACGGCTCGATCGTCGTGCAAGCAGCTGGCGCCGCGACACCTGGACTGCCCGCTCCGGCCGCCGCTCAAACGGCCGCCCAGCTGGCCGCCCCAGCAGTAGCCGGTGTCTCGATTGCTCCCGCACCCGCGCTGGTACACGACGCGCGCTACTTCGTCGCCACTGGCTACCGCGTTGATGACGACGTCCTGTTCGACTACTACCAGCACCGCGGTGGACTGGAAGTGTTCGGCTATCCGGTTTCGCGCGAATTCACGTTCATGGGCTGCCAGCTGCAGATCTTCCAGCGCAAGGCTGCCCAGGCCTGCCCGGGCCAGCAACCGGAATTTCTGAACCTGCTGGATCCCGAGTTCCCGCCGCTCACCAACGTCAACGGCAGCACCTTCCCGGCTCCTGACCCGGCGCTCAAGAGCATCACCCCATCTGTCAACGACCCGGACTACGCCGCAAAGATCATCGACTTCGTTCGGGCGAACGCCCCGGACACCTTCGAGGGCGAGCCGGTCAACTTCGGTCAAACCTTCTTCGGCTCGATTACCGCCGATATGGTCGTGCCCGAGGCGCTTGGCACGCTGGACCTGCTCAACCTGGAGGTCTGGGGAGCACCGATCTCTCAGCCGCAGCGCGATCCGAACAACTCGAAATTCATTTACCAGCGCTTCCAACGCGGCATCATGCACTACGACGCGACCACCGGCGCGACGCGCGGCATCCTGCTGGCGGACTACTTCAAGCAGATCCTGCTCGACAGCCCCAACTTGCCGCCGGATGTCAGGCAGGAATCGGTGTCGTCACCCTTCTTGAAGCAGTACTGTCCTGGCAGCGCTGGCTGGTTGTGTCGGCCCGACGACTTGCCGGCGACGGATCTCACCTACGGGTTCGCCGTCGATCCTTCGATCATGGCTGTTGGCGGCGTGCCGGTTGCCGCGCCCGCCAACGGCTCGAGCGTGAACATCGTCGACTTCAGCTTCGATCCGGCGAGCCTGTCCGTGGCCACCGGGACGACCGTCCGCTGGACCAACCGCGGGCGTCTACCCCACAACGTCACCGATTCGGGTGGCGAGTGGCACTCGGACCTGCTACGCACTGGTCAGAGCTTCGAGCACCGCTTCGACACACCGGGAACCTACACCTACGTGTGCTCGGTTCACCCGGGTATGGAGGCGACCCTGGTCGTCACCGGCGATGCGGTCTCGGCTGCGCCCGCACCCCCGGCCCCTGCGGCACCGGCATCGGCCGGGGGTGGCGCCGCGGCTCCGGTAGGCAACGCTGCCGCTCCGGCGGCGGCTCCCGCTCCGGCTGCCAACGCTCCGGCTCCTGCCGCGGCGGCGGCTCCGGCAGCTAATGCTCCCGCTCCTGCCGCGGCACCGGCCGCCAACGCCGGCGCCGGCGCGGCGCAGAGCAGCGCCTCGGTGGCCATCGTCAACTTCGCCTATCAGCCGTCGCCGTTGACGGTACCCGTCGGCGCCACGGTGACCTGGACCAACCAGGACACCGATCCGCACACCGCCACCAGCGATACCGCCGGCGTCTTCGACTCCGGACTCATGCCGAAAGACAAGACGTTCAGCTTCACTTTCAGCCAGGCCGGCACCTTCACCTACAAGTGCACCTATCACTCCAACATGCACGGCACCATCGTGGTGCAGTCGAGCTAGCCGATGTCTGACCTGGTCGCCGGCCTCCCAGTCTGGCCGGCCTACGCCCGCCCGCCGCCCGCACCCGTCGGGCGGCGGCGCCCTGCTTCGTCAGCTCAACGCCGCCAGGGTTCAAGCAACACGCGGCTCAGGGCTGATGGCGTAGCGATCGACCAGCGCCAGCAGTTCGTCGAGCTCAAACGGCTTGGCAAGATACGCGGTCGCCCCGATCTCCGCCGCCCACTTGGCGGCATCACACGCTGCCGTGAGCACCACGATGGGCGCGTGCTGGACCGACTGCTGCCGGTAGACGCGGGCAAACGCCCATCCATCCATTACAGGCATTTTCATGTCGAGCAGAATCAGCGCCACAGGCTGTCGCGCGACCACGTCGAGCGCGGCGGCGCCATGGTTGGCGGTGACCACCGGATAGCCGTCGAATCTCAGTATGTCCGCGATGGTGGTCAGAATCGCCGGGTCGTCGTCGACCACCAGGATCGATGACGCGAGGCTCACGTCGCCGCTTCTCTCGTGGTCACGCCAGATGGAAGCAGGACGACAAACCGGGTACCGCCGGCGCACGGAAACTCTGCTGCGATGTACCCGCCATGGAGCTCGACGATCTCGCGACTGATGTGCAAACCCAGCCCCAGGCCAGAGCGGTGCTCGCTCGCATGGGCCTGGTGGAACCGATCGAAGATCCGCTCGCGCTTGTCTGCCGGCACGCCAATCCCATGGTCTCGCACAGCCAGGCGGACCAGTCCGGCCTCCGTTGCCGACACGTCGACATCGATTTGTCCGCCATCAGGGCTGAACTTGACAGCGTTGTCGATCAGGTTCACCACTACTTGCTCGATCCGCAGTGGGTCTACCCACGCGATGACCGGAGACGCGGCGTGTATGACGATCTGGTCGCAGCCTGTCCTGGTCTGGATGAGTGTCGCGGTCGAAGCCACCAGGCTAGCGAGGTCAGTCTCCTGGAGCTCCAGCACCAGTTTGCCGAACTGAATGCGGGAGACGTCGAGCAACTGAGAGACCAATCGGTTCAGGCGCTGCGCTTGCTCCGCGATGATGTGCAGCAGCCATCGCTGAATGTCGGGCTCGAGAGATGGCTCACTGTTGAGCCGACGGCACCAGAGCTGTGTGGAAGCCAGAAGGCTGGTGAGGGGCGTCTTCAGCTCGTGTGCCGCTACAACCAGGAACTCGTCGCGCAGACGGACCGCGGCCTCCGCTTCGGCTCGAGCGTGCTGTTCGCGGGCCAGCACCTGTCCAATCTCCAGCCGCGTGCCGCTCAGCAACTCGACCAGCTGGCAGGCCATTTTCGAGGCGTTGGCCTCAATCAGCGTCAGCGCCTGAACGATCGGATCGGCATCAAGCGTGCCTGCCTCGACAGACTGCGCGCGATGCAATTGTGCCACGCTCTTGATGATGGTCAGCGGTTCCAGGAGGCCGTGGGCAGCAAGAGCAAGGCCCTCGTCTCCAGATGGAGCGTCCATCCCCCCGTCAGCCAGCGCCCGGTCATGCGCCTGGACCAGCTTGCGGAGGGCGGCGGTGAGTTGCAAGTGCACGGCCGGTTGCTCCTGCGCGCGCTGGTAACGGCTCAGCGCTGCGCGTATGCGCGCGATCAAAGAGCGTGCGCTGATCGGCTTTTGCAGATAATCATCCGCTCCCAACTCGAAGCTCCGGGCTTCGATGCTCTCGGAAGCGCAGCCGGCGAGCATCAGAATGGGCACCTGGCTGCGTTTTCGGAGTTCGTCGAGCAGCTCCAGACCACTCCACGGGCCCAGCCCTACATCCAGCAGTACGACATCAGGTCGGTCACCCTCGAAGCACTCCATTGCTACCGTGGGGCTGAACGCTGTCACCGGCGTGAAACCCGCCAGGTGAAGACGCAGGCTAAGTATCTCGACTAGATCCCGGTCGTCGTCAACCAGGAGGATTTTGCCGCCGGCTTCCCTGGATGGCACTAATGCGGGCGAGTGCATCCGTTCACCTCGAAGGTTTTTTACACTGACCGCCGCAAATCGCGGTCCTGTCTAACGAACAGTAACACGACACCGGGCACAACTCCGGACCGTATTGTTACAGCTCCGGGCATATTGTTTCGGCAACGCGAACACTTTAGTGAACCCTTGTTGCTGAAACGTAGAAGGAACTTCCAGAAATCGTGACATGACCCCAGTAGCAGGTCCGGGCCCCGACGGCGCGTGCCGCGCTGATCTGCCGGAATGGCCACCGCCGTCGGAATGCCGGTGGTGGGCCCTCAGTTATCGCGAAAAACGCCTCGTACCTGGGACTTCATTGCGCCTGGGAACCGTACAGCTCCAGGTACTGTTTGTAGTTTTCGTAGATGCGCTGCACGTACGGATAGGTTTCGGTGAAGGGGATCGCTTCGGCGAAGGTGTCGATGTCGGCGTCGCCGGCCGCGAGGAGCCAGCCGTCTACGGCGAACTGGGGGGCGTTGTACGCGGCCAGGGCGGGGAAGATGCGGTTGGCGTAGCGCGTCAGGCGTTCGCCGAAGGTGAAGGCGCCCAGCAAGATGCTGGTCCGCGGCTGGTAGAGGTCAGCGGAGTGGAAGTTGTATTCGCCCAGCGCGCGGGCG
>VBGG01000035.1 GCA_005883405.1 Chloroflexota bacterium | reverse complement strand
AGAACGAGGGCGCTCACCGTGCTGATGTTGAAGGTGCCGGCGCCGTCGCCGCCGGTGCCGACCACGTCGACGACGTTGGCGCCAGCATCGACGCGCGTGGCTGCCTCCCGCATGACTTCCGCCAGGCCGGCGATCTCGTCGGGCGTCTCGCCTTTCATGCGCAGGGCGATCGCGAAGCCAGCGATCTGCGACGGCGTCGCTTCGCCATCGACGAGCGAACGCATCGCCGCCCGCGCTTCCACCCGTGACAGATCTCGACCGAGGACGAGCTTTCCCAGCGCTTCTTTGACGCTCATGCCGCCACCGGCGCCTCCATTCGAAGAAAGTTGCGTAGCAGGTCCTTGCCGTACTCGGTGAGGATGCTTTCGGGGTGGAACTGGACGCCGTGGACGGGGTAGTCGCGGTGGCGGACGGCCATCACCACGCCGCTGTCGGTGTGCGCGGTGACGTGCAGTACATCGGGCACGGCCTCGGGCGCGGCGCACAGCGAGTGGTAGCGGATCGCCGAGAACGGACTCGGCAGACCTTCAAAGACGCCCGACCCGTCGTGGTGGATCTGCGAGGCTTTGCCATGCATCAGCTCGGGAGCGCGCGTGACCACGCCGCCGAAGGCTTCGGCGATCGCCTGGTGTCCAAGGCACACACCGAGAATCGGGATAGACGGTCCCAGCGTGCGGATGAGCTCTACCGAGATCCCCGCGTCGCGCGGCACGCCGGGGCCTGGCGAGATCACAATGAAGTCAGGCGCCAGCGAACGGACCTCTTCGACGCTGGTGACATCGTTCCGAACAACAGTCACCAACGCCCCCAGCTCGCACAGGTACTGGTACAGGTTGTAGGTAAAGCTGTCGTAGTTGTCGATCAGCAGCACACGCGGCGCGCTCACGCCACCACCTCCAGCTTCACTGTTGCGGGGCGGCCTTCCATGCGCTCGGCCTCGGCCACGGCCGCGAGTGTGGCGTTCGCCTTGTTGATCGTTTCCTGATATTCGGTGGGCGGGTCGGAGTCGGCGACGATCCCCGCGCCGACCTGAATGTGCGCCACGCCGTCCTTGAGCACCAGCGTGCGAATGGTGATCGCCGTCTCCAGATCGCCGTCGCGATTGAAGAAGCCGATCGCGCCACCGTACGGGCCACGCTGGTCAGCCTCGAGCTCGGCGATGATCTCCATGGCGCGAATCTTGGGCGCGCCGGTCAACGTGCCGGCTGGAAAGCACGCGCGCAATGCATCGATCGGCCGCAAGCCCGGCCGCAGCTTGCCGACGACGTCCGAGACGATGTGCATCACGTGCGAGTAGCGCTCGATCTCCATCAGGCGCGGCACGCTTACCGTGCCAGGCTGGGCCACGCGGCCGACGTCGTTGCGGCCCAGATCGACCAGCATGAAGTGCTCGGCGCGCTCCTTCTCGTCAGACAGTAAGCGCCGCGCCAGCGCCTCGTCCTCCTCAGGCGTATCGCCGCGCGGCATCGTACCGGCGATCGGCCGAGTACTGACCGCGCCGTCCTCGACCAGCACGAGCAGCTCGGGTGAGGCGCCGACGATCTGGTAGTCGCCGAAGTTGAGGAAGTACATGTAGGGGCTGGGGTTGATCGACCGCAGCGCTCGGTACAGGCTGACCGGACTCGCCGAGGTACGCACAGATAAACGTTGCGACGGCACAATTTGGAAGCAATCGCCGGCGGCGATGGCCTCTTTGGCCTGGCGCACCATGCCCTCGTATTCGGGCTGCGACGTATTGCTGACGATGCCGTCCGGGCGGGCGCGGCCAGGCGCATCCTCCAGCCCTGGCGTATGCGTGCCGCTGCGCAGACGTTCGAGCAGATCGTCCAGGCGCTCACAGCCGCGACGGTAGTCGGTCGGCAGATCGTCCGTCAGCGGGACGTAGGTGACGGCCTTGATGGTGCGCCGCAGATGATCGAAGACCAGCAGCGTGTCGACCATCAGCAGGTGCGCCAGTGGCAGATCGAGCGGGTTGTTGGCCGCCGCGGGAATGCGTGGCTCGAACTTGCGCGCGAGCTCGTACGCCAGGTAGCCCACGGCCCCGCCGCCGAAACGCGGCAAGCCCGGCAACCTGGCGACCCCGTCCCGAGCAACCATGCGGTCGATCAGATCGAGCGGGTCCTTGTAGCCCAGCTCGGCTGAACCCTCGCCGCCCTGATACGTGGCGTGATCGTCGTAGATGGCCAGTGAGCGCTCAAGGCCCGCGGCTACGAACGAGTAGCGCGCGACGAACTCGCCGCCCTCGACGCTCTCGAGCAAGAAGCTGCCCGGCCCGGCGCCCAGCTTGAGCAGCGCTGAGACGGGCGTTTCCAGATCGGCGAGCACCTCGCGGTAGATCGGCGCGTAGTGCGCGGTGGCCGCCATGCGACCAAGCTCGGCGAGGCTCGGGTAGACGTGCGCGGCCATCGTTCAGGCCTGCCCCGTGGAGCGAAGCGGAACGTGGGCCCTCACCGAGGAGGTCGCCGCCTCGACCCGACGGCGGGCGGATTCGAAGTAGTTCAATCCCATCGCGTCACGCGCCAGGCGCAGCGTTTCGCGCGCTTCGACGCGTGCGCGGCAGCTGCCTTCGGCCAGGATGTCGTCGAGCACGCCTGGTTGTCGCTCGTACTCGGCGCGCCGTTCGCGGATCGGATCCAGAAAGCGATTGAGCGCCGCGACCAGCTTCTGCTTGACTTCGACGTCGCCGACCTTGCCCTTCGTGTAGCGCGACTTCAGGTCCTGGACTTCGGCGCGGTCCTGGTTGAAGGCATCGTGGTAGACGAAGACCGGATTGCCCTTCACGTGGCCAGGATCGGTCGCTCGCAGCCGCGTCGGGTCGGTGTACATCGACATGACCTTGCGACGCACCGTCTCGGGGTCGTCCGAGAGCATGATCGTGTTGCCGATCGACTTGCTCATCTTGGGCTTGCCGTCGGTGCCCGGCAGCACCGGGAAACGCGCTTCGAGGTACTCGGGCTCAGGGAAGACCGGGGCGTACAGCTGGTTGAAGCGGCGCGCCACTTCGCGGGTGAGCTCGATGTGCGACATCTGGTCTTTGCCGACCGGCACCACCTCGCCCCTGACCATCAGGATGTCGGCGGCCTGCAGCACCGGGTAGTTCAACAGGCCGAGCGAGGCGCTCTCGAGCTTCAGGTCGCGGATCTGCTCCTTCAGTGTGGGGATGCGTTGTGCGCGCGTCGCGCTCACCAGCATAGTGAACAGCAGAAAGAGCTCCGAAACTTCGGGTATCAGCGATTGCAGATACAGCGTGCTCTTGTTGTGATCGATGCCGACGGCCAGGAAGTCGAGGACGCCCTCGCGGATGTCGTCGCCGATGGTGTTGGCCGTCTCATAGCCGGTCGTCAGCGAGTGGTAGTCGGCGATCAGGAAGAAGCACTCGTACTCACCGCTATTCTGCAGCTCGAGGTCTTTTTCGAACGTGCCGACGTAGTTGCCGAGGTGGAACTTGCCCGTCGGGCGCAACCCGGTGAGCAAGCGCTTCTTGCGCGGCGCCGTGCCGTTGTGTCGCTCTGCTGGCATCGTGAGGTGCTCCTTGAGATGACGAAAAGCCTCCAGTCCGCAAGGGACGAGAGGCTCAATCTCGTGGTGCCACCCTCATTCGCCGCGTTTTGTCAGCGGCCTCGAAGAGACGCGGGCCACGCATCGTGACCGACGTCTCGAGGTCAGATAACGGGGCTCGCTCCCGGCTCAGCCTACTGATCCAGTTATCGGGATGTTCGGTGAGCGACTCGCAGGTCCATTCAGCGTCTGGCGAGGCACCGGCTCACACCTTGCCCGGTTCTCTGAGCCCGCCCGGACGCGTACTCGTCCTGGTCGATGTCTTTGTTGTAGGCGGGACTATAGGACGCGGTGCGCGCGTCGCCAACTACCCAGCGCAAACTGCAGAACGGGCGTGTAGGTTGGTCCGCGCGGGCTCAACCGACTCTGAAACAGCGTGAGGTGGTCCATCGTGAACGCCGCGTGGCTCAGGCGATCCTGTGGTGGCCAGCCCGCGGGAGCGCCGCCGCGCGCCGTCTCTCTGCGGCGGGCCAGCGTCACGTGCGCTCTGAACGGCCGATCCTCGACGGGAAAACCTGCTTCGCGCAGGGCGGCGTCCAGCCTCGCCTGGAGGTGGGAGAGCGCTTCCAGGTCACCGTCCAGGCCGACCCACAGCACGCGTGGCGAGCCGCGGGAACCGAAGCTGCCAGCGGCGCCCAGGCGGAGCGACGCGGAGCGGCCGGCCCTGGCGGCGGTCTCGCCGACGCGCTGCAACGCCTCCAACTGCAACTCCGGCTGTTCGCCGAGAAAAGCCAGCGTGACATGCAGAAGCGCCGGATCAGACCAGCGGTAGTCGCGGTTGTCGTCCTTTGGCTTTAGCCGGCCAAGAGCCGCCTGGACTTCGGCGGGCAACTCGATCGCGAAGAACAGCCGCATCAAGTGCTTTCAGTCAGGAGGTTGCGTGTCATCCTGAGTGGGAGGAGGAACCCGTGCACTCCGCTCGCAGGCTCGCTTCGCGCAGGGCGGGCGACGAAGGAACTATCAAGCTTCTCGTTGCGAGCGTCGGAGTGGCGGATCATTCGCAAGCTCAGGATGACACTCGCACGCAAGAAACGACTCAGGGATTGGCGAGGTCCCACTGTTCGATGTTCCACGTCTCGCCCGCGGGCGCGGGGGTGGGGCGAAAGCTCTGCAGGCGCGAGGTGCTGGCGGTGGTGATCGGCCGCAGGAGTAGCGGCAGGACCGGCAGGTCGGACTGCCAGATGCCTTGCGCCTCGTGCATGGCGATGCGCCGAAAGCTTGGGTCCAGGCCGTTTTGCAGCTGAGCCAGCAGCTGGTCGTTGCGCGGGTTCTTGTAGCCGCCGTAGTTGCCGCCCTGGTAGCCGTTCGCTTTCGAGGGGATGCTCGCGGAGCTCAGGTTGAAGACGGCATCAGTGCCGGGGTCGTACGAGCTGACCCAGGCGAACTGGACGATGTCGAAGTCGCGGTTGACCAATGCCTGTGGCGTGGAGGGCGACGTATCGAAGAGCGCAGAGCTGGGCACCGACTCGATGTTCACCTCGACGCCGATCTGGGCGAGCTGATCCTTGACCATGGCCATCAGCGCTGGTCGAAAGCTGGCGGGCGTACTCCAGTACTTGAAGCTCAGCCGCTGGCCGTTCTTTGCTCGAATCCCGCCGCCTCCCGGGCGCGACCAACCCGCCTTGTCGAGGAGCTGGTTCGCCTGGCCGGGGTCGAACGTCACGTGGGGCGCGGTCGGATCAAACGCCCATGACCAGGCGGGCACCTGCGACGTGGCGACCGCCGCCTTGCCGAACATGATGGCTTCGTTCAGCGCATCCCGATTCAGCCCGTACGCGATCGCCTGTCGCACATTGGCATCCGCCAGAACGGGACTGTCCAGGTTGAACGTCATGTGCTCCCAGGCATTTCCAGGCGTGTAGCGCGCCTGGACGCCCGGCAGCGTGTCCAGCACGGGCGCGTCGGACGCGTCCAGGCCGTCCTGAGCGACGAGCTGAACCTGGCCCTGGGTCAACGCGGTCAGACTGTCGTTCTTGTCGGCCATGATGCGAAAGACGATCGTGTCGAGCGCCGGCTGGCCGAGTCGTTGCGGCAAGGCCACGCCGCGCGAGGTGAACGTGAGCGCGTTGCCGGCGTCCCAGTTGGACAACACGTAGGGCCCGGTGCCAATCGGGTTCCTGGCAAAGTCCGAGCTTTCAAAGGCGCCGATCTGGCGGCTGTGGCGCGGATCGTCGCCGATGATGTCGCGCAGCTTGTGGCGCGGGTAGATGGCTGGAGCGTCGTACAGGCCGAAGAAGTAGAGCGGATCGACGACCGGTTCGCTGCCCTGGTCCTTGTAGCGCTCCGGGTCGAGCGCGCGCGCCTCGTTGGCCGAAAGATAAGTGAACTGGACAGTGGCGTCGTCCAGCTTGTCGACGCTCTTGAGCTTGTCTTCGACGGTGGTATCGAAGCCGGAGCGCGGATTGGACATCAGCTGCCACGTGTAGACCACGTCGTCGGCCGTGAACGACTCGCCATCACTCCATGTCACGTCCTGGCGCAGTGGCATGGTGACGATGAGCCGTCGGTCGGCGCCGTCACCACTCAGCCGCACGAGTGAGTTGTCTGGCGAGGGGATACTCGCGGCCAGCACCGGGTAGGGGTTCATCTGGTCGTCGAGGCCGACCAGCGGATCGAACACCAGGTTGGCGACGAGCTGGCCCGCCAGGGTTGATGGCTGATAGAAGCGGTCGGGCTCGTGCGCGAGCGCGACGGTCAGCGTCTTCGGCGTCTGTGCGCTCAGCGGGCTGCCGCTCAGAAGCAATGTGGCCAGAAAAGCTGGCGCCAGGAGGAACCGCATGTACGTTCAGGGTAGCCGCCGACACTTTATTTACTGAGAGGACTGATGACGGCGAGGTTCGCGCTCGTGCGCAGCGTGCACGGCATCCTGAGCTCGGTCAGCCCGTGCTTGCGCGTGATCGCTCTCGCGTATACCGGCATCGGTGGCGCCGCCATGCTCGGCGTGGTCGCGTCGCTAGCGGTACTGCCGCGCGTCCCGATCCATTAGCAGCGAGCGCTGTCAGCGCGTGTTCTGCGGATCGAGCGCGTCGCGCATACCGTCGCCCAGGAAGTTGAACGCAAGCATCGTCAGGGCGATGGCGATGGCTGGAAACAGCACCAGGTGCGGCGCCGAGAAGATCGCCTGATTGCCCTGCTGGATCATCGTGCCCCAGCTGGCCTGCGGCGGTCGTACGCCGAGGCCGATGAAGCTCAACACGGCTTCGGTGAAGATGGCCTGCGGAATCCCATACGTGAGTCGCACGATCACCGGGCCGGCCGCGTTCGGCAGCAGGTGGTTGACGATGATACGCGGCGCGGGCGCACCCAACGAGCGTGCCGCACTGACAAAATCGCGTTCACGCAACGTCAGTAACTGTCCGCGTACCAGGCGCGCCAGATCGGTCCAGTTGACCAGGCCGATCGCCAGAAAGATGTTGGTAAGACTCGCCCCAAGAGCAGCCGTAATAATGATGACGAACAGCAGATCCGGAAACGCATAGAACACGTCGGTGAAGCGCATGAGCCAATTGTCGATGCGACTGCCGAAGTAACCGGCTATACCGCCGACGGAGAGCCCAATCGCGAGGATGATCGACTGGGCAAAGACGGCCACCGAGAGTGACACGCGCGCGCCGTGCACCAGGCGGCTGAGCAGGTCGCGGCCGAGCTCGTCGGCGCCCAGCCAGTGTGCAGCGCTCGGGCGGGCGTATGAGCTGTTGGGGAACTGAAACGTTGGATCGGGCAGGGGCAGCAGGTCCGCCACCAGCGCGATCAGCAGCATGCAGCCGATGACGACGAGTCCGGCCATGGCCAGCTTGTTGCGCAGGAGGCGCCGCCACGCGTCGCGCCAGAGGCCGCGCGAGGTGCGCGGCGGCACGTAAATGGCCGGCTCGACCGCCAGCCGCCCTGCGGCCACGCTGGTTGCGGTTGTGGAAGCAGTGCTCGTTGTCACGCTGCCTTAGCGGTAGGTAATGCGCGGATCGATGAACGCGTAGAGCACATCGACCACGAGGTTGAGCGCCGCGATGACGAATGCATACAGCAACGTCGTGCCCATGATCAGCGAGTAATCACGCTGGCCGATGCCCTGTACGAGCAGCCGACCGATGCCCGGCACTGAGAAGATCGTCTCGACGATGAGCGAGCCAACCAGCAGGAACGCCAGGATCGGGCCCATCACCGTGACCACCGGGATCATCGCGTTCTTCAACAGATGACGGCGGATCAGCAGCTCCTCTCTCAGCCCCTTCGCGCGCGCGGTACGCATGAAATCCATACGGCTGACGTCGAGGACGCTGGCGCGCGTGATGCGGGTGAGCAAGGCAGCCTGATTGAGCCCGAGCGTGAGCACTGGCAGGACATACTGCGCCGGCTTGCCCCAGCCGCTCGTCGGCACCATGTGCAGGTCGAGCGCGAAGACGATGATGAGCAGGAACCCGAGCACGAATGACGGCACGCTGGCGAACACGGTGCCGAAGGCCAGCGCCGTGTAGTCCACTGCTGTGTTCTGGCGCGAGGCGGCGATGACGCCAAGCGGCACCCCCACCAGGATCGCCAACAGCGCCGCGAGGGCGCCGAGTGAAGCGGTGTTCGGCAGGCCCTGGAGAATGATCTGGGTCACGCTGCGGTCCTGATACGTGTACGACGGCCCCAGGTCGCCGTGCAGCACGTTGCCCATATAGATCAGGTACTGCTGCCAGGCTGGCTTATCCAGGCTGTATTTGGCGTTGAGGTTGGCGACCACCTGGGCAGCGACTGG
>VBGG01000223.1 GCA_005883405.1 Chloroflexota bacterium | reverse complement strand
TGCTGACGTCAAATTGCTGGTGTTTCCGAACACTGGCCACGCGCTCACCGATGCCATGCGCGCTGCCGGCTGCGACTATCTGGCCGCGGCGGTGGCCTCAGATCAGAGTGCGCCTTCGGCCAGCGCGACGTAATACTGCCAGGCGCGGTTCATCGGCCCGTCCGCGCCGATCTGCTCGCTCACCAGGGCAGCTTCCTCGGGCGTGAAGCCGCGGAGCGCATCGGCGCGGCCGCCGGCCGCGGCCAGGGCGCGCAGTTGCAGAGCGGCGGCTTCCTCGAGAAAACAGGCCACGATCGCCGCTCGACGCACGTCCACGTCGGCGACATTGGCGCCATGACCGCGCAGAAGCATCGCCCGCCGCTGACCCAGGGTCGCCGCGACCTGGTCGCCGAGCTCGCGCGTTCGAATCAGACCGACTCGCTCGAACAGCGGCACGCCGTCGGCGAACACGCTCGCCGAGTTGTGCAGAACCTGCAACGGCTGGCCGATCTGGCCCAGCGCAACGCACGCCGGCGAATGCACGTGGGCTACCCCATCGACGTCGGGCCGCGCAGCGTAGATCCTGGCATGGATCCAGAGCTCGGTATTCGGGTCGCCCTCGCCTTCCCGCTGCTTGCCGTCCAGGTCGAGCACCAGCAGCCGGTCCGCGTCGGCCAGCGCCGGGCTGGCGCGGGTGGGGAACACAAACGTGTCGGTGCCGGGCACGCGAGCGCTGACGTGCCCGAACGCGGACACCAGGCCCGCGGCATGCACGATCCGATTCGCCAGCGCCACGTCGCGGCGTAGCTCGGCTAGAAGTTCGGCCGACAAGCCGCTTTTCCGCACATGACGCAGTCGGCCGAACTTCTGTGACAAACGTGACCCAGGAAGGCGGCAGGCAGACTCACCCTGATCCTCGAGGTTATCGGCCGCCTTCCTGGTGTCGGCAAGCAGCTAGCGCGCGGTCGTGCCGCCGTCGATCGGCAGCGCGATCCCGGTGATGAAGGAGGCCGCGTCGCTGCACAGCCAGACCACGGCGTCCGCGACTTCTTCGGGCGTGCCGATGCGTCCCATCGGCTGCATGTTCGCCAGACGTTCGAGGCTGGAGCGGGGCCCGCCGGCCTCCACCAGGCGGTCGACCATCGGTGTCTGGATGAATGCGGGACACACCGCGTTGACGCGAATGCCGGCGCGCGCATACTCGAGCGCGGCCGTGCGCGTGATGCCGATCACGGCGTGTTTGCTGGTGCAGTACGCGACGTGCATCGGAAACCCGATCAGCCCCGCCAGCGAAGCCGTGTTGACGACCGCGCCGCCGCCCTGGCGCAGCATGATCCTCGCCTCGTGCTTCAGGCACAGCCACACCCCGAGCACGTTGGTGCTGAGCACGCGCTCGAAATCGACCAGCTCGGCCTCGTGCAGTGCCGCGGGCGGTGCGCCGATACCGGCGTTGTTGTGGGCGAAGTCGAGGCGGCCGAACGTCTCCACACACGCGTCGATCAGCCGCGCGACTTGCAGCTCGTCGGCCACGTCTGCTCGGACGAAGCGTGCTTCGCCCTCAGCCTCCTCGATGCGGCGGACCGTCTCTTCGCCGGCCGCCTCGGCGACGTCGGCGACCACGACCCGCGCCCCTGAACGGGCAAACGCCAGCGCCGTAGCCCGACCGATACCTGAGCCTGCGCCGGTCACCAGGGCCACCTTGCCGTCAAACTGATCCGACGCCAGTACCGCCGCTTTCATCGCTCGCCGCCGCCCGCCCGCCTTTCCTTAGCTCAGCGTAACCGCGAAGCGCGAGCCCCGTGGAGCGAAGCGGAGCGCGGGTCACGTGGGGCGCCGAGCCCCGTGGAGCGAAGCGGAGCGCGGGTCACGTGAGTCGTAGCCGCATCACAAAATCGCGAATCCACACGCATTGGTATGCGGTGATACGCTGCGTCTCCGCGAGGGGGGTAGCCAACCGCGATGGGCGCCACGTGTGTCCGGTGCTCGCGGCCGATCGGCGAGCCGGCCAGCGGTGCGCTGTGCGACGAGTGCCGGGCTCGACTGCGGATCTTGCTCGCGGCGCGAGCGGGCGTGCGCCGCGCAGGCGAACGATCCCTCCTTGGGGCGCTCGCCGTCGCGTCGGTGTTGACGCTCGCACTGGTGCTCGGGCTCCTCCGCCAGTTCGGAAGTGTAGCGGCGGAGCCGATGCGTCAGCAGCACGGCGTCTGGCAGATTCTCGGCGGCGCGACGTTCATCAGCCCTGTCGGAATGGCCGCCGATCGCATGGGCAACCTGTACGTGGTGGACGCGGCGAACTCCCGCATCGACAAGTTGGCGCCAGATGGGACGCTGCTCGCAACGCTTGGCTCGCGGGGCAACGCGCCCGGCCAGCTCGATCGGCCGACGGCGGTCGCGCTCGATCCCATCGGCAACGTGTACGTCGCGGACACGGCCAACAGTCGGATCGAAAAGCTGTCGGTGACGGGGGTGCCGCTCGGGACGTGGGGCTCCTTCGGCAGCGGTCCCGGTCAGTTCAATGGTCCGCACGGGGTCGCGGTCGACCACGAAGGCAACGTCTACGTGGGCGACACGGGCAACGATCGCGTCCAGAAGCTCTCGCCGTTGGGCAAAGTCATGGCGATCTGGGGCCGCTCGGGCCAGGGGCCAGGTGAGTTCCGCCAACCGTACGGCGTCGCGGTCGACTCAGATGGCGCGGTGTTCGTGGCCGACAACCTGAACCATCGGGTGCAGAAGCTATCGGCCGTGGGTGTGCCAGTCGCCCAGTGGGGCTCCTACGGCTTCGGTGTCAGCCAGTTCAACTATCCGCGCTGGGTGGTGGTCGATATCCGCGGCGACGTGTACGTCTCCGATTCGTACAACCACCGCA
This sequence comes from Chloroflexota bacterium, assembly GCA_005883405.1. Taxonomy (GTDB): domain Bacteria; phylum Chloroflexota; class UBA6077; order UBA6077; family CF-72; genus CF-72. The sequence continues at coordinate 869 of VBGG01000223.1, read as the reverse complement.
TCCAGCAGCTTTCGCCATCGGGTGTGCCGCGCGCCGTCTGGGGTGGGCGCGGGGGCCTGCCGGGACAGTTCCGGCGCACTGAGGGCCTGGTGGTCGACGAAGTCGGCGGCATCGTCGTGGTCGACGCAGACAACGACCGCTTGCAGCGCTACATCCCGGAGCCCTGGTAGGGACGCGGCCGGAAAGCGGCTTGTCGGCCGAACTTCTTGCACGGCTCACTCCCGGCGGAGGGCCAGAAAAAGATGTAAACCTCACGGAGGGGAAGGCTGACAATCGCCGGCAGACAGGCGCCGCGAAGCGATCGCGCACGAACGGCCGTCGGGGACGGCATACTTTTTTTTGCTGATGGCCGTCGCTGAGCTGGCGCTGCCTGTCCGCCTGCTGGCGGGCGGCGGACCGTCCTCCCCTGATCCGCGCGTGCTGCGGGCGATGGGCCTGCCGGTGATCGGTCAGTTCGATCCGGCCTTTACGGCGATCATGGACGACGTCATGGACCTGGCGCGGCGGACGTTCCTCACCCGCAATCAGCGCTGCTTCCCCGTCTCCGGCCTCGCATCGGCGGGCATCGAAGCGGTCCTGAATAGCGTGATCGAAGAGGGCGATCGGGTGGCCATCAGCGGAGGCGCGTGGTTCGTCGAGCGCACGGCAGAGATCGCCCGTTGCTGCGGAGCACGAGTGATCCCATTCGACCAGCTCGGTCCCGAAACGAAGTTGCTTGTCGCGCCGTCAGTTGACCCTGCCTCGGCCACCGTCGTCGACGTCCAGGCGCTGGCCAGGCGCTGTCGGGCCGACAGCGTGAGGTTGCTCGTCGATGCGACCCTCGGCCTCGCCGCCTGCCCGCTGCGCGTCGACGATTGGGGCATCGACGC
>VBGG01000218.1:2735-30325 GCA_005883405.1 Chloroflexota bacterium | reverse complement strand
ACGACAAGAGCAGCCACCAGTCGCGCCAGAAGTAGATCAACAGCGCCAGGGCGGTGCCGACGTGCAGCATGACGAGAAAGGGCAAGAACGTCGGCGCGTTCTGGTCGACGTCCCAGCCGAACAGGTGGGGCAGGATCACCGCGTGACCGAGGGAGCTCACCGGAAACAACTCGGTCACACCTTGAACGACGGCGAGTACGATCGCCTGGAAGAGGTCGGGCATCTCTCTTTTCAGAGGATAGCGTTCGCCGCTTTGCACGCCTCCTGTCCAACGACGCCCGGGGGCGCTTCCAGTTTCCTGTCTCACCGAGACGCACGGCCTCGGCGTGCCGAACGCTGGGAGCCGACACGAACGACTCGCTCGCGGCTGAAGGCCGGAAACTCAGGAGGAGACGCCTTGTGCCCGCGGTATCACCCGAACGAGTCAGGCCGCGACTGCTCGGCCCTGCCTGAGTTGGCGGCCTCGCGCCTGGCCGATGTCCGCTGCCATGGCGTTGTGCTCTGGCCCCGCAGGCGAACGGGCGCAGCCGGAGGTATTTAGACCAGGCGGCGGACGCCGCGAGACCATTCTTCGCGCCAGGCGGCGACCTGGTTGGATGCGGAGGCGGGCAGTCCCTGGCCGATGACGGATCCGCTGTGGTCGACGATCTCGTGGGCCCCGCGGAGGGCCTGCTCCGTCAGCCGCTGCTTGATCGGGCCGAGGTCATCCATCACTGGCTCGTACAGCTGAACGTAATACTTCAGCTTGGGCTCCGTCCCTGACGGCCGTGCCGTGACCCGATTGCGCAGGTCGTCCGAGAGGACGAAGGTGATCATGTCATCGCCGCTGCCCAGAGCGTACGCCTCACGTGTCCGCTTCGCTTCTGCCAGACGGTCGATGACGCGGAGGACCGGACGGCCCGCGAGCGTCGTGGGTGGCGTGTCACGCAGTCCCAGCATCACCTCGCGCATCACTTGCATGCCGGCTTTACCCGGTAGCTCCACCAGCTGCTGCAAGTTGCGGTAACAACCGAACTGGGCGTAGATCTCGTCGAGGTACGTCCAGATGGTCGCGCCGCGGTCCTTCAACGCCGAAGCCATCTCGGCTGCCAGCAGGCCGCCGATGGCCGCATCCTTATCCCGAACGAAATTGCCGGCCAGATAGCCGATGCTCTCTTCCGTCGCGAAGAAGAACCCGATGCGCCCCTCGTCCTCGCGCTGCTGGATGATCTGAGCCATCCACTTGAACCCAACATTCAGGTCGGAGACGCATTCGGTTCCGAAGCTGCGAGCGATATCAGCCACCAGCGAGGTGGTAACGAACGTCTCCAGCACCAGATCGTTCGGCGAGCTGAGGCCCAGCTCCTTGCGCCGCTTCAGGAGGAAATGGGTGAGCGCGGCGCCCACATCGTCACCCCGCAGGAGGTCCAGCCGTGTTTCGCGCGCAACCGGTCTGGCCGCCACAGCCGCGCGGTCCGCATCGGGGTCGGCGCAGATGGCCAGATCCGCACTCAGCGCTTGCGCGTAGTCGATCGAGCCGGCGACCACTTCACGGTATTCGGGATTGATCAGCTTGCCGGCGGCAGTTGGAAAGCTGGGGTCCGGTTCCAGTTGCTCCATGACCGGTCGTACGTCGAAGCCCGCGCGCTGAAGAACCGGCAGCACGTTCGTTTTGCCCGCGCCGTGGATCGCGCTGAAGACGACGCTCGCCGAACGGCTGGGCTCGATCGACAGACTGCCGACCGCCGCCAGGTACGCCTCGTCGACCTCCGGCCCGAGATGGGTCACCCAGCGATCACCCCCGGCACTCATTGGCACGCGACGGATGTCGCGGACGCCGCTCACGAGCTGCATGAACTCCTGATCGAGCGGCGGCACCACCTGGCCGCCGTAGGACCAGTAGAACTTGAAACCGTTGTCGGTCTTGGGATTGTGAGATGCGGTGATCTGCACGCCGGCGGTCGCCCGTAGGAAGCGAACGGCAAAGGACACCTCTGGGGTCGAGCGCACGCCGTCGAAGCGGTACGCGCGGATGCCATTCGCGGCGAACACCTCGCAGCAGACGCTGGCGAACTCGGGCGACCCCTGCCTGGCTTCGTGGCTGACGACCACTCCGCCCTGTCGTGCTTCGGCGCCTCGGGCATCGATGAATTCGCACAGGGCCTGGGCGGCCTCGCCGATGGTGCGCGTGTTGATGCGGTTGGGGCCAGGCCCGATCGCGCCGCGGATGCCGCCCGTGCCGATGTTGATGTGCTTGTAGAACGCGTCCTCAAGCTCAGCCCATTCACCACGCTCGACCAGCGACTGGATGTGGGGCGTGAACTCGGCGAGGGAAGGATCTTCGAGCCACAGCTTCACCTTCGCCAGCGCCTCGGGGCTGAGCTGCCCGCTGGCGTCGATGGTCGCGAGCAGGTCGTTCGCGGTTGCCGTGCGCATGGGACATTCTGGCACGACCCTTGCGGCCCCGACGCGTGTATGACCGAGCGTGAAATCCGCACCAACGAAGACACGGACAAGACTCGGAACGCGGACCAGCAGGACGAAGAGGAAGACGCTACCGATCTGCCGCAGCGCGAAGCGATGTCGCTGCTGGTCGATCCGGGCGCGTTGCTCGGCGGGGGGCTCATTCCAAACGCCCCGGGCTCACCCACGGCGCCCGGCGCTCCTGCCGCGGGTACGCCGCAGGCGGCGCCAACGCCAGGGTCTGACGTGCCCACGCCAGGCGGCACTATCCACGTGCCCAACGTTCCCGTGCCTGAGCAGAACCCGGGCGGAACGTACAACCCGGATGCGAGTACGACTTCAAAGGGCTGAGCGCGACCGCTCTGGCGGGCGAATTGCTCAGGCGCAGCCGTCAGGCGCTGGCCGCCGGACGGCATAGACCTCGACGTCGAAGTAATTCGCGTCCTGGATGTCGCCTACTTGCGTTGTGCAACGCTCGACGTAAGACCAGAACTGCATCTGGAGGCTCTCGGGGAAGGCGTGAATGTCGGCCCTGACGTTGACGTTCACGATCACGCTGTCCGCCTGGGAGCGGGTGACCCAGTCGACAAACCGTGGGCTGTCGCCGCCTTTGCTGGCGGCGGCCGCCCACTGGAACCAGATGCTCCGCAACGAGAGGTACTGATGGTCGTGTAGTGGCCACCACCAGCGCTCGGGACCGAGCACCGACGCGTCGGGTGCGACCGCTGACTCGATCTGCTGGCCGAGGGCCAGATACGGAGTGACCTGCGTCGCTTCGGCAAAGTCGGCCTGGTAGGCAGCTAGCCCTTCCAGGCCAACGGCCACGAGCGCCGCGGCCGCCGCGGCGCCAATCGCCAGCCGTAGCAGCCGGCCGCGCAGGGCCCAGGCCAGGACGCCCGTCCAGAAGGCAGCGAGCGCGAGGCAGATCGAAGGCAATAGCAGGATGGCGTACAGCGGCACCTTGGTCTGGTCCAGCAGCGCCAATAGCAGGGCGAACGTGCCGAGGCTCACGAGCAGCAGCCGATCGCCAGCGGCCTCTGCCCGACGGCTCCGCCACGCGACGAACGCGATGGCCGGCCAGATGCCCAGCACCAGCAGCCAGGTGCTCCAGACACGCGGCGCGTCGAGCGCGTTGTCGGAACCTTGGGAGAACAGGTGCACGTACCGCGTCCACTCCGACGTGAGGTTCTCCGCGTAGAAGCCGGGCCGCAGGAAATCACCGCGGTTCGTGCCGTAGGCACCGCCGCCGCGATGCGCGCTCCCCGGATGCCAGGGCCGCAAGCCCGCAACGAGCCCCCTGCCGCGCCGGGTCGCCCCGAGGCGCCACGGCGTGCCCAGATCCAGCCCAGCGCGAGCAGCGGCACGACGAAGCTGCCGAAAACCTGCGACAGGGTCGCCACTCCCGCGGAGACGCCCAGCGCCAGGGCACGCAGTGGCCGCGGCCGCCGCAGCGTGAGATCGAGCAGGGCGACCGCCAGCCACACGCTGGCGACGGCGAGGACGTCGTAGCGCGCCGCGCGCGCAACGCCGAGCAGCGGCAGGCCGTTCTGCACCGCTGTCAGATTCGATGGCCAGGCGACGAGCAGCAGGTCACACACGATGGCGGCGCCGAGGCCGTACCAGCGATACGCGAGCCAGCCGACGAGCCAGACGATCGACACCGCGGCTAGCAGCGAAACTCCTCTCGCCTGCAGGATGCCCGCGCCGAACAGACGGAAACTGATCGCCTCCAGCACGTGCTGGAGCGGCAGCGTCTCCAGGTGATGGTCGTCCCCTCCGAAGAAGCCGGCGTACATATCTGAGCCAAGCACACCCCGCGTCGCGAGCTTGTAGGCGACGGCGATCAGCTCGACCTCGTCGTTGCTCACCGGGCGAAAGTTGGCCAGGTTGCGGACTGCGAGCCTGCCGAAGGCGGCGATGATGATCAGCGTCGCGAGCAACCACGCGCCACCGCGACCACCGCCGAGCTTGCGAGCTCCGTTCCCCCACATCGCGGATAGCTGGGCCACCCTGCCAGTGGGCGCCGCTGGCACGCCGGTGGCGACACGGGCCTCGCCATGGCCGCCGCCGACACCCTGGCGTGTGACGAGCCGCAGGATCACCGCCTGGGCGGGCGCCTGAAGGGGATGACGTTGGCGGGCAGCGCTTCGGCGGGCTCGGGGCTATCGAGCAGCAGCTCGAGGGTCATCGCCAGCTGATCGTAGAGCGAGAGACGGTGCAGCGCGCGCGCCAGCTCGGGCTGCTCATCCAGCACATCCTGCAAAAGGAGCAACCGCTGCCAGGCGAGACCAGGCGGAAGCACGCATCCTCTCCTGGGCCGAAAGTGTAGGCGAACGCGCGTTCTAGACGCGGCTGATTTTAGCTCGGCAGCGCGTAGAACTGTGCTGGGCTGAGATCGTGTAGACCGTCAGCTGCGACGCCGATGGCCTCGTGGCGAAACAGACGCCGCCCCCGTTCGGATAGCCGCTCGTACGTCTCGAGTCGGATCGGAATGGGACGGTAGCGGAGCTTCAGCCAGAACCGCGAGTAGATGAGTGTCACGTTTGGCCGCGGTGCATCGGAGCGATTGGGTGTGCCGCGGTGCCACATGCGCGAGTCTCGAATGACCAACGATCCAGCCGGCATCAACACCGGCTCGGAGTGCATCTCCGCAGCGAGCGCGGGCACTTCAGACCGCTCGGCGACGTAGTGGTGGGTGCCGCCGGGCCAGATCTCGAGTGGGCCGTTGTCAGGCGTTACATCGATCAGCGGCGTATTCAGCACGATGGGAAGATATCGGGGTGGACCTCCTGGTAGTCGGAGCCAGGCAGCGGCGTGTCGGAGGCGAGGTAGTGGCAGATGCAGTCCGCGCCGATCAGCGCGTCCACAATGGGCAGCACGAACGGGCTCGCGATCAGCCGCTCGTCATTGAACGGCGGCTCGAAGGGCAGGTGCATCTGGAAGCGATTGGCGCCCCGGTTTGCCTCAGTGCTGCTGGGGTGCGTGTCGATGAGCCTGGCGAAGCTCGACTGCATATCGGCGACCAGGTCTCGAGGCAGCACACGTTCGAAAAGCACGAAGCCGTTGTTGCGGACGTGCTCCACGGCCGCGTGCACCGTCGAGGGCGCAAGGCGGCCGCTGGCGCGTTCAGAATCGCTGAGCTGCATTTCGGTAGCGTAGCCGCCAACTGTCAGAGCGGCGCCCGCTTCGCGCGGCTGGCCATGCGAGGGCCGACCTCGTTGGAGGAGGAGGGGTCGCGCCGGCGCTAGCGCCCGCTTCGCGCGGCTGGCCATGCGAGGGCCGATGGCAGGTGGACACGGCTCGCGCCGGCGCTTGCGCCCGCTTCGCGCGGCTGGCCATGCGAGGGCCGACCTCGTTGGAGGAGGAGGGGTCGCGCCGGCGCCCGCTTCGCGCGGCTGGCCATGCGAGGGCCGACCTCGTTGGAGGAGGAGGGGTCGCGCGGCGCTAGCGCCCGCTTCGCGCGGTTGGCCGTGCGAGGGCCAGTCTCACGAGGAGGAGGAGGAGGAGGAGGAGGAGTCGGCGGCTGATAGCTGATAGCTGATAGTTGGACGCGCTGACGTCAGTCCTCGGCGAGGACGGGATTGACGGGTGGCTGGCCCGAGAGGACGCGGACGACTTCCTGCGCCTGCTTGGTGCGGTTGTCGATCTGGCTTTCGATGGAGATGCCGGCGATGTGGGGTGAGCCGATGAAGTTTTCACACTGGAACAGCGGATGATCGAACAGCGCCGGCTCGCGTTCCCAGACGTCGCACGCCGCGCCTTCGATCACGTGCGACGTGAGCGCCTCGGCCAGCGCCAGCTGATCGACCACGGCGCCGCGCGCGGTGTTCACCAGCACGGCGCTCGGATTCATCAACGTCAGCTCGCGTGCCCCGATCAGGTGACGTGTCCGCGAAGTCAGCGGGACATGCAGGGTGACCGCGTCGGAGCGCGCGAGCAGCTCATCCAGTTCCACCGCCTCGGCGCCCGCGGCGACAAAGTCTGACGCGGGGATGTACGGATCGCACGCCAGCACGCGTCCGAAGATCGGCCCAGCACGTCTGGCGAATTCGCGGCCGATACGTCCCAGCCCCACGATGCCAACGGTCTGCTGGCTCAGCCGCCGCATCGGCAGCGATCCCGGCGCCCCACGCCAGTAACCCTCCCGCAGCGTACGGTCGAAGAACACGACCCGCCTGCGCAGCGCCAGCATCTGCGCCAGCGCGTGGACGGCCACCTCTTCGCTGCCATAGTCCGGCACGTTGCAGGCAGGGATGCCGCGTTCGGCGAATGCGGCCAGGTCGAAGTTCTCGTAGCCGACGCCGGACCTGACCGCCACCTTCAGCCTGGGAGCCGCCTCGAGCGCACGACGTTGCACCGGCACGCGGAAGCAGATCAGCGCATCGGCGTCCTTCAAATAGCGCGCGTAGCTGTCCCAGTCGAGCGCGTTGTGGTCGAGCCGGGCGTCGATGATCTCCGCCCCGATCGCCTCATACAGGGGTTGTTCGAGGTCGAGATCCTGCGAGTAATCGCCGCGGTCGGTGTACAGCACGCGGAAGTCGGGCATCGCCCCGTATGTAACACCGCGGCGGAGGCGTTACGTGGCGCGGAGGCGGCGTTTGACGGATTCGGGCAGGGGTGCGTCGACCTGCGGCGAGCGCAGCTGGGCCAACACGCCGCCGTCGACGTACAGCACCTGGCCGGTGATGTAGCTGGCGTCGTCAGACGCCAGGAACGCCACCGCCCCGGCGACATCCTCCGGATACCCCACGCGGCCGAGGGGGACCGTCTGCCCGCGGCGCAGTCGGCCCTCTTCGCCGGCCGCGTCGTACTCCTCGGTATGGATCGCACCCGGCCCGACGACGTTCAGGCGGATACCGAACGGCCCCAGGTCCAGCGCCATGGTGCGGGTCATCGCCTCCATGCCACCCTTCGTCGCATCATACGCAGCCATGTAGCGATGGGCCCGCGCGGCGGCGAAGGAGCTGATGTTGACGATCGATCCGCGCGTCCCGTGGTCGACCATGATGTTGGCGGCGCGGTGGCAGTGGAGGTAGATGCTCTTGAGATTGGCGCGGATCACCGTATCCCAGTGGTCCTCGTCCATCTCCAGGATGTGCGCCTGGGGCGAGGCCCAGGCCGCATTGTTGACGACGATGTCGAGTCTGCCCCACGTGTCGAGCACCTGTTTGAACACCGCCTCCACGTCGGCTTTGACGCCGGCGTCGGCGGGGATGGGCAGGACCGCTCCGCCGGCCGCCTCGATGCCGCGGGCTGCCGCTTGCAGCGCGTCGGCACCGCGCGCGGTGATCGCCACCATGGCGCCCTGCTGGGCGAGGCGCGCGGCGATACCCCGACCAATGCCGCGGCTCGCGCCAGTGACAACTGCTACCTTGCCGTCCAATCGCATCAGTGGTCCGGCACCAGGCGCAGGGTGGTCGGCAGCACCTCGCCGCGCAGCATGCCAGCCGTCGGGCCCGGCCAGCGCTGCTGGTATTTGTGTGAAATGAGCTCGCTCACCCGGGTGATGGTGGCTTCGTCCGCCGCGGGCTGTGCCTCGATCGCCACGCGGCGGTCGCCGACGTGCACCGCGCCGTGCGGATTGGCGCGCATCTCGCGATACCAGCGACCGGCCGGGCCCCGCACCGAGCGTACATAGGCCTGGTCGCCGTCGACCACGATCCAGATCACCGTGCGGTGAACCGGCGCGCCCGCGCCGCGACTGGTTTCGATCTGGACCTCAGCCGTCTGGTCCCAGGCCTTGAGCGTCTCCTGGTCGAAGCTCACTCGCGCACCTTGAATGCCACGGGCTGGATCGTCAGCACGACCCGCGCGTCGCGGTCGGGAACGTCCGTGGTGTAGCCGCGGTAGCGCTGCTGGAGAGTCTGGTAGAAGGCGCCGGTCGGGTCCGGCTCCACCTTCACCACCTCACCACGGATCTGGATGTAACGATACTGGTCATCCGGATCGACGACCGACAGCGCCACGCGCGGGTTTTTCTGCAGATTTCGAAAGTTGTGGCGCCGGTTGGTATGCGTCATCCTCAGCACGCCCGCCTCTTCGTCCCAATAGAACCACATCGGATTGACGCGCGGCGAACAGTCGGGCGCGACGGTCGCAAAATGGGCGAAGAGCGGTCGCTGGAGCAGGTCGACGTGCGACTCGGGGGGCCGAACCTGGACCTGGCTCATGGCTTGGGCATCCCCAGCAGCCGGAAGTACGCCGGCCGTCCGCCGTAGTCAGAGTGGACGATGCCGAAACCCCACTTCTCGTCGAATTGGGGCACCGACAGCTGGAAGTTCAGATTCCACGCGAACATGGCGCCGACGTACGGCACCTGACGCGCCATGTTGTAGGCCTGGTACAGAAACAGCGCCTGCTGGTCGTCGGTGATGTACTTGCAGTATTCGTAGCCTGGTGGTGGCGTCGGATTCGAGCAGTAGCCGAATTCGGTGAACCAGATCTGTTTGGCGACGTCGCCGTTCTGGACCATGACGTCGTGGTATTCGCCCACGCGGGTGAAGGCGAAGAAGCTATCGTCGGTGTTCCAGGCGCCCGACAGGCTGCACTGCGGAGTGGCCGGCGTGCAGTCCGGCGGGTTGGAGAAGCCGCTCGGGTGGGCAGACACAACGTCGAAGTAACCAGCCGCCTCGCCACCGTTGATGGCGTACAGCTGCTGAAGGTAGCTGACGTCGTCGATCGACACGCCCGGCACGTTGGAAGTCGTTGGGCTCGGCGCTCCGAGCAGGACCAGCGCATTCGGATCGCTGGACTTGACGCCGGTGGAGCCCGCTTCGAGCAATGGCAGATAGGTGGAGGGATCGACGTTGCCGGTGCCGGCCTCGCGATCCAGGTTCTCCTCGTTCCAGAGCTCGTACGCCTGGACCTTGCCGGCGTAGCGCGCGGCCACTGCCTGCATGAAGTTGCCGTAAGTGGTCGGGTCGCCCGGCATGAGCCCACTGGTGTCGGTGCGATAGAACACCGGCGCGTGCGAGAAGCTCAGCATGATCTTCAAGCCGGCGGTGCTGGCGTCGCCGATGATGTTGTCGAGCTGGGTGAAGTCGTAGTTGCCGGGCTCGACCTCGACCTCCTGCCACTCGAGCTGCTGGGTGATCCAGTTGAAGCCGGCCTGGGTCACGTCGCCGATAACGTTCGACCGGGCGACGCTGTCGTAGTGCCAGAGTTGGACGTTGTAGCCATAGCCCCAGCCGTTCGGGTTGGCCGTCGCCGATTGGGCGGACGAGGTGATGGGCGCGAGGGCCACCATCGTGGCGATCAAACCACCCGCCCCGAGCCATGCGAGGCGTATCCGTAAGGACCTGGTGTGCATATCGCACACCATAGCCGAAGGAAGAAGCAGCCGAAGGAAGAAGCGACCGCCCCGCCAGCCGGCGAGGCGGTCGTAGACGCGCTAGTCCGCGGCGGTGATGCTCTCGAACAGCTTGGCGCTGTTCTGGTACGTCTTGAGCGTGGTCGCCTGCGCCTGACGGGTCAGATCGGCCCAGCGGCGGAGCGCCTCTTTGTTCAGACTGGCCGACGTGTCGAACCAGTCCTGCGTGTTCTTCAGCGCAGCGTTCTGAACCTCGAACGCCGTTTGGAAGCCGGCATCGGCCGCGGCGGTCCAGAACGTGATCAGGTCGCGATTGAACTGGGCGGCCTGGTCGTAGTACTTGCGGCCGGCCTGCAGGAAGGCCTGAGCGCTTTCGGTCGTGCGGCGCGAGCCTTCGGCGGCGATGCGCACGGCTTCGTCTACGGCGCTGGCCGCGCTAGAGGTGCTGGGAGTGGCCATGGAAGCGGCCTCCTGGATGGTACGAGATTCGCTACTCGCATTCAGTAGCTATCTGCATTATACACATAGGTGTGATATAGTCAACAAGCGATGCCGCGCCGCCGACCTGCACCCGCCACTCCGCCTCCCGACGAGACGACTCCGCCGCCGCCCTCGACCGACGCCGTGGCAGACTCGTCCCCACCCACCGCGTGGTCGCCACGCGACATTCTGATCCCGTACGTCCTGCTCGCCGTGTCGCTGCAACGCGCCCACGGGTACCTCATCGAAGAGTACCTTCGCAGCGTCGGCTTCCTCAGTCTCGAGATGAGCACACTGTATCGCACCTTGCGTCAGCTCGAAAAGGATGGCCTGCTGCACTCGAGTTGGGAGCCGGGCCCGACCGGCCCTGCCCGCCGCGTCTATTCACTGACCGAAGTTGGACGTGGCTGGCTCGATCAGTGGGCGAATACGCTCGATGTGTATCGCCGCATGCTCGACCAGTTTTTTGGTCTCTACGGGAAACGAAAGGAACCTTGAGGCATGACCTCACCTGAAAGCCAGTCCTCCCGCCGTCCGCCGGATCCGTTCGAGGTCTGGCGGCAGATCTACGAGACCAATGAACGCGCCTGGAACGCTGTCCTGGAGCGGACCGTCAATAACCCGTCGTTCGCAGAATCGAGCGGCAAGATCCTCGAGACGTTCCTGGCGGCACAAAAGACGGTTCGCGACAACATGCGCTCGTACCTCGAGCAGGTCAACCTGCCGACACGCGAAGACATCGCCCGATTGGGCGAGCTGATCGTGGCACTCGAAGAAAAGGTCGATCAGGTCGACGACCGACTGGCGACGATGGAGGCGATCCTTCGCGCTCAGATGGTGCCCCCCTCCACTGGCGGCAATCCGCCGACGCCACAAGGGAGCGAGCCGTCGTGACTCTCGTGACAGACGTAACCCCCGACTTCCGCTCGGTCGATATGATGCACGCGGTGCTCTCCGCCCGCGATGCACCGGTCGGTGTCACGCCGCACGACCTGTTGTGGCGCAAGAACAAGGCGCGCCTGTTCCGCTACCGACGCACCAGCCCGCCAACCCACCGCACCCCCGTGTTCCTGGTCGTGCCGCTCATCAACCGCGCCTACATCCTGGACCTGCGACCGGGCAGCAGCTTCGTGGAGCATCTGCTCGAGCGGGGCTTCGACGTCTTCCTGCTGGATTGGGGCATCGCCGGCGACGAAGATCGCGCACTCGACATCACCACGCTGGTCACGCGCTACCTGCCGCGCGCGCTGCGCAAGGCGAGCGAGGCGGCCGGGCGCGTACCCATGACAGTCCTTGGCTACTGTATCGGCGGGGTGCTCGCGGCGTGCTATACGGCGCTGTATCCCAACTCGCCGGTGAAAGTTCGCAACCTGGTGCTGTTCACCACGCCCATCGACTTCGCGAACGCCGGCAAGTTCGGCCAGCTGACCAAAAAGGGCGTCTTTCCGGTCCAACAGCTTACTTCGACGCTGCCGCTCGTGCCCGGACAGATGCCTGATATGGGCTCTAAACTGCTCAGCCCGCTGCCGACCACTGTCGGCACCTATGTGCGGCTCTGGGGCAGGCTGGGCGATCCCAAGTTCGATGTGGCCGGCTGGCAGGCGATGTACCGCTGGGTGAATGAAGGTGTGCCGTTTCCAAGCGCGGCGTACCGCCAGTGGATCACGGAGTTCTACCAGGACAACAAACTCGTCAAAGGTCAGCTCGAGCTCAACGGCAACGTGGTGCGGCTCGACAACATCCACTGCCCACTGCTCAATGTGGCCGCGTCTGCCGACGAGATCGCGCCGCGTCCGACCACGCGCGCGATCACGAACGTGGTTAGCAGTGAAGACGCCGAAGAGATCGTGCTGGAGGGTGGTCACGTGGGCATCGTCGTCGGCCGTGCCGCCAAGACGGCCTTGTGGCCGCATGTGACGGACTGGCTTGCCCGCCATGACTGAGATGCGGCCACTGGCCGACTCCGATGCCTGGGCGCGGCTCATCGACGAACTCTGGGATACGAACCCGATGTCGCGGCTGCTGCCGCTCAGCCCGGGCGAAGTGACCACGGCGTTCCAGCAGCTATGGCAGGACGCATTGAAGAACCCGAGCCACGCCTGGAACGCCTACGCCGAGTTTGTGAACCAATCCTCTCGCATGTGGACCAACGCCGCGCTCAAACTGTGGGGTGTTGCGCCGCAGGCCGAGCCGGCTGCCAAGCCTGAGCCGGCGGACCGCCGCTTCAGCGCCCCGGATTGGCAGCGCAACGCGGCGTACGACGCGGTCAAGCAGAGCTACTTGCTCAGCGCAACGGCTCTGCTCAAGTCGGCCGCGGCGCTCGAAGGCCTCGATGCCGCTGAGCAACGCAAGCTGCAGTTCTACCTGCGCCAGTTCGTGGACGCGATCAGTCCATCGAATTTTCTGTTCACCAATCCGCAGGTCATCCACGAAACGATCGAGAGCGGCGGCCAGAACCTGGTGAATGGCACGCAGCATCTGCTGCGCGACCTGCAGGCCGGCGAGATCAAGATGACCGACACTCAGGCGTTCACGCCGGGACGCAACCTGGCCGTCACGCCCGGTCAGGTCGTCCTCCGCAACCAGCTCATTGAGCTGATCCAGTACGCCCCCGCCACGGACACCGTCCACAGCGTGCCGCTGCTGTTCATGCCACCCTGGATCAACAAGTTCTACATCCTGGACATGCAGCCCCAGAACAGCCTGATCAAGTTTCTGGTGGATCAGGGCTTCAGCGTCTTCGTGATCAGCTGGAAGAATCCGGACGAGTCGATGGAGGACACCACCTTCGACGACTACCTGGACCTGGGGCCACTCGCGGCACTCGATGCGATCAAGGAGATCACGGGTTCGCCAAGCGTGATGCCGGTCGGCTACTGCATCGGCGGCACGTTGCTCAGCATGACGCTGCCGTACCTGGCCGCCATGGGCGACACATCGATCAAAGCGGCGACGTTCCTCGTCGCGCTGCAAGACTTCACAGAGGTCGGCGATACCGCGGTATTCATCGACGAGCCGCAGGTTGCCTTCATCGAACAGAAGATGCTCGAGCGGGGCTACCTGGAGAGCCGCCACATGGCGAACATGTTCAACATGCTGCGTGCCAATGACCTGATCTGGAGCAACGTGGTGAACAACTACCTGCTCGGTAAGGATCCGCCAGCGTTCGATCTTCTGTACTGGAATGCCGACGGTACGCGCATGGCGCGCGCGGCCCATTCCTTCTATCTACGCCACACGTATCTCGACAACGATCTGATCAAACCCAATCAGGTGTCGCTGAAGGGCGTGCCGATCGATCTGGGCCAGATCCGCCAGGATGTGTACGCGGTCGGCACCGAGCAAGACCACATCGTTCCGTGGCGTTCGGCCTGGCGGATCACCCAGCTGGCGAGCGGCGAGTCGCGCTTCGTGGTTGGCGGCAGCGGCCACATCGCCGGCGTCATCAATCCACCCACCAAAGGCCGCGGGTACTGGACCAATCCGCAGAAAGCGGCGAGCGCCGACGAATGGATGGCGGGCGCCGCGCAGCACACCGGCAGCTGGTGGTCAGACTGGATCGAGTGGCTCCGCCCGCGGTCTGGCGAGCGGGTCGCTCCGCCATCGATGGGCAGCGCCGCGCATCCGCCCGTGGGCCCTGCGCCGGGGAGATACGTGCTCGAACGTTAGCGCGAGCCACGAAAGGACCAACTCGGTTAGCCTTCTCTTTAAAGGAAGGGAGGAACCGATGGCTGGGGTACTTTCCGGCAAGAGCGGGTTGGTCACGGGTGGTGGCCGAGGCATCGGACGCGCGATCGCGCTGGAGCTTGGCCGCCACGGCGCAAACGTGGCGGTAGGCTATTCCGGCAATGTCGAAACCGCCGAGTCGGCGGTCGAGGAGCTTCGGGCGATGGACGTCGATGCCATGGCCGTCAAGGGCAACGTGGCGGTGCCCGACGAGGTCAAGCCGGCGATCGCCTCGGTTGCGGAGCGCTTCGGCAAGATCGATTTTCTGGTGAACAACGCGGGCATCACGCGCGACCGGTCGCTGGCCAAGATGGAGCACCCAGACTGGAACGCGGTCATCAACGTGAACCTGCACAGCATCTTCAACGTCACCCACGAGGTGGTGCCCTTCATGCTGGAGCAGGGATTCGGTCGGATCGTCAACATCAGCTCCGTCATCGGCCAGATGGGCAACTTCGGCCAGGCGAACTACGCGACCGCCAAGGCGGGCATGATCGGCTTCACCAAGAGCGCCGCGCTCGAGTTTGCGCGGCGCGGGATCACCGTAAACTGCGTCGCGCCGGGCTACACCGAGACGGAGATGGTCGTGGCGGTACCCAAGGAAGCGCTCGACAAGGTGATCGCGCGGATCCCGATGGGCCGCCTGGGCAAGACCGAGGAGATGGCCCAGGCCGTCTTCTTCCTGATCGCCTATGGCGACTACATCACTGGCCAGGTGATCGCCGTCAACGGCGGCATGTACATGTAGACGTTCTCGCGTTGGCGCGTTCCCGCGCTGTGCTCAGCGGGTGCGTGCGCGCGCGCGGTGCCAGCGTCGATAGAAGACCAGGCGTTTGAGCGTGTCGTCCTGTCCAAGCAGGTCGTGTGGCGGGCACGGCTCGGTGATCACTTTCACCGACCCGGGCTCAGAATCCACGGGTAAGCACGCGCAGTAACGGCGGACGGCGGCAACCATGTCGCTGCGTTCCTCGTCGCTCCCTGGAAACGCGCGGTTGCGAACTGGGATCTTCATTCCCTGGCCCCCTTTTTGCCCGTTGAGCCCACTTTGTCCCGTCAGTACAGTGGCGGAGGCGAGGCGGGAAAATACAGGTGGTTCGGGAGGGCTAGCATTACCGGGCGATGACCACGGCCAGCGAACATCACCTGCGGTTCGAGTTGAACGGCACGCCGCGTGAATTGACGGTGCGCGCGAACACCCGGCTGATCGATCTGCTGCGCGACGATCTCGGCCTGACGGGAACCAAGGAAGGCTGCAGCGTCGGAGTCTGCGGTGCCTGCAGCGTGCTTCTCGACGGACAGCTGATCAGCGCCTGCCTCTTCCCAGCCGCGTTTGCCGACGGCGCACGGGTTACCACCATCGAGGGCCTCGCGCCTGACGCGGACCACCTGACGGCGCTGCAGGACGCCTTCATCCGACACGGCGGGTTCCAGTGTGGCATCTGCACGCCTGGCCAGATCATGGCCGCCGCGGCATTGCTCCAGGACAACCCGCGGCCAACTCCGGACCAGATCAAAACATGGATGATGGGCAACCTGTGCCGCTGCACGGGCTACTACAAGATCGTCGAAAGCATCCTCGCCGCTGCCGAAGCAAGCACTCCCGTGGTTCCGCGCCAGCCGGTCGGCATCCGTTGATGCGGCCCTTCCAGCTGCACCAGCCCGAAGGTCTGGACGAAGCGCTGTCGCTGCTCGAACAGTATGGCACTGACGACGCGCACCTGATCGCGGGCGGCACATCGCTGATGCTGTTGATGAACCTTGGACTGATCGAGCCGTCACGTGTGATCTCGCTCCGTCGCGTTTCGGCGCTTCGCGGCGTCGCGGCCAAAAACGGCGGCGCTGTACTGGAGATCGGACCGCTCACGACCCACCGCCAGGTCGAGCTCTCGCCCGCGGTGCGCGCCTATTGCGGTGCGCTGGGTGAAACGTTCGGACACGTTGCCACGGTGCGCATCCGCAATCAGGGGACGATCGGTGGCAATCTGGCCCACGCCGACCCGGCGCAAGATCCGCCGCCAATGCTCATCGCGCTGGGTGCCGAGGTCACGCTTACCAGTCGGAAGGGCCAGCGGAGGTTGC
Source organism: Chloroflexota bacterium (assembly GCA_005883405.1). Classification (GTDB taxonomy): domain Bacteria; phylum Chloroflexota; class UBA6077; order UBA6077; family CF-72; genus CF-72. The sequence continues at coordinate 14,289 of VBGG01000218.1, read as the reverse complement.
CGCTCGACCAATTCTTCGTCGATTACCTGACCACGGTGATGGAGCCCGGCGAGATCCTGACGGCCATCCACCTGCCGCCGCTGCCGTCCGGCACGCGCGCCGCTTATCTGAAATTCCTACCTCGAACGCACGATGACTACGCCACGGTGTCGGTGGCTGCCACGCTGCGCGTCGACGGTGACGGACGCTGCGAAGACGCGCGTCTGGCGCTGGCTGGAGCGGCAGGCGTCCCGCTGCGCGCTCGGGCGGTGGAGGATGCGTTGCGCGGTGAGGCGCTCACCGACCAGCGCATCGCCGACGCCGCCGCCCTGGTGCTCGACGTGGTCGATCCACCAGATGACGCGCGCGGATCGTCTGCCTACAAACGCCGCATGGCGCGCGTCTGGACCGAGCGCGCCGTTCGCCAGCTGCGTGATCAAGCCAATGGAGCTCGCCAGTGATCGCCTTGGAAGATCCCCAGGTTATGTTCGACGAACCGGAATACCGGGTGGAGGGACCGCTCAAGGTCACCGGCTCCGCGCGCTACACCGCTGACGTGCAGATGCCCGGCACGCTGTGGCTGGCCTACGCCCGCAGCCCGCGACCGCACGCCCGCATCCTGTCGGTGGACACGTCGGCGGCAAAACAGGTGCCCGGCGTACACGTGGTGCTGACGGGTGCGGATATCGGCGATGTTCGCTTCGGACGGCGTCTGCTGGACTGGCCGGCGCTGGCCCGCGAGCGTGTGCGGATGGTCGGCGACCGTGTGGCGGCCGTCGCCGCCGAAACGCGCGACGCCGCGGAAGAGGCGGCGCGCCTGGTGGAGGTGGAGTACGAAGACCTTCCGCTTGTCACCCTGGACAACGCACTTGGCGACGGCGCCCCGCTCCTCCATCCCGATATTGACAGCTACAAATATCTCGGGGCGAAACGGCCCCAGACGCCGCATCCGAACATCCACGGCTATGCCCTGGTCCAGAAGTCGGAGACCGGTGAGGCGATCGAAGACGTCTTCGCGCGGGCGGATCATGTGATCGAGCACACGTTCACTACTGCGCGCGAATTCCAGGGCTTCCTCGAGCCGCGAGCGTGTGTCGTGTGGATCAACGAAGACGACCAGGTTCGTATCATCAACACCAACAAGTCACCGGCCGCGCTGCGTCAACAGCTGGCGACAGCGCTGGAGCTACCCGAGTCGCAGATCGTGATCGACACAACCTTCATCGGCGGCGACTTCGGTGGCAAGGGCCTATCCATCGACGAGTACACCTGCTACTTCCTCGCGCGCGCCACCGGCCGGCCCATCAAGTCGGTGATGAGCTACGCCGACGAGCTTCAGGCCAGCAACTCACGCCATTCCGCGATCATGACGTTGCGAACGGCGGTCAGCCGCGATGGCATGTTTCTGGCGCATCAGTCTGAAGCTATCGTTGATGGCGGCGCGTATGCGGCTGGTAAGGTCGCGCCGAACCTGGTCGTGCCGGTGCATAACACGCTCACCGCCTACCACATACCGGTGACGAGGCTCGAAGTGAAGGCCGTCTACACCAACAGCATCCCTGGCGGATCGATGCGCGCGCCGGGCGATCCGCAATCGATGTTCGCCAGCGAGTGCCACGTCGACATGATTGCCCAGGAGCTCCGGCTCGATCCGATCGAGCTGCGGCGGCGTAACGCGATCCACGATGGCGAGCCGAGCGTCACCGGCGAGCGCGTCCGGCGCGCGCGGGCGATCGAGGTGCTGGACGCGCTCGAAGGCGAATCCGGTTGGGGAACACCCCTGGCGCCGGGACACGGCCGTGGCGTCAGTCTTGGCGTACGCCACATCGGCGCGGGCGCGACCTCGGTGGTCATCCAGCTCCTGCCAGGCGGTCAGGTCGAGGTCCAGACGGGCGTGGCCGACCAGGGTGGCGGCGCGCACACCGTGTTGCGACGCGTGGCCGCGGCGGTGATGTCGGTCGATCCCCGGCGGGTGGTCATCCGCCACTGTGATACGGCTGGACCTGCGCCCGATCCGGGCGTCGGCGGGCAGCGCATCACGCACGTGCTCGGTCGCGCCGCGCAGGCCGGCGCAGTCGAGATGAAGGCGCGCCTCGAGGAGCTGGCGGCCGAGACGATGGGCTGGCCGGCGGGCCAGGTCCGCCTGGAGGGCGATCGCTTCGTAAGCGCCAGTTCGTCGGCATCGTTCGACGAAGTTGCGGACCAGATCGTGAGCGGCGCACCCGTGGAAGTAACCGGCGCGTATGACAGCCAGCACAAGCCCGGCGAGCCGGGCGACTTCGAGTTCGCCGGCTACGTGGTGGAAGCGGAGGTCGACCGCGAGACGGGCGCGGTGCAGATTCACGACGTGTTGCTCGTGGCGGACGTCGGCACGATCATCAATCCTGTGGCGCACCAGGGACAACTCGAAGGCGGCTTGATGTTCGGTATTGGCGCGGCACTCATGGAGGAGCTGAAGGTACAGGACGGCCAGATCACCACCTTGACCCTGGGCGACTACAAGGTGCCGTGTGCGATGGACACGCCGCCGTTCAGGACTGTCCTGCTGCGCGACCCGAGCGGGCCGGGTCCACTCGGCGCTAAAGCCGCTGGCGAGCTGACCAATACCAGCGTGGCCCCGGCGGTGGCCAACGCCGTCGCGGCGTGCGGTGCGCGGGTCACCCACATGCCGCTCACCGCGGAACGCGTGCTGGAGGCGCTCGACCGTGCGCTCGGGTCGCCATGACGTTCAAAGCCATCGAGGTGGAGGCGGCCTCTGGACAGCGCACCGGCCGCGAGTACATGCTCGACGTCGCCTCACGCCAGGCGGCGGTGGAGGCGTTGCTCGGCATGCTCGGCAAGACGTCGGCCGATGCCCAGGTTGAGCCGTCGCGCACGCTGATCCAGGTGGACGCGGCGTTGTGGACCATCGTCGACGCCAGCGCGACAGCCTTGCGCGAGTCCTCGTCGCTCCGCCGCGCGGGGGCCAAACACAAGCGAGTACGCTAGCTCGCCCGTCTGAAGGCGCCGGTCAGGTACGCCGGCTCCACGCCGGTGGCCCAGTAGTAGAGCTGTTCGCGATTGCTCTGCGTTGTTTCGCGGGGCGTGCGGCGGGTCGCGCCACCCGCTCGTGGGACAAATAACAGCCAACCAATCCACGTGCCGTCTGCGCGACCCTGACCCCACACACAGACGGTGTACAGCCGCCCGTCCGCAGCGCGGAATGGGTCGGTGAATTCGTGAATCAAGGTCGGCTCGCCGACCAGATCGACGACGACACTCTCCACATCCTGGACGGCTGGACTGAGCTCGGTCCGCACGAGGATCTGGGCCGGGCCACCACTCCCCGCCGCACCGGCCAGGGCGATCAGCCGCCGTACCGCCGCTGTGCAGCGGTCACACACCGCGACCTGGATGGCGCCTCCGCGCGGGTGCCAGACCAGCACCGAGGCGCGAAGCATTTCACCGCCCGTAGAGCACAGCTCGCACACGTCGACTCGCGGAGTAAGCCCGCCCATGGCGACCGACGCAGCGGTCTGCACAGTTCAGTCCTATTGCAATCTTCGGACCGGCACGCACGTCAGGTAGCCTGCCGTCGAGCCGGTTACAGACCGACTGTCAGGCGGTACCCGAAGCTGCGGACCGTCTCGAGCCTCGGCGACAGTGCCGCGGTCGACTTCAGCTTCGTGCGCAACCGGCGCACGTGGACCTCGAGCGTGCGACCGATATCCGGGTCGTAGTAGCCCCACACGGCATCCGCCAGCTCCTTCTTGGACACCACCTCGCCGGGCCGAACGGCCACGACGCAGAGCAAGCGGTACTCGGTCGGTGTGAGCAACACTTCGCGCTCGCCCACCGTCACGCGGCAGCGGCTCCGGTCAATGACCAGGCTGCCGATGGCGTCAAAGCCCGACGCCGGGCTCGCCCCGGACGCATGCCGGACGCCGGTGCGGCGCAAGACGGCCTCGACACGCGCGTGGAGCTCTTGCGGCGAGAACGGTTTTGAGATGAAGTCCTCCGCGCCGAGCCGCAGCCCGAGCACGGCGTCCTCTTTGCGCTTGGTTCCGCTGCAGAAGATGACGGGCACGTCCGCACGCGCTTTGATGTCAAAGAACAGGACCAGACCGTTGGTGTCAGGCAGCATCAGGTCCAGGATGACCAGGTCGGGACGGACGTCCTTCATTATCGCTTCGACCTCGGCCCCACTCTCGGCGGGCCAGACCGCGTAACCCTTGAGCTCGAGCAGATCCTTGACCATCGCGGCGACGACGGGATCATCTTCGGCAACGAGAATGGAAGGACGGACGTGCGGGGTCTCGGCCATAACCGGGACTGCGCCGCATTTCGCGTGCCCAGCGCTGTTTCCCTGCGTATTGGGCTGGAAGCCGGGAACTACGAGATCGGGGTACATATCCTTGTGTCCACCCAGAGCCAGAGCGGGTGGACTTCAGACCTCTGGGGTGGGTCTGAAGTCCGCCCGCGGGCGGGTTGCGTCTCAGATGCCCTGAAAGATCGGCGCGTTCTGCTGCGCGTTGGCGTAGGCGACCGAATGATCAGAGAGCACGTTAAGCGCGAGCGCGGCGTTGATCGGCGCCGCGATATTGGCATTGACCAGCGAGAGCGCTTCGCGGTCGGGCAGCTCGGTGATTTCCTGGGACTCGAGCTCGTAGATCTCGAGAGCGCGTTTCTCCATCGACATGCTGACAGGTCTTCTTTCTTTAGAGAATGAATCTTTAGAGAATGAATTGATCGGGGAGCCTGCGAGTTACAGGAGGCTTGACAGGGGTAGCAGGCTCCCGAAACGCGAGGCGTTCAGTGGCCACCGAGCAGCGGGTTGGTGCCGACCATGCCCTGGTTGATCGGCGCGTTCTGCTGAGCGCTGGACAGCGCGGCTGCGCCGTCAGACAGAACATTGGCCGAAAGCGCGGCGTTGATGGGCAACGCCAGGTTGGCATTCACCAGCGACAGTAGTTCGCGGTTTGGTAATTCCAGCGCCTGTTCTGCCTCGACGGCCTCGAGACTGAGCTGTGTGCGGTCCTCCACAGGTCCATTACCTCCTTTCGTCAGGCTGGCGAGCGGTGCGTTCTCGCGTCATTTAGGGTGTACGCCCAGCTACGCCCACACTGGCGAAAGGTCCGGCGGCGAAATGCGTACGATTGCGTGCGCCGCGACTCGCAGAGTTTCCGGAACTGACCGGTCAGGTAGCGAGCGGCAGACTCAGAATGAACGTCGCGCCGGAGCCGTTGGATTCTGCGCGCAAACTGCCGCGGTGAGCCTGGGCGATGCGCCTGGCGACATACAGGCCGAGGCCACTGCCAGGCGGCTGGTCGGGGCCATCCGTGACCAGCCGAACGTGTGGTTCGAAGATCGCCTCGAGCTGATCGGAGGGGATGCCTCGCCCCGCGTCGATGACGCTGACTCGCGCCAGCTGCTGATCGGCCGTCAACGAGACGTGTACGTTTCCGCCATCTGAGTACTTCAGCGCGTTCGACAACACGTTGAACACGACCTGACCGAGCCGGTCGCGGTCACACCAGATGTGGACCTCCCTGTGCGGCAGCTCGGCCGTGACCGAGTGTCTCAGGCTCAACGCACGCGCCAGCTCGAGCTGCTCACCCACCAGCTCGACCAGGTCGCAGTAGCCCAGGTCAAGGCTCGGAGTGTCGGACGGTTCGGCCGTGTCGGTCAGGTCCTCGACCAGGCGCGCCATTCGCCGCGTTTCGGCGCGGATGACCGCCGAGGCCCTCGGCTGAACCTCCCGTGGCATGTGGCGATCGCAAAGAATCTCTGCGTAGCCCTCCACCGCTGTCAGCGGGCCCGCGAGCTCGTGCGCGATGACGTGGATGAACTCGTCGCGCAGGCGGCGGGCGGCTTCCAGCTCGAGCCGCACACGGTCGAGCTCGTCGATCTTCGTCCGCAAGTCCCGCGTAGCCTCGTCGATCCGACGCTGAAGCTGTTGCCCGGCCGACCTGAGGTCCGCGTTGGCCACCTCGAGCTCTTCGACCAGCTCTCGCGTCGTGCGCGCAAGCGTCGTCCGCTCAATGGCTCGCGCAACCGTCACTCGCAGAAGATCGGGCTGGAAGGGCTTGATCAAACAGTCGTAGGCGCCTCGACGCAGCGCGTTCAACGTCGCGTCTGGATATGGCCTGGCCAGAGTGATCAGCGAGATGGTCTGCGGCGGGTATCGGCTGATCTCGGCGAACAGACGGCCTTCCGAGGAGCGTTCCAGGTCTTCATCGACCAGAACCACGTCGAAGCTGGAGGTTTGCAAGCCCCACACCGCCTCGTCGATCCTCGTGGCGAAGCTCAGCCGGTATCCCTGGCGACCGAGACTGGCGACGACAGCCTCGAGCGCCTCGTACTGAGTGTCAATGGCCAGGACGCCAGGCTCACGCCGTGCATTGACGGGACGCCAGCGTCCACCCCCAGGGGTCTTGGGGGGCATAGCGAGCGAATGCTGTGGCAAGTTGCGTGCCGCTCATCGAGCGTGCCGTTTAATGTGGCGCGATGGACAGGTTCACCCTCGCCGTGGTCGGCGGCGTGCTGGCCCTGGTCGCCGCTGGACTGATCGCGGCCGCCAGCTTGCGCACGCAGACCGCCAGTCCGCCTGATCTCACCACGCCGCGCGGCGTGGCCCTGGCGTACGCCCTGGCGGAACAACGCGGCGATCCCCAGGCAGCCTGGGACCTCCTGGCGACGTCGACCCAACAGCGGGCCGACCGCGAGCGGTTCCTCGCGCGCGCCGGCGGCAGCGAGCCTGACAACTCCTTCATCACCACCGAGGACGAGCGACTCGACGGCGACGGCGCCAGCGTGGTGCTGGTGCGCACGCACGCCGGCACTGGCGGGATCTTCGGACGCACAAGCTACACCGATCGCACGACGGTACGGCTCACCCGCGAATCCGACAACTGGCGCATCACCGTGCCGCCGGACGACTACCTGCTGGTGAGCGCCAGGCCCTGAAGGAGCGACGTGTGACCACCATCCGTCGAACGTACGCCTACCTCCTGGGATTCGCCGGTCTGGCCATGCTGGCGATCGCGCTGGCGAACCTCGTGCAGGTGTTGATCGACATTCTCCTCCAATCGCCGCTCATTCGCGCCGATCGCTACGTGCGCGACACCGTATCGCTGAACGCGGCAGCCGCGCTCGTCGGCTTGCCCGTCTGGCTGATCCACTGGTGGTGGATCCAACGTTGGGCGCGCCGCCACTCTCTTCACGACCTACTCCGCCCGGGACGCCGTTGCGCACGCGGTGAACGCGCTCTCGAATCTGCCCTCCCCATCCTTCAATCCGCTGCTCGAGGTGATCCGGCCACTGCCGTTTGCCGCGGTGGGCACCGGCGTGTGGCTTGCCCACTGGCGGATCGCCGGCCGCGATCGCGACCTTGTCGGCGAGATCGGGGGCTCGGCCACGCTGCGTCGCTGGTACGTCAATGGGCTGGCGTTCTTCGGACTAGTCACGCTGCTCATCGGCGTTCAGGGACTGGTCGAGGCGCTGTGGCGCCTCGCCACTCTGCCTGGGCAGTCCGTCGCGGTGGGCGTGGGACCGGGCGCGGCGAGCGCGCTGGTTGGTCTGGGAGTGTGGCTCGCGCACTGGGTGGTGCTGCCCGTCCGTCTGCCGGAGGGTTCGCGGCGCGACGATGGTGTTTCTGTCTTGCGCGGCGTCTATCTCTTCCTGGCCCTGGCGCTGGCGGTCGTCGCCACGCTCTTCGGAGTAAGCCAGGTGCTCTTCTATGCGGTGGGTCGCCTGCTCGGGGTCGACCGCCCCGGCGGTGTGGGCGGCGATCTGTTGGCGGCAGCCGCCACGCCCGCCAGCTTCGCGCTGGTGTACGGCGCCGCGTGGGCCTACCAGCGCCAGGCCTTGCGCCGACAGGCCGCCGCATTCGGGGAAGCGCCCCGTCAGGCCGGTATCCGTCGGCTGTACACCTATCTCGTAGCCCTGGTCGCGCTGGCCGTCCTGGCGACCGGCGTCGCCGGCCTACTGTGGACGCTCGGCGACGTGCTATTCAATCCGGCCGCCGCCACCAGCGGAGAGGGATGGCGCGGTCAGGTCGCGCTGTACTCGACGCTGGCGATCGTCGGCTTGCCGGTCTGGCTGCTCTACTGGCAGCCGACACCTGGTGGGTCGGAACCGTCTTCGCTTGCGCGACGACTGTACGTGTACCTCAGCTTGATTGGCGCGATGCTTACGTTGATCGCCAGCGCGGCGGCCTTCCTGTACCGCCTGATCGGTCTGGCGCTCGGCGACAGCTCGAGCGCCGGTGTGCTGAGCGATCTGGCGCACGCCCTCGCGGTCGGCATCGTCGCCGCGGTGGTGGCGGTCTATCACTGGCGCGTGCTCCGCGCGGATGCGAAACGCACGCTCCCCGTCTCGCAGCCGACCGTCCCGGAGGCTCAGGCGCTCGTCGAGCTTCGCGCCGTGAACGCAGAAGCGCTCGAGCGCGCGCTATCCGCGCTGCGGTCCACCGGCGTTCAGGTCATCGTCCGCTAACATCTGAAGAGTGTGGATGCTGGCCAGGGCATCGGCGCTGGTACTTGCGACGATTTCTCTTTCGACGTTGACTCCGGCCGCTCAGCCGTCGACCGCGGCGCAGCTACCGATCGACCACGTCCTCGTGCTGATGCAGGAGAACCGCTCGTTCGACAGCTATTTCGGACGACTCCACTTCGAGGGACAGCCACGGGCCATTCCGGAGCCCCGCGGCGCCCGTAATCCCGATCCCACTGATCCGGATGGGCGCTCGATCCGAGTCTTTCACAAGACCCACTACTGCGAGGTAGCCGATCTCAACCACTCCTGGAACGGCACCCACCGCGAGATCGACGGTGGCCGGATGGACGGCTTCACGGCGGCCAACGCCATCAGCCCGGGCGATCCGACCGGCAGCCGCTCGATGGGTTTTTACGATCAATCGGACCTGCCCTTCTACTACGCCCTGTACCGCACCTTCGCGATGGGCGACCACTACTTCGCCTCGGCGCCGACGCAGACGTTTCCCAACCGCTTCTACCTGCTCGCCGGCACCTCCTTCGGGCACACCCGCAACGACACGCCGCTTGCCGGCCAGTTCTCGCAGCGCTCGATCTTCAATGAGCTGGACGAGGCAGGCGTCAGCTGGAAGGTGTATGCGGACCAGTTTCCGGTAGCGTTTGCATTTCTGTTCGCGTACGTACGCGAGACTCCGGCGGCGGCGAAGGTCGTCCCCTTCGAGGAGTTCCTGGTCGATGCCGCGAGCGGAAGCCTGCCTCAGGTGGCGTTCATCGATCCGATCCTGGTCGCCCCGAACAATGTCGAAAACGACGAACATCCGCCGTCCAACGTTCAGGTCGGCGAGCAGTTCGCCGCGCAGGTGATCGACGCGCTGTTCAAGAGCCCAAACTGGAGCTCTTCCGCGCTGTTCCTGACCTATGACGAGCACGGCGGGTTCTTCGATCACGTCCCACCCCCGGCCGCCATCCCACCCGACGATATCCCGCCGATGCTGCTACCCGGCGACGCTCCGGGAGCGTTCAATATCTACGGCGTGCGGGTTCCGGCGGTGGTCGTCTCGCCGTTTGCTCGGGCGCACTTCGTCTCACACCGCACGAACGATCACACCTCGATACTCCGCTTCATCGAGACCCGCTTCGGCCTGCCGGCGCTCAGCCGGCGCGACGCGGCCGCCAACCCCATGCTCGAGTTCTTCGACTTCTCCGTGCCTGCGTTTGCGACTCCGCCAACCCTGCCCGCCGCGCCGCTCAACGCCGCGGAGGCCGCGCACTGCAGCACACTGCCCTCGAACACCACGCCCTGAAGGACAGCGTCTGTTTCGGGTCCTGTAAGGGCTGAATGTCATCCTGAGCCTGCGAAGGATCCGTTACTCCGGCGCCGAACACGAGAAGCTGGATAGATCCTTCGTCGCCTGCCCTGGGCGAAGCGAGCCTGCGAGCGGAGCCCACGGGCCTGCTCTGCGCGAAGCGAGCCTGCGAGCGGAGCCCAATGGGTGCCTCCTCAGGATGACAATGCACTACTACGCCGGGATGAGCTCGGCGAATTGCTGCTGGTAGAGCCTGGAGTAGTGGCCGCGGCGACGGAGCAGCTCGGTGTGGGTGCCCCGCTCGATGACGCGGCCGGCGTCCAGCACGAGCACCTGGTCCGCGGCGCGAATCGTCGACATCCGGTGTGCGATCACCAGCGACGTGCGGCCCGCCAGCAGCTTGCGCAGCGCCTGCTGGACCAGCAGCTCCGTCTGCGAATCGATATTCGAGGTCGCTTCGTCCAGAATGAGCACCCGCGGATCGGCCAGCACTGCGCGTGCGATGGCGATCAGCTGGCGTTGCCCAAGCGACAGGTTCGCGGCGCGCTCGAGCACGGCCGTCTGGTACGCCCGCGGTAGTCGCTGAATGAAACCGTGCGCATTCGCCACCTTCGCGGCCGCGACGACTTCCTCATCGGACGCGCCCGGTCGCGCATAACGTATGTTGTCGGCGATCGTGCCCGAGAAGAGAAAGTTGTCCTGCAGAACCAGGCCCACCGACTCGCGCAGGGTTTTGAACGACAGATCGCGCAGGTCGTGTCCGTCGAGCATGATTGCTCCGTCAATCGGATCGTAAAAGCGGCACAGCAGGCTCGCGATGGTCGTCTTGCCAGCACCGGTGTGGCCGACAAGCGCAATCATTTCGCCGGGTTCGGCATGGAAGCTGACATCCTCGAGCACCGGCTCGCGGCCGTACGAGAATGCCACGTCGCGGAACTCCACCTCACCCTGCACGCGCGCCAGCGTGATAGGCCGGGCCGCCTCACGGATGGTGACCGGCTCGTCGAGCAGCTCGAAGACCTTCTCGGCAGCGGCCGTCGCCGCCTGAAGCTGGTTGTAGAACTGGGTCAGCGTGCGGATCGGCTGAAAGAAGCGCGTGATGTAGGCAAGAAACGCCACCAGCACGCCGAGCGTCACCGACCCGCCGTTGACCATCAGCCAACCGCCATAGGCGATGACCGACACCGTCGCCGCCGCGTTGCACAGCTCCCCCACCGGCAGAAGCATGGACGACAGCGTGTTGGCCTGGACGTTGGCGACGCGGTTGTCGTTGTTCAGCTCGTCGAAGTGCTCCTGGCTGGCATCCTCGCGCGCGAACGCCTGAACCACCCGCACTCCGGCATACGACTCGGCGAACTCGCCGGTGAGCACGGCCACCGTTACCCGCGCCCGTCGGTAGGCGATCTTCGCTTTTTCGGTGAAGATCCACACGGCGATCACCATGAGCGGCATCACGGCAAACGTGACCAGGGCGAGTCCCGGCGCCAGCGCCACCATGATGGCGACGGTGAAGCCGAGTGTCAGAACGTCGCTGAGAGCCTGAATGATGCCGTTGCTGAGCAGCTCGTTGACCGTCTGCACGTCGTTGATCACGCGCGAGACAACCACGCCGCTCGGGATCCGGTCGAAGTAGGTGAGCGGCAAGCGCTGAAGGTGACGCACCAGGTCGCCGCGCATCTTCTGCAGCAGCCGCTGGCCAACGACGGTCATCACTTGCATCTGCGCCCAGTTCGCCAGGAAGGCGGCGAAGTAGGCCAGCACCGTCAGGCCGAGGAAGATGGTCATGCCGCTGAT
>VBGG01000218.1:0-2609 GCA_005883405.1 Chloroflexota bacterium | reverse complement strand
CCAGCATGCCGGGTCCGGCGCCGCGGTTCAGACCCCCACCCAGTCCGCCGCCGCCCCCGCCCTGCATCATGAGATGAGCTCCTCTTCGAACTCGCCCGCATCGAAGACTCGATCCCGAAGGTGGACGACCTCCTCCGGCTCGGCGAGCTGACTGGCGTGGATCTGTCGGTAGATCTCGCTCGAATCCAGCAGTTCCTCATGCGTGCCGGTGTCCACCAGACGTCCGTTCTGCAGCACCAGGATCATGTCCGCGGCGCGCACGGTGGACAAGCGGTGAGCGATGACGAACGTCGTCCGTCCGCGCATCAGCTCCTCCAACGCCGCGCGAATCAAGCGCTCGGTCGCCGCGTCGACGGCCGACGTGAACTCGTCCAGGATCAGGATCCTGGGATTCATGAGCAACGCGCGGGCGATCGCCACCCGCTGCTTCTGTCCGCCTGACAGCGAGACGCCGCGTTCGCCGACACGCGTGTCGTAGCCCATGGGCAGACGCGCGATGAATTCATCGGCTCGTGCGGAACGCGCCGCCCAATCAATATCTTCGTCGGTAGCGTCGGACTTGCCGAACGCGATGTTCTCGCGGATGGTGCCAGAAAACAGCGTCGTTTCCTGCATGACGATGCCGGTCTGTCGCCGCAGCGACGCCAGGCTGACGTCGCGCACGTCGTGCCCGTCGATCACCACGCGGCCGCTGCTGACGTCGTAGAAGCGCGGGATCAGGTTGGCGACGGTGGTTTTGCCCGAACCGGTGGCGCCGACCAGGGCGATCGTCTGGCCCGGATCGGCGCGGAAGCTGACACGCTCGAGTACGGCGCGGCCGGGATGATATTCGCAGCTGACGTTCTGGAATTCGACGTCGCCGTGCACCTCTTCGAGCTCGATCGCGTCCGGCGGGCTCGCCACGTCAATGGGCGTATCCAGCACTTCCATGACCCGCTCCGACGAGGCGGCCGCCCGCGACGCCATCGACATCAGGAAGCCGCCCTGCCGCACCGGACCGACGATTTGCAGGAGATAGGCGTAAAACGCGACGAGCTCGCCCAATGTCAGCTGGTTGCCGATGACCAGCAGTCCGCCCACCCACAACATGACCACGGTCGCTGCGTTGGCGATGAAGTTCAGCAGTGGCGTGTTGAATGACTGCAGCCGGGTTGAGTCGAAGTAGCGTTGGTACAGCTGCTCGTTGGCCGCGTCGAAGCGCTCCACCTCGCGCTGTTCCTGGCCGAAGGCCTTCACCACCCGCGCGCCAGCCGCCATGTCCTGCACGAGCGTGGCGACCACCGCGACCTGGTCCTGCACCGCTCGGAACAGCGGCCGCATCGCCCGGCTGAAGTCAGCGGCGCGCCAGTACAGCACTGGCAGGATGACCAGCGACAGCAGCGCCAGCTTCCAGTTCATCCACAACAGCGCGACGGCGACGCCCACGACCAGCAGCACCAGGTTGAAGATCATCAACATGCCGCGACCTGTGAAGTTCTTCAGCTGCTCGACGTCGGACATCGAGCGTGTGAGCAGGTCACCCGTCTGGGCCTGGTCGTGGAAGCTGAACGAGAGCTGCTGGACGTGGGCGTATAGCGCACGGCGCAGCTGATAGCTGCCGCCCTGAGCGGCAGACTCCCCAAGGTAGTTCTGAGCGAAGGCGCACAGCCCGCGCAGGGCGCTGGAGCCCACGATCATGACGCTCAGCAGCACCAGCTCGGACACGTCCTGGCGCGCCACGCCCTCGTCGACGGCGATGCCGATCAGTCTGGGCACGGCCAGGTTGAAGAACGCATTGCCGACCACGGCGATGTAGCCGGCCACCATCAGCAGCCGATACTCCTTGAAATACGGCAGGACGCGCAGCAGGGTCTTCACTGCGGCGAGCTGCTCTTGTTGGAAAGTGCCTTCGCCAGGCGCTTTATCGCCGGCAGCGCTGCCTCGAGTGTTTCGCGCTCTTCATCGCCAAGCTCCAGCAGCGCGCGCTGGATGGCCTGCTCGCGCGCGTTGCCGACCTGGGTCACCCACTCGCGGGCGAGCGGGGTGAGGCGCAGGCAAACGGCGCGTCCGTCGAGCGGATCGGTGGCGCGCTCCACCAGGCCGGCGCGGTTGAGCTGTTTGACCAGGGTGCTGACAGAGTTGGACGCGACGCCGAGCTCGACGGCGGCGTCCTGGACGCGGATGCCGGGCGCGCGGTCGACCAGGCGCAGCAGCTCGGCCTCGGAGTGGGTGAGGTCGAGCGCTTCGCGCTCGGCGCGGGTGTGATAGCGCAACCCACGGCCGATGCGGCCGAGGACTTTGGCCAGCTCACTGATCAATGAAGGCGTGTGCGGCGGGCTCTCGGTGCTGACATGGGTGGACATTTCTATCTGTGACAGAGACATTAGCACACCGCCTCTCCCTCTTGGAGAGGGAGCTAAAGGAACGCGGGGGTGGGCTCCAGCCCCAGCAGGTACGCCCCGACGTGCTCGTAGTGCGCGCGGCGGGCCTGCAACTGCTGGGTGACGGCGTGCATGTCGCGGAAGCGACGCTCGAACGGACGGTCCTCGAAGATGGCGTTCGAGCCCGCCAGACCGTACGCCGTGTCGATCACCGCCGCGGCTTCATGCGTCGCGTGCGTTGACGCCAGG
>VBGG01000034.1 GCA_005883405.1 Chloroflexota bacterium | reverse complement strand
CCGAGAGGCGGTTGCGGTTGTAGATCCGAATGAGTCGTCCGAACGCGTTGCCGGTCACCAGGACGTTGAACTTCGGCACACGAGAGTTGTCGAACAACAGCTGCGCCTGATCCTCGTCGGCCATGTTGTGGTCGTTGCGCAGGATCGAGAACCCGGGCGTGTCCTTCTCGACCACCAGCGCCCCGATGCTTCGACCCCCATCTTCAAACGGCGGCGCTCCGAAGCGCGCATAGGTGATGAAGACGTCGGCGTGTTTGCCGCCACTGATGAAGATCTTCGAGCCGTTCAGGCAGTACGCCTGGCCATCTTCGGTCACCGTGGCAGTGGTGGTCATCTCGGTCGCGGCCGAGCCGGCCTCCGGCTCGGTCATCGCGATCGCACACCGCAGACGACCCTCACAGATCGGACGCAGCCATCGCTCCTGTTGCTCTGGAGTTCCCAGCACCCACAGGTGGCTGGCGGTGCCTGTTCCGTTGGTGTGCATCTCGTTGGCGCTGCGCGGATCATGTCTGGCCATTTCCTCGACCGCCACCAGCGCATCCGCGTAGGACAATCCGCCGCCGCCGTGCTCAACCGGCGCGGTCATGCCCAATAGCCCCTGAGCCGCGAGCTTTCGCAGCCGCCTGCGGTAGTCGTCTTCTGACTCGGGCTTGAAGGCGCCGTCGGCCAGCTCGCGTTTAGCGAAGTCCGCCACCATGCCCTTGATGGCCAGCTGCTCGTCGGTCAGGTTCACCATGGCTCGCCTCCTTTCAACTCCACGGCGGCATCCAGCATCAGCACGCCCTGTCCGCGCGGCAGGACCAGCAGCGGGTTGATCTCCACGTTGCTGATGCCCGGCGGTAGCCCCGCCGCCAGCTCGGAGAGACGCACGACCGCTGCGGCCAGCGCCGAAACGTCGGCTCGTGAGCGCAGCAGCGACCCGCCTCGCAGCTCGTCGATCATCGCGTGCGCTTCGGCAAGCGAGACCGGCGCCAGCCGCATGGCCACATCGCGCAGCGCCTCCACCTCCGTCCCACCGAGCCCGACCACCACCAGCGGTCCGAGCAGTGGCTCACGTCGCGCGGCGACGAATGCCTCGACGCCCGGCGGCGCCATACGCTGCACCAGCACCCCTTCAAGTACCGGGGGCGGGACACTTGCCGCGACAGCGGCGAACGCGTCGCGCACCTGGTCCGCCGTCGCCAGCCCGAGCTTCACGCCACCAACGTCAGCTTTGTGGTTGATCTGCGGTGACTGGACCTTGAGCGCCACCGGCTGGCTGCCAAGGGAGGCAAAGGACGCCACGGCTTCGTCAGCCGAGCACGCCAGGCGGTCCAACGGTGAGGCGATGCCCAGTGGCGAAAGGTAGGCGCGCGCACCCCTCTCCGACAGCGGACCTGAAATCTCGGGCCACTGTTCCGCGGCCGGCGCCGGTTCGGTGAACACCGCCACGTCGTCCATGCGGCTCAGGAAGGCTGCATGGTCGGCCGCGGCGCCGACCGCGCGCGCCGTCCGCCCAGGTGTCGAAAAGCACGGAACGCCGAGCTCGGCCAGCGTCTCGATCACGCGCGGGCTGGGGCGCGTGTACGAGTAATAGACAACCACGGCTGGAGCTTCGCGGATGGCCTGCTTCAGCTCGGGCAACGTCTCGAAGAAGCGTTCCTCTCGCACCAGGGTGGCCACTGCCACCACGGTGTCAAAACCCCTGGATTGCGCCAATAAGCCCAGCGCTTGCTCGTATCCGCCACTCAGCACCGCCTGAGCGGTGATGTCCACGGGATTGGCAACGCTCCCGTATGTGGGAATGAACGCACCGATCGCCGTTTGAACCTCGGACGATGGCGCGGGAAGCGCGAGGCCCCGCACGGCGCACGCGTCCGCCAGCCAGGCGCCAGCTCCGCCGGATGCGGTGAGCACCGCCACGCGTTTGCCAGTCGGCAGCCGGGCGGTGCTGAAGTACGCGGCCAGATCGAGCATCTCGTCCACGTCGTCGACGCGCAGCATCCCGAGTTGGCGAAAGGCGGCGGTGTGCGCCGCGTCAGCACCGACCAGGCTGGCAGTGTGCGAGGCGGCCGCGCGTTTGCCCGCCTCGGAACGACCGATCTTGGCCACCACGAGTGGCTTCTTCAGCCTCGCGGCCTTGCGCGCCACCTGGATGAGGCGCGCTGGTTCGCGGATCGCTTCGACGAAACCGAGCACCACACGGACCTCGGCCTGGTCGAGGAGGTAGTCGACGTAGTCCGCCCAGGTGAGATCGACCTCGTTGCCAGTGCTCACCACCGCGCCGACTTTCAGGCCGCGGTCCTGCGCATGGTTCAGCAGCGCGAATGCCATTCCGCCGCTCTGCGAGACGATGGCGATTGGGCCGCCCGTGTTGTCGGGCTCGTAGCCGTGCTCGGGGTCGACGGCGGGGCTGAAGGTCGCGCACAGCGTGCTCGACGGGACGTAGAGCCCCTCGGAGTTCGGACCGCAAACGCGCATGTGGCCATGCGCGATCAGGTCCTGGATTTGCTGTTGTAACTGCGCTCCAGCGGATCCGCTCTCAGCGAAACCGGACGTGATGACCACCGCGCAGCGCACGTCAGCCGCGGCGCATTCCTCGAGCACACGTGCGACCGAGCTGGCGGGCACGGCGATGAGCGCAAGATCGACCTGCGTCGGCACCTCTGCAATTGCGGAGTAGACGCGCAGGCCCTCCAGCTCCGTGTACTTCGGGTTCACGGGGTACAGGTCGCCAGCAAAGCCGTGCTGGCGCAGCAGCCGCAGGGGTCGGGCGCTGATCGAGATCGGGTCCGCCGAAGCGCCAATCAAAGCCACCGAGCGCGGTGCGAACAGCGTCCGCAGCCCGCTTCGCTGGTCCCTCTCAACGGGGTGCCATACGAGCGGAAGCGTTCGTGCTCGTAGGCCACCCTCACCCGCGCTGCGCGCGGCCTCTCCCAGAGGGAGAGGCGATTACCTCAGTTGATGCTCACCGGTGGGCAGTTGACGATGAATCCGCTGGCTTTGAAGGGCGAGCCGTCGGGCGCGGTGATCATGCCGTTCTGCGCAAGCTCGACGATCGCGCCGTACTCGGACTGCCGCGTGTTGGCGTGGCGCGCGACGGCGGCTGGTGTCCAGGTGGCGAGGTGGACGTCCCACAGCGGACTGTAGGTGTCGTCGCCCGGGATCGGATCGATGACGTTGAGGGGGCTCAGGCCGTCGAGGATGGCCGAGCTGAGGCCCTGCCGCTGAGGATTGGCTGCCCCCGTCTGTCCATTGGTGAAGGCGGCCAGCGCCGCTCGCGCGGACGTCTCGGGTGATTGCGAACCGAGCCCGGGCGCCGCGTTCATGGCCGGCGCGAACGTGGCATCTTCCAGCGCCGCGGCGACGTCGAGCGAGGCGTCGAACGAGAGGTAGTGGATGACGTCGCCCTCCCAGCGTCCCTCCGTCTCGCGGAAGCCTACGGTGTGTTGCGCCGTATTCAGCGAGACCACCTTGTCCGCCGTCCTGGTGATACCAGCAGCGTCGGTCGTGGCCACGTGGGGCGCGTTCAGGATGATGCCGTTCGGCAGCTGGATGTAGGGCGTGTAGGCAACGGTGCCTGTTTCGGCGGCCGTCTCGCCAACCGAGCCCGGGCGAGCCTGCGCCGGCGGGAACCCGGTCGGGCCGGGCGTGACCACGCGCCCCAGACCGAAGTGCACGGTCGCGGGGAAGTCCACCACGCCGTCCACCAGCCGTACCGTCTGGACAGCGGCGGTGCCGACCAGGTGGCGCAGCTTCGCCGAGAGGTTCACGCCTCGCGCCTCGGCGTCGCGCTCGTCTGACGAGTCGGCCACGGTGTACCAGACTGTGAGCCCGTGGCTGGTGCCGCGGAACAACGGGAGCGTCGCCACGCTCTGATCGGCATTCTCTCGCGCGCTGGTGATGAATAGTTCGTGGCCATCGGCGCTGGCGGCGGTTGGG
This sequence comes from Chloroflexota bacterium, assembly GCA_005883405.1. GTDB lineage: Bacteria > Chloroflexota > UBA6077 > UBA6077 > CF-72 > CF-72. The sequence goes on along the minus strand of VBGG01000034.1, from coordinate 9,151 downwards.
CCGACCAGAAGCGCCACGGCCGTGAGCAAGCCCAGCGCCGAGGCGGTGGCGCGGATACGGAGGGCAGCAGGAAGCTGCATGGGACAGGAAACTCCTTTTCAGGACGATCAAATCGCTGACTCGCCGGCGGTCGATCCAGAGTCTCAGCGCTGATGGCCCGCGGTGGATTACAGATGTTTCTGGCGACGGCTATCATCCGCACTTCACCATGGCCGACCGAATGCCGTCATGAAGGCGCTGTTTTCGACGCCCGGCGCACCGCGGTCGGTCGACGTCCGCGAGGTCGACGAGCCCAGGCCCGCACCCCACGAGGCGCTGATCGCCGTAGTGGCCGCGTCGCTCAATCGCGGCGAGCTCGCGTTGCTTCCGTCTCGCCCGGATTGGCGACCTGGCCAGGATGTGGCTGGCACGGTTGTCGCCGCGGCAGCGGATGGCAGTGGCCCACCGCCTGGAACGCGAGTCATCGCGGTGGTCGATCAGGCCGGCTGGGCCGAGCGGGTCGCCGCGCCCACCACTCGCCTGGCCGTTCTGCCCGAGCGCGTGAGCTTCTCAGCTGCCGCGACGCTGGGCGTCGCCGGACTGACCGCGCTGCGCGGACTGCGCCTCGGAGGATCGTTGCTCGGCGCACACGTCCTTGTGACAGGCGCTTCAGGCGGAGTGGGCCATTTCGCGGTCCAGCTGGCGCACGTTGCCGGCGCCCACGTCACCGCCGTGGTTGGCAGGCCGGAGCGCGCAAGCAAGGTCCGCGAGCTTGGAGCCGACCGCGTTGTGCAGGAAACGGAGGACCTCGAACCGCGGTTCGACCTTGTCATGGAAGGCGTTGGCGGCCCGTCGCTGGAGCGCTCGCTGCACGCGTTGAATCGCAACGGCGTGGTCGTGCTGTACGGCCGCGTAAGCGACCAGTCCGCTCGTGTTGCGCTGCCGGACTTCCGCGGTCGGCCGGCGCGCATCCAGGCATTCTTCATTTATCAGACGGACGTCGAGACCTTCGGCGCCGACCTGGCATTTCTGGCGGGCTTGCTGGAACGCGGGCAGATCGAGGCCGAGGTCGGCCTGGAGGTGAGCTGGCGCGACCTGGACAGGGGCATCACCGCCCTGCGCGATCGCGAGGTGCACGGGAAGGTGGTGCTGCGCATCGACTGACACAGAGTTACTGGTCTTCTGCGCCAGGGTTGAGGTAGGGTGGACGCTTCACCAGCCCTCAGGAGGGGGAAGACTGCATGGCGTTCGAAACCGAACGTTCGCGTGTCGCCCATCTGCTGCGCCGGGCGGGCTTCGGCTCGAACGAAGCCGAGCTCGACGAGTACACGGCGCTCGGCTTCGCAGGCACCCTCGATCGCCTGCTGAATTACGAGCAGGTCGACGATTCGGCGGTCGAGCAGCAGATCGCCAGCATCCAGATCGACCGCCGCAATGTCGAGGCAGCCCGCTTCGCCTGGCTGACGCGGATGCTGTACACCCGCCGGCCACTCCAGGAGAAGATGGTCCTCTTCTGGCACACGCACTTTGCGACGGCCGCCTCGAAAGTGCGCTCGGCTGACCTGATGCTGCAGCAGATGCAGCTATTCAGGGACAACGCGCTCGGTAACTTCGAGACACTGCTGCAGCGAGTGACTCGCGATTCGGCCATGCTCATCTGGCTGGACAACAACCAGAACCGCGCAGGCAAGCCCAACGAGAATTACGCGCGCGAGGTGATGGAGTTGTTCACCGTTGGCATCGGCAATTACACCGACGCCGACGTGAAGGAGGCCGCGCGCGCCTTCACCGGTTACGGCGCCGATCGCGCCGGTCAGTTCGTCTTCAACCCCGACCAGCACGATGACGGTGACAAGACGTTCATGGGCGTGACGAGGAACTGGGACGCTGACGACGTCCTGGCCACACTCGTGCGTCACCCCGCCACCGCCCGCTTCCTCACCACAAAGCTCTTCCGCTTCTTCGTCTTTGAGATCCCGGATGCAAGCACGGTGGATCGCCTGGCGTCGCTCTACACCGATAGCGGCTTCGACATGCGCGCCGTAGTGCGTGACATCCTCAGTGGTCCAGAGTTCCTGTCGCCGCTCGCGTACCACGCCCAGGTCAAGCAGCCGGCTGACCTGGTTGTCGGCGCGTTGAAAGCGCTCAATGTCCAGAACATCGGACCGGACCTGCCGCAAGCCACGCGCCGCATGGGCCAGGACCTGTTGAACCCGCCGGACGTCAGCGGCTGGAAGGGCGGGGACAACTGGATCAGCGCCACAACCTTGCTGGAGCGGTTCAACTTCGCCGACCGTCTCGCCGCGACACGCGGCGCCGATCAGCCCTACTTCGTCGACATCGGCAGCCAACTCCAGGGCCACGGACTGCGCGGCGCGAGCGACGTGGTGGACTACTACCTCGCATTGCTGGTCGACGGGGCCGCCACGCCGGAGGCCCGCCAGAGCCTGATCGACTATCTGAATGCCGACGGCGGATTCGCGGTCGCCGCCGGCGATGAGAGCGTCGAGCAGAAAGTGCGCGGCATGTTGCACATCGCCATGTCGCTGCCCACCCACCAGTTGGCGTAGAGGAGGGATCGATGACCTTCACACGCAGAAGCCTCCTCGGCCGTAGTGCGCTGCTCGTCGCCGCCGGCCTGACCGCTCCGTCGTTCATCGCCCGCACCGCGCTTGCGCTGAACGGCGAGACCGCAGGCGACCAGGTACCGGCGACGGTCGATCCAACGCGAGGCAAAAAGATCCTGGTGGCCGTCCAGTTGACGGGTGGCAACGATGGGCTGAACACGCTGATTCCATTTGCGGATCCCGGTTACTATCAGTTCCGCTCATCGCTGGCGATTCCCACCTCGGACATCCTGCCGCTCACCGACTCCGTCGGCCTGCACCCGCGACTGACCGGACTCAAAGGTCTGTACGACCAGGGCATGGTCGCCATCGTTCAAGGCGTTGGGTATCCGAATCCGAATCGTTCCCACTTCCGCAGCATGGACATCTGGCATACGGCGCGGCCAGACATCATGGAGCGCAGCGGTTGGCTCGGCCGATATCTGGACGCCTGCCAGTGTGGCCAGAATCAGCTCCTGCCAGCCGTCAGCGTCGGCGATCAGCTGAACTCCATGTTCTACGCCGATACGACGCTGGTGCCAGCGGTCGCAAGCATCGGCGCATTCTCACTTCAGACCGACAGCGGCGATCGCAACAGTCGCCAGCTACAGATTCAGACGCTGCGCAATATCTACAACCAGGCCGGTAACTGGCCTGCCCACGAAGCCATCATGCGCCAGACGGCGCTCAAGGCGCTCGATGGCGCCGACCAGCTCCGCCAGGCGACATCCGCCTACCACAGCCAGGTGGAGTATCCGCAGAACAACGCACTCGCCGCGCAGCTTCAGATGGTGGCGCAGATCATCGCCGGCAATGTCGGAGCGCGCCTGTTTTCGGTCCAGCTCTCGGGATTCGACACGCACGCCGCGCAGTTCGATCAACAGGCGAATCTGCTGGGCGAGCTCGGCGATGCGCTGCCGGCGTTTGTCCAGGACCTCGCGGGCATGGGCAAACTCGACGACGTGACGCTGATGACGTTCTCCGAATTCGGACGGCGCGTCGCCCAGAACGGCTCCAATGGCACGGATCACGGCACCGCCGAGCCGATGTTCGTCATTGGCAGCAACGTGACGCCCGGTCTGCACGCGTCCTACCCCAGTCTGCAGGACCTGGACGACAATGGCGACCTGCGCTTCGGTACCGACTTCCGCAACGTGTACGCCGCGATTCTCCACGATCATCTCGGACTGGACCCGGCGCCGGTGCTCGCCGGTGTCTACGATCCGGTGCGAGTGATCAGGGTTTAAGATGGCGCCATGACGCAGCCAGCAGAAGTACGCCGCTACCAGACCCGCGCGCGCTCGACAGACACGTTCGGTCGCGTGCTGATCAGCGCGCGCGATCAGCACCTGATCGTGGATGGGCCCGTGCAGAATGGCTGCCCGGGTGAGGCGATCACGCCCGCCGAGCTGTTCCTTTCAGGCGTGGCCGCGTGTGGCGTCGAGCTGATCCAGGTGCTCGCCAGGCAGCAGAACGTCCCGCTTTCTTCTGTAAAGGCCGCCATCGACGCCACCCAGGATCCCAACGCGCCCGTGCGCTCCGATGTGAACCTCTTCAACTCCGTGAGTATCCACCTGGAGCTCGGCGGCGTCAGTCAGGAGCAGGGCCAGGATCTGGTCGAGCGCTTCAAGCGCAGGTGACCGCTCTACGGCACGGTCGCAGTTGCGACCCCCGACGTCCAGGTGGACTTTCGCACCACTGACGGGTGAGCGGACGCCGTCAGGCTCCACGTGGTCTGAAACGGGGCAGGGCCGTCCCCTGCCCCGTATCGTGGAATACCACCTCCACCTGCTGGCCGATCCTGACGCTGTCGGGATCGCAGTCGACAATGTTCGTCATCACCCGCGGACCCTCCTCCAGCTCCACGTAGGCAAGGACGTACACGCCCGCCTCGCGGTACGCGGCGAGGTCCGCTTGGCCACGACGGTTGACGGTGAAACTGTAAATACTGCCGCGGCCCGATGCGGCGATCCACTCGACCCGCGTCGAAGCGCAGTTGGGACAGAACGGCCGCGGATACCAGATGAGTGTGTCACATTCCAGGCACTTCGGCAGCACCAGCCGACCTTCGGCGGTGGCCTCCCAGAACGGCTTGACCTCGGGATGAACGAATGGCGGTGGCGCCGGTAGAACCTTTTCGGTAAGCGTCATCCTGACTTCAGGCGTCCTCCACTCCCAGAATCAGTGTCGCGCTGGCCATCCGCGTGCCGAGCGATCCGCCGGTGCCGTGCACCAGCGCCAGCTGACAGTCCGCTACTTGCACTTGCGGATGAGCTTCGCCGCGGACCTGACGCACGCCCTCCAGCACCTTCATCATCCCACCCATACCGGGGTGGTTGTTGCACAGACCGCCGCCGTCCGTATTCACTGGCAACCGGCCGCCACGCGCACGCAGGCCACCGTCGGCCACGAACTGGCCGCCTTTGCCCTTCTCGCAGAAGCCGAGGTCTTCCAGCGTCTCCACGACGGTGATGGTGAACGAATCGTAAATGGAGGCGTAATCGATATCCCCCGGCGACACGCCGGCTTCTGCGAAGGCCCGCGGACCGGACCAGCGCGCGCCGGTGTACGTCAGGTCGATATGCCCGTTGTCGGTATGCTTCGGAGCCTCCGCCTGGCCCATGATCTTCACTCGTGGACGCTTGATCTGACGAGCGACCTCCGGACTGGCGACGATCACTGCACCGCCTCCGTCGGTCACCACGCAGCAGTCCAGACGGTGCAGCGGATCGCTCAGCATCGGCGAGCTGAGCACGTCATCCACCGTCACCGGTTTCTGGAGCAGCGCGCGCGGGTTGTACTGGGCGTGCTCGGAAGCGGCGACCTTGACCCACGCCAGCTGCTCGCTGGTGGTGCCGAATTCGTACATGTGGCGCTGCGCGGCCAGCGCGTACATGCCCAGCGTGCTGGTGCCGTAGACCAGCTCGAACGACGCCTCGGGACTGGTGCTGGCCGCCGATCGGGGCGCCTGCTCACTGCGTGGTCGGTTGGCGAGCGAGACCAGCGCCACGCTGCACTTGCCCATGGCGATCGCCGCCGCGGCGTGACCGATGTGATACACGGGTGACGATCCGCCGACGGCCGTGCCGTCCAGATAGCGGAGGTTGTTTAGCCCGAGGTAGTCGGCCATCGACACCGGCAGCATCCCGCCGCCGCCCACGATGAACAATCCGTCGATGTCCGACAGCCGCAGTCCGGCGTCCTTGAGTACCCCAGCCGCATTCTCAGCATGAATCTGCGCCACCGAGCGGTCCGGAATGACACGATCCGGGTGTTCGAACGCACCGACGATGTACGCCTTACCCTTGATGCTCACCGCGCTGCCTCGCCATCTCGGGCTGTTGTACCCCGCCGCCGCGAGACGAGTCATCCATGCGAAAGCGTCGTACGCGCCCGAAGACTGGCCGCGGGCGGCAATCGGCCGCCAAGTAGCGAATTTCGAAAGTTCCGAACCCTATCAGCGAGTGCACTGTCATCCTGAGGAGGCACGACGAAGGATCCGCTTCTCGTGTTCGGCGTCGGAGTCGCGGATCCTTCGCAGGCTCAGGATGACATGCAGCCTGTACAGGACCCGAAACTTGCGGGACGGTGTACTAAGCCCCCGCGCGGCCACTGGTGCGCGAGAGGCGCAGATACCGACGGGGACCCCTCGGGGAAATTCTTGTTCGGCTCCTGGCCGCGAACGAGCGACGAGAACGATCGGCCAACAGGCGATAACGCCGCCACGGGCCGACCGTCACCTGACAAGCCTGACAGGCGCAGAGGCGCCCGCGCTGATTGGTACACTGGCGCCCGGAGGTCGTCGTGAGCCTGTCAGCCGTCGCCGAGGGCGAGCTTCTCTGGGAGCCGTCACAGTCGTTCCAAGAGCGCAGCGTCATCGCCGAGTACCTGCGCTGGCTCGACGAGCGGCACGGCCGACACTTCGACACGTATGCCGACCTGTGGCAGTGGTCAGTCACCGAGCTCGAAGCCTTCTGGACCTCGGTCGTCGAGTTCTTCGGCGTTGAGTTCCAACGCCCCGCCGAACGCGTGCTTGGCAGCCGCGCCATGCCCGGCGCGCGCTGGTTCGAGGGCGCGCAGATCAACTACGCGCAGAACGTGTTCCGCCACGCCTCAGCCGAGCGACCCGCGCTCGTCTACCAGTCGGAGACACGGCCACTGACACAGCTCTCGTGGGCAGAGCTCGAGTCCCAGGTAGCCTCGGTGGCGGCCAGCTTGCGAGCCATGGGCGTCAATGCAGGCGACCGCGTCGTCGGCTACATGCCGAACATCCCCGAAACGGCCGTCGCCTTTCTGGCCGCCGCGAGTGTGGGCGCCATCTGGTCGAGCTGCTCGCCCGACTTCGGCGTGGACGCCGTGCTCGACCGCTTCGCCCAGATCGAGCCCAAGGTGCTCTTCGCCGTAGAGGGATACTCGTACGCGGGCAAGACGTTCGGCAGGCTCGCCGCGATACGTGAGCTCCAGCGGCGCCTGCCAACGCTGCAACACACGGTGGTGGTGCCGTATGTCCCCTCGGCCGAGCCCGAGTCGGAGCGGCCAATAGACGCCACCCCGTGGGGCGAGGTGACCTCCGATCGCAGCGCGCGGTTGAGTTTCGAGCCGCTGCCGTTCGAGCACCCGCTGTGGGTCGTGTATTCGTCGGGCACGACTGGCCTGCCCAAAGCGCTGGTCCACAGCCACGGCGGGGTGGTGATCGAGCAGGTCAAAGTCCTGGGACTGCACACCAACATCCGCCAGGGTGACCGCCTGTTCTGGTACACGTCGACGGGCTGGATGATGTGGAACTTCATCATCGGCGGGCTGCTCGTCGGCGCGACGCCCGTGCTGTTCGACGGCAACCCTGCGTACCCGGACCTCGACACGCTGTGGCGCCTGGCGGAGGATGCCCGCATCGCCATGTTCGGTACCAGCGCTGCCTACATCATGAGCTGCAAGAAAGCCGGGCTGCGTCCCGCCGAGCACCACGACCTGACTCCGCTGACGTGTATCGGCTCGACCGGCTCACCGCTGCCACCCGAGGGCTTCGGATGGGCATATGAATCCGTCAAGAAGGACCTGTGGCTGGCCTCGGTCAGTGGCGGCACCGACGTCGTTAGCGCGTTCGTGGGCGGTTGTCCGCTGCTGCCGGTCCGCGCGGGGGAGCTGCAGTGCCGCGCCCTGGGCGCGAGCGTCAACGCCTTCAACGAAAACGGTCGCTCAGTGATCGACGAGACCGGCGAGCTGGTGATTACTGAGCCGATGCCGTCGATGCCGGTGTACCTGTGGAACGATCCGGATTTCAGCCGCTACCGCGCCAGCTACTTCGACATGTTCCCGGGCGTCTGGCGCCATGGCGACTGGATCAGGATCACCTCGCGCGGCAGCGCCGTGATCGAGGGTCGCTCCGACTCCACGCTCAATCGACTCGGCATTCGCATCGGCACCAGCGAGGTGTACAGCGCGGTCGAGCGCCTGCCCGAGATTCGCGATAGCCTGGTGATCGGTCTCGAATTACCCAATGGCGGCTACTATATGCCGTTGTTCGTGGTACTCGCCGAGGGCGTCGAGCTGAACGAGGAGCTCAAGCGCAAAATCAACGCCACCATCCGCACGCAGTTCTCGCCACGCCACGTACCCGACGAGATCCTGGCCGTAGCCGCCATTCCGCGCACGCTCAGCGACAAGAAGATGGAGGTCCCGGTCAAGAAGCTCTTCATGGGTGTCGCACTGGACAAGGCTGCCAACGTGGGGGCAACACGCAGCCCAGAAGCGGTCGAATACTTCGCCGAGCTCGCGCGCAACATCAGTCCGCTTCTGAAGCGCACCAGCTGATCCGAGTCTGGGGAGGTTCCAACACGTCATGGAACGTCGAACGAACCACAACGTCAGCCGTCGAGACTTTCTGGCAGGCGCGCTCGCCACCGCCGCGGGACTTCCATTACTGAATGCATGCGCCCCTGCTGCGCCGTCGGGCCCGGCTCCGGCCGGCGGCGCTCCGTCCGGCGGGGCGGCGAAAACGCTGTTCCCGACCTACGTTCCGATTCAGAATGGCCCGAAGGCCGACTTTCACGACACGAACCCGCTGTACACCGACGCTTTCGACAACTTTCCGAGCAACCCGCAGAAGGCGAATCAGGGCGCGCCCGGCACCGGCAGCACCGTCAACATCCTGGTCACCGCGTATTTCCCGCTACCCACCCCGCGGGACCAGAACCCCACCTGGCAGGCGGTCAACAAGGCGCTCAACGCCGACATGAACATGAACACCATCCCCGGCGCGGACTACCGCACCAAGTTCGCGACGACGATGTCCAGCGACGATCTGCCTGACATCATGCACATCTTCTTCGGCTACAGCGTCGCACCGAATCTGCCGGACTTCTTCAAGGCCAAGTGCGCCGATCTGACCCCGTACCTGGCCGGGGATGCCGCCAAGGATTACCCCAACCTGGCAGCCATTCCCACCCCGGCCTGGAAGAACTCCATCTCGGCGGTCAATGGAGCACTGTACCTGGTCCCCATCCACCGCCAGATGACCTCGATTCCGCCCTACGGTGGCAACTTCTTCAAGAATATTGACCAGTGGG
>VBGG01000220.1 GCA_005883405.1 Chloroflexota bacterium | reverse complement strand
CTCGAACTTCTGCAGTGCGCGCTCTACGGCGTATGACTGCTTGAGGATGTCGACACAGTACTGGTCCTCGTCGACCATCTTGCGAATGCCCTTCAAATGACCTTCGATAGTCGCGAGACGATTGAGAACGTCCTTCTTGCTGGCTTGCACCTGATGACTCCTACCCCCTGGGGAGGGGGTCGGTAGAGAGGATAGCGCACAACGTTCACGGGTGAAAGATCTCGCCGTCGTGACCTCCGCTGGGCGGCTGATCCAGGCTGGTCCTGGCACGGCTCAGCCTGAGATGGCTCCAGCCGTGCCCGGCGTGTATCGCCTGGCCAGCAACAGCAGCGGAAAGGCAATGATCCCGGCCGCGGCGGTGGTGAGCACCACCTCGACGACGCCGAACTGGCACGCCATGAGAGCGGCAGATCCCAGAGTCAGCCAGGCGCGCGCGCGGTTAGCGAGCTGCAGCTTGCGGCGCTGTTTCCTGAGTTCTTCCGGGTCGTTGTTCTTGGGATCCGCAACCCAGTGGTAGATCGGCATGTTCGTCACCTTGGTAATGGTCCTGCCCACGATCCACACGAGAAAGCCTGCTGTAAACCACCAGTGAAAGGGCGAGGAGCACACGCCAGTCAGCTCTTGATGTTGCGAAATCCCAGGCCGAAAGCGAGTCCGCCGAGGATGTAGGCGGCCGATCCGAGCACGATCGGCAGGCCGAGCCAACCGCTTTGCATCATCAACCCGCCAATTGCAGGCCCAGCCGCGTTGGCCAACCCCCAGATCGAAAAGCCGATGCCCGCGGCAGTCGCGCGCTCCTCGGGCACCGCGACTGTCATGAGCATGGACTGCTGCAGCGGCCACGCCAGGTTGGCAAGTACGTTGCGCACGACAAAGGCGATTGCCGCGATCTCGAAGACCGGCGCAATGACCGCTATGCTGAGCAGACTCAGTCCGCCGAGCAGTTGCACCAGTAGCACCGCCATCGCGCCACCGAGTTGCCGATGAAGCCAGGGCGAGATTACTACGCTCCCGAGTGACAGCACCGCCGCCGCGGCGTACCACGGCCCGAGCAGTGCTTCGTCGGCGCCGAAGCGTAGCTTGAACCACAGCGGCAGGAGCTGCACGGCGACGCCGAGGCCGAGGCCGAACAGCCCGATCGCGAACGCGTAACGCGCAATGACCGCGGCGGACCGCCTGGGTAACCAGCCGCGTCGCTGCTGTGCCGCGGGTTCTGACCGGCTGGACCCGACGTCGCCCAGCGGGATCAGCAGCAGCGAGGCCACGGCGGCCAGCACGATGAGCACAACAAACGGCGGGCGGTAAGCGTCGAGTTCGCCGAGGTCGGGGCGCACCAGGCGCAGCCATTCGGCAGCTCCGGCGGCCACCGATCCCAGACCGAGTGCCAGGCTCCACAGCGTCTGCGCCCACGCAAAGATCGACGTTCGACTGACGACCGGGCTGTGCTCGGCAAGCAGCGCGTCGAAGGAGGCAGCCGTCATAGCGCCGGCCGCGCCGTTCGCCAGGCCGACCCCGCCGAGCAGGCTGGCCACAACCAGCCAGGCGGGCAGTGTCGTGACCAGGAAGATCGCGTAGCTGCAGATCGGCAGCGCGGTACCCAACATGAGAAACCCGCGGCGACCGAAGCGGTCGGCAAGCGCGCCCGAGAACGCCACCAGCCCGGCCGTGACCAGCCCGGACAGGCTGTACAGCAATCCAATCAGCGACGGATCGAGCCCTGCGCGGTTGAGGTAGAGTGGCAGCACTACCTGCAGGTAACCAACTGGCACCGATGCCAGGGTCATACTCGTGAGGAGCAGCACCACCTGGCGTGAACGAAACACCCGGGGAGCGCTATTCCGTCCGCCGCGTGCGGCGGTTCGCGGCGGTCACGCCTTTGGATTATCCAGGCCGGGCGCGCGCACCGTGGCTCCACGCGTCATCGCACTCCTCCTCCCATCCGAGTAGGGACCAGGGTAGCCCACGCGTCAGGGCGACGTGCTGAGGAACGTCTCCTCATTCGGGCGCTGGATCTGCCCCCGCGTGGACCCCGCGGTCAGCCTTGCCGGGGCCGGACAGGCGCCATCCCCCTCGACGCCCCGCCCGCAGGCAGAAAGGTGCCACTCGGCAGAACGGTTGGTCGCCTTCAGGCGTGTTCGTCGAGCGTCGCTTGAACCAGTGGTCGGACGTCGTTCACGACAGTCGAGTCGTAAACTCGGCGCGGTTTCAGCGGGGTACCGGCTGCGCCGCCGTTCCCGTAACGATCGTGCCTGACCCGGGACTATAGCCCTGCGGCACCTGGCCCACGACCTGGGGTGGGCCCGGTTGACCGCGGTGGGCCCGGTTGACCGCGGTTGAACGGGATCACCTGTGCCGGCGTCGCCACGCTACCCGGTACCTGAGCCGCCCGTTCCCCGTCGCGTCCATCCGTGTGGTTCCGCTGCCCTTCCTTCCTCTGCCGTGCTGTATCCAGGCGCAGTCCAACATTCGCCTCAGCGCTCGCAGAGCAGGAGGGCCAACTGTAATCGCCGTCGCGGCGCGAGGGCCACTGGGATACGCGTCTAAAGGCGGCTGATCTCCATGACTTCGCGCGCGCAGCGGCGTAGCGTGAGCATCATTGCTCGTACCAACGGAGGACCCGCAGCGCGCGCAGCGTGTTCCACCGGCTGGGCCGACCATCGCCGTCCTCGAGCGCGAAGTGGACCGCGCCGGGATAGGTGTTCTCCAGAAGCCACGTGCCGTCAGACTGCTGCTTGGATCGGAGCAAATCCATCACTTCGTCCACGCGCGGGTCCGGCGGATCCCCAGCCGCCCGAAAGTACTCCAGACCACGCAGCACGTCGTAGTGCCAGCGGGTTGGAAACGAGAATTGCACCCATGCCGGATCGGCAACGTCGCCGGTGCTCCTCCGCCGAAACAGCTTCCGTTCGAAGGAAGAGCGAACCGAACCGTTCTCCACCTCGCAGTTCCACCCTCCGTCCTCGAGCTGCTCACCCAGTAGCCGGGCGACCACACCATCGACATCTTGATCGAAGTAGGCACCCAGCGCGACGGTCATACCATTGATGCACGGCTCGACCTCGCCGCTAAAGAACGGCTGGCCGGCGTGCTCCCAACGGCAGTGTTCTCGGACCTGCGCCACCGCCCGGCGCACCGTGTCACGGTGGGGGTCGACCCCGAAGTCGTGCAGGAGGACGAGACTGTATGCCGTGGCAGTCCAGGGCTGGCCCTTGGGCTGCTCGCCGTTACCGGATTTAGACCTCCGCGCTGGGAATAACGCGCCTCCCGCCCACTGGCCGTCTTCGCCTTGCAAGGCCAGCAGCCGGGCACCCCACCCT
>VBGG01000224.1:18923-22432 GCA_005883405.1 Chloroflexota bacterium | reverse complement strand
CTCGAGCTTGCGCTTCTGATCATCCCAGCTCAACAGGTTGCCCAGCATTGTGGAGGCGAAGCCGCATTGCGGAGCGATCGCCAGATTCTCGATCGGGACGAACCTGGCGGCCGCGTCGATCCGCCGGCGGAGGTCGTCGACGGACTCCAGCTCCGGTTCTTTGGAGCTGATCAATCCGAGCACGACCGTCTTGTCGCGCGGCATGAAGCGAAGCGGCTCGAAACCGCCGGCGCGTTCGGTGTCATACTCCAGCAGGAACCGATCGACATTCAACCGGTTGAATGCCTTGTCGGCGATCGCCTCGTAGCTGCCCTCGGCGTGCCAGGCGCTGCGATTGTTGCCGCGGCACATGTGCATGCCCACCGTGACGCCCGGACGGCGGGCATCTTTCAGGGCCGCGTTGTCGATGGCGATCAGATCATCCAGGTACTGGTCGGGGTCCTCGCCCTCGGCGATCATCCTGGCCCGCAGGGTCCGGTCGGCGACGCGTTCAACGTAGTGGAGCGAGTCCAGCTGGATGTAAGCGCAGCCGTCGTCGTGCAGCGCGGCGATCTCCTGCTGGAGCATACCGACGATCTCGTACGCCAGATCACGGCGTGTCGGATAGTAGGCGTCGGTGATTCCGGCTTTGAACAACTGGCCCGTGGCAGACAGCGCGCCGGGCATAGTGATTTTCCACGGCCCGGGCGCGTGCTCCTTCAAAAACGCCGCTTCGGTGCCCGCCAGGCGGCGTACCTGTTGCAGCTTCGCACCTGCCACCATGCCGGTCATCGTCATGCTCGACGCGGCGAGCTCCCCGTGCGGTCCCTGCCACTGGCCCAGAAAGCCGCTGATCGGCGAGCCTTCGACGGGCACCAGGCCCTCGACGGACTCGCGAACGGCGTTGCTCCAGCCGGCGCGGCGGTATTCACCCTCGGTGAAGACGTCGATCCCCACGTCGCGCTGGAGGTCCAGCGCCTGGAGGACCGCGTCGTCCTCGACCTGTCTGAGCTGGTCGGCGGTGATCCGGTTGTGGCTGAAGTCGTCGCGCGCCTGTAACAGCCGCGGGGGGCGAAGCAGGCTGCCGACGTGATCGGCTCGATAGCGCAAGGGCAGATTCCGGACTGAGTGCTCGCGGTGCGCTCGGTGCGCTCAGTGCTTCAGGCGCGGGATGCCGCCGGCGGACTCGAGGCGCTGTTGCTCTTCGGGGGCAGGCTCCCACAACGCTTCGTTTTCGTTGCCGTCGGGGTCCTGGAACATCACGTTGGACTGGCGGTCGCTGTAACCGGTGATTCGCGCGTTGTTGGCGAGCAGCCGCTCGTGGAAACGCTGCAAGTCCTCGAAGGAAGCCATCTCCCAGGCCATGTGGTACAGGCCGACCCGGTTCGCCTCGGGGCCCGGCGCGTCCTCGGACAGCGCGAAGAGCGCAATCTCGTGCGATGCGTCTGGGCGTATGCCGAGGAACGCGACTTTTTCATGCTGCGCCTTCAGCGGTAAACCCACCACGTCGCGGTAGAACGCCACCGCCCGGTCGAGGTCGCGCACCCTGAGCGCCACGTGGCCCAGCTGCGTCGGCACGCCAGTTATCGTCATGCGGCACCAGTATATTCAGCGCCCGAGGGTGCGTTTCTGAGTGGCGGCCGTGCTCGCGGTCTAGGACCGCGGCCGAAAAGGTAGTGAATGCCTCGGAGTCTCGGTGGCCGCGGTCCTAGGCCAACGGTCACAAGAAGTTCGGCCGACTGCGTCTTGTGCCGAAAAGCGGCTTGTCGGCCGAAATTCTAGCGCGCTCTGTGTTGTAGCCGCCGACGGTCCCTCCGCTGGAGGGAGTCTCATCTCGCGGAGGTGCCCGCTTCAGGCTCCTGGAGCGTCGGCTTTCCTGACAGGCTTCGGGCCGACGGGCCACTGCTCGATCATCTGCGCGACGATCGCTGAGGCGTTCATCATCTCCACGGGCTGCTCGGGCTCCGCACGGTCCTGGCGGGCCTGTTCGACCGCGGTGAGGACATCGGTCGCCACGTAGATCGGCGCGCCGAGCTCGAGCGCCAGGGCCATGCAGTCACTCGGACGAGCGTCGACGGATGCGCGTCCGGCTGCTCCCTCCAGTTGCACATCGGCGTAGAACGTCTCATCCAGCAAGCGGTGGATGCGCACCTGCTCCACTCGCACGCCGCTGGCGCGCAGCAGGTTGGCGGTGAACGCGTGGGTGAGCGGCCGCGGCACGCTGACCTTCTCCAACAACAAGGCGATCGAGCCGCTCTCCCACCGGCCGACCACGATCGGCAGCTGGCGCGTCCCGCCAACCTCCTCCAGGACCACCACGCTGCGGTCCCGTTCGTCCTCGCCGGTCTTGCGGCGCCGCACGTCCGCGACGCGCATCTGGACCATCTGCTGCTCCACGTCTGTTGCCATCACATTCTCCTTCCAGAGATCCCATAAACGTCGCTGCAGAGTGACGCGGCCCTTGTGCAGCCGCGTCTTGACCGCGCCAACCGGGATGCCGAGCACGGCGGCAGTCTCGCGGTAGGACAGTCCGCTCAGGTAGACGAGCAACACGGCCTGTCGCTGCCCCGCCGGCAGGTCGGCTACCGCGACGCGGACGGCGCTTGCGAATTCCCTGGCTTCGGCAAGCTCGGCGGGACTCTGGCCGTCGTCGAGCGGCTCCGTGACCAGCCGGCCGCCCCACAGCGCCTCCCAGGAGAGCGCCTCGCGGCCTCGTCCGCGCAGGGCCTGGCGAGCGGCATTCAGCGCGATCCCGGTCAACCACGCTCCGAACTGGCCCGGGTCCCTCAGCCTGTCCAGGCACAAGAGAGCTTGCAGCGCGGTCTCCTGGATGACGTCCTCCAGTCCAGTCTCCGACCCTGTGATGCGCCGGCACACCCGTCGCGCCATGGGCAGATGCCGCGTGAGCAGGGTTGCGAAGGCCTGCCGCTCACCGCTCCGGGCGCGCGCGACGAGCTCGGCATCGTTTTCCGCGCTGGCTGCCACGTTGAGCTCCGCGTTGCGTTTCAGCTCAGGTTCCAGGTCGGGTCCCACGTCGGCGGCGTCGTTCACTGTCCCGAAAGATAGTGTCCGCAGTGCACGCCCGGGTTACCCGCGATGTGCGTTCGGCGCCTGACGGCCCGCATGACGCTAACGTGACCCGCGTTCCGCTTCGCTCCACGGGGCTTGCGCTGCCATGACGCTGCCATGACGCCGCCGTGACGCCCGAGTGACGCTTGCTCCGGCGCTCCGCCGCCAGGTTCGGCCGCGTGACGCCCGCGTGACGCTGCCATAATGGCCACGTGACGCTTGCGTGACGCCCCGAGTGACGCTGACGTGACGCTGATGTGACGCTCCGCCTCCAGGTTCAGCCGCCATGACACCAACGTGACGCTGCCATGACGGCCACATGACGCTGGCGTGACGTTTACGTGACGCTGATGTGACGCTACGCCGCCACGTTCAGCCGCATGACACCAACGTGACCTGCCATGACGGCCCCGTGGAGCGAAGCGGAACGCGGGTCACGCCAGCGTCACTCGGCCGTCACA
>VBGG01000224.1:0-18861 GCA_005883405.1 Chloroflexota bacterium | reverse complement strand
GACGTCACGGGGCCGTCATGGCAGCGCAAGCCCCGTGGAGCGAAGCGGAACGCGGGTCACGTTGGTGTCATGGCGGCTGAACGTGGGGCGGAGCGTCACATCAGCGTCACTCGGTGCGTCACGCAAGCGTCATGGCCGAAGGAGGAAGGCCCCGTCAGCAGCTGGTCAACTTCGGCCTGCTCGCACCCGCGCTCGTGCTCGTGTTCGGACTGGTGGTCTACCCCGTCGTGTACGACGTCGCCCTGGCACTGACCGACGCTCACGGCTTCGAGGGCGAGTTCGATACGATCAGCGGAGGAATCGGCATGGCGGCAGCTCCGCTCGTACTCGCGTGTGCCGCGTTTGCTCCCGCCTACGTCCGCGGGCTGAGCGCCGCCACGATCGAGGGCTCCTGAGACCGATGGCGCAGGCGCTGTCGCCACGGGTCGCGAGGCGGCTCTCCGCTCCGTTGCCGGCGGCGCCACGCTGGCGGAGGTACGTGGTCGGCTACGGGCTGCTGGTACCGGCGTTCGCGCTGGTCTTCGGGTTGCTCGTGTATCCGATCCTGTATGAGATCCAGCTGAGTCTGACCGACGCGCAGACGTCGTCTGAGACAAACACTTTCGTCGGACTGGCCAACTACGCCGCAATCCTCGGCGATCAGATCTTCTGGACTGCCATCCGCAACACGGCGTTTCTGATGCTGGTCACGACCTGCGCGGAATGTGTCGTCGGACTGGTGGTGGCGCTGCTGCTCTGGCGCCGCTCGCAGCTGTGGCCGCTGCTGTATATCACGGTGTTCTTGCCGTGGATCTATCCCAGCTCGTTCGCCAACTACACCTGGTACTGGATCCTGCTGCCGCCGTTCCACACTTTCTACACGCTGGATGTCATCCAGGCCCGGTTCTGGCTGGAAGGAATCTTTGGCGAACAGGCGTGGCAGATCCTCAGCTTCGCGCTGATGAGTACCTGGCGCGGATCGTCGATCGTGGCCATTCTGCTGTTGGCGGGGTTGCGAACGATTCCACCGGACCTGTTGGAGTACGCCAGGCTCGAGACTGCCAGTCCATTCAGGTTCTTCTGGTCCGTGCTGCTGCCACTTGCGCGACGCTTCGTGTCGCTGGCGGTGGTGGTGGCGATGACGGTCGCCTACCTGGATTACCTGGCGATGTTTATCGAGAGCAACGGGCGCATCACCGTGCCGGTGCTCGGCACACTGGTGTACGGCGCCGAATTGGTGGAGGGCCGCACCGGCTACGCGGCGGCGCTGAGCTTGACGCAGCTTCCGATTGTCGTGGCGCTGGTGCTGGTGGCGATTCCGCTGATCGAAGCGCACCTCAGCCGCCATAAGGTGCGCGAGGCGACGGCCACCGATTGGACGACATCCGGGCGCTTTGGCTCGCTTCATCCACCCGTCCGCGCGGCTTCTGTTGTCGCGACTGGAGCCGGAGGCCCGCGGCGCTTCGCGGTGATGGCGCTCCTGTCACTGACCTCTCTGGTGCTGGCGGCGTTCTATCTGTTTCCGCTGTACTACACGGTGATCCAGTCCGTGAAGTCGGCCGACGACTTCCTGACCGGCCCGCTCGGCCAGCCATTCTGGGCGTATGCCATCAACTTCGGCGACGGCTGGATCGATACCTTCGGCGATCCGGTGTTCTGGCGCGCGGCGCTCAACACACTGGTCATCTTCGGGTCGGTGGTGGCGATCGGCGCGGGGGTGGCGTTGCTGGCTGGCTACGCGCTGGCGCGCCTGCGACTGCCGGGCGCGGACTGGCTGGCGCGCAGCTTGTTCGCCGCCTACTTCGTGCCCCAGCTGGCGGTGGTCGTTCCGCTGCTCCAGGTCTACGCTGGCCTCGGGCTGGAGAATACCTATATCGGCATCGTGCTCGTGTATCTCACGCTCGCCGTTCCGTTTGCGACCTGGCTCTTCTACACCTACTTCCTGGCGCTCGACGCTGAGGTGGAGGAGCACGCGCTGCTCGACGCCACACGCCTCCAGGTATTTGCGCGCGTGGTGCTGCCTCGAGCGTGGCCGGTGATCGTGGCAGCGGCGGTATTCGCCATCGGCATGATGTCCTCCGATCTGCTCTACGCGCGCGTTTTCACCCTCAACCACGCCACCCGGACTCTGCCGGTGACGATGGGGTCGCTGGTGTACGACCCCGACCGCTGGGCCGATGCCAACGCCTCGATCCTCTTCGGCGCCGTGCCCCTTCTCGTCGTGGCTTTGGCTCTCGCCCGCTTCTACCTCCGCGGCCTCCAATCAGCCTTCACGGAGGAGTGATTCGCCACCGACAGGCACCTCGGGGGGGACTACTTGTATTTGTCGTAGATCGGCTTGAGGCGGTTGACGGCTTCCTTGATGGTGTCGTCGAGCGAGGTGTTGCCTCGCGCATAGATGCCGACGATGTCGGGGATGTGGAAGTTGGCCAGGACCTCCTGTGCGGCGGCGTTCGGCGGGCCGGGGTAGCCGAAGGTGTGCAGCACCTGGTCCCCCTTGTAGTCCTGGAGGATGTTCAGCTTGTCGGTCGTGCCGATCACCGGCATGGGCTTCTGGAACAGGTTCTCGAAGAAGGGCATGTTGTACCCGGTCGACTGGGTCATGGCCTCCTTCCAGTTGTCCAGGTAATCGTGCAGGAACGCCTTGGCCGCATCCTGGTTCTTGGCAAACTGCCACATGGCGTACAGCGACACGTCCGGCATGTCGTGCTGGCCGCCAGGTCCGGCGAGCGGCGCGCGGATGCTGATGGAATCGAACAGCTTCTGCTTCTCCGGATCGGGTTTGTCCTTGGGTGGCTCGATGCTGCGCAGCGAACTGATCGCGTCATGGATGTAGCTCGCCTGGCCGGATCCCAGGAAGCGGTTATCCGAAACATCGTCCCAGGCGAAGACTTCCGGTGTGTTGGCGTCGTTGTGGAAGGACTTGGCGAAGTCCAGAAAGTCGCGGAACTCCTTGGTGTCGACGTTGAGCGTCTTGCCGTCTTGCTGGACCTCGCTCGCGCCGAAGGTCCACATCATGCCGCGCCAGTTGTGGTTGGCGTCATTGCAGTGCGAGATGGCCAGCCCAGCGGGATTTCCCTGTGCCTTGAGCTTGCCGCTCGCCTGGCGCACGTCGTCCCAGGTCTTGAGCGGCGGACTACCGATCGAATCCATCAGGTCGTCGCGCACGAGCGGTGCGATGACGATGTAGAAGTCGGGGACGGCTCGCCAGACGCCGTTGATGAACGACGTGCCCTTGGCCAGCTGGGTGGGCTGACCGTACTTGTCGGTGGCGAAGTTCACCAGGTCGCCCATGTCCGCCAGCTGGTTTTCGTAGCGGTAGGTCTGGACCTGGGCCTGGAACTGGATGATGTCGTGGCCGGTTTTGGCGGCGGACTCGGCGGCCAGGCGAGCCGGCAGATCGAGGTTGGCGATGTGATCGACGGTGACGTTCACCTTGTTCCTGGCGCCCCAGTCCGTGGCCCACTTGTCGAACCAGATGTCGTACGCGGGAACGAAGTGGCTCCACTGGAGGATGTTCAGGTCGCCGCTGAGGTTCTTGGTGGCCGCGGCCGCGGTGGTTGGCGCACCCGCCGCGGCGGTGGGCTTGGCGGCGCCACCGGCGGCGGTTGGGGCGGCGCCCGGCGCCGAAGTCGGGGCCGGCGTCGCGGCCGGCGCGGAGCACGCCGCCAGGATGCCGGCGGCGGCCGCTCCGAGTCCACCCATCCGCAGCAGCTGCCTGCGCGAGAGCGCGGTGCCGCGCGTCGTCGGTACCTGATCAGCGTGCGAGCGTCCTTCGAACATTCTCACTTGAGTGCCCCTCCCGTGATGCCCTCGACGAAGTAGTCCAGGAAGAAGTTGTAGAGAATCGCCACCGGTACTCCGGCGAGCAGCGCCCCCGCCATGAGCGAGCCCCAGAAATACACGTCACCCCGAATGAGATCCGTGACTACCCCCAGCGTCACCGGTTTCTCAGCGGAACTGGAGACAAAGGTCAGCGCGTACACGAACTCCTGCATGCCCAGCGTGAAGGCGAAGATCGCGACCGTGAGGATCCCAGCCATACTGAGCGGCAGCACGACGCGGAGCACTGCCTGCAAACGGTTGCAGCCATCAACCAGCGCGGCTTCCTCGATCTCCAGCGGCACTGTGCGGAAGAAGCCCGCGAGCAGCCACAGGCAGAACGGAATCGTGAACGTGGGATAGACCAGCACCAGCCCCCACTTGGAGTTGTAGAGACCGGCGGTGGCCACCACTCGTGCCAACGGCAGGAACAGAATGGTCGGCGGAACGATGTAGGTGAGAAAGATGCCGATTCCCAGATTCTCGGCGCCGAAGAAGCGCAGGCGCGCCAGCGCGTACGAGCCGGGGATACACACCGCGAGCGTGATCGCCACCACGCATGCGGAGATGAGAAACGTGTTGCCCAGCCACGTCCCGAATTTGGTGGCGGTGAACAGGTACTCGTAGTGTCCCAGGGTGAGCGGCCGCTGGAACCAGAACGGTGTCAGGTTCGGATCGACCAGGTCGTAGTCGTTCTTGATGGAGGTCATCAGCATCCAGAAGATCGGGAACAGCGCGATGAACATGAAGAACGCCAGAGCGAGGTAGCTCAGCCCGCGTTCGACGGTCTTCCTGTGCAGGACCAGGCGCGATGCTGGCTGGGAACGGCTTGCGACGGCCATACGCTAGATGTCCCTCCGTCGCAGAGTGCGCAGCATGACGATGACCGCCACCACCAGCAGTGGCAGCATGAACAGCGCGATGGCGGAGCCGCGGCCGAGGCTACCGCCCACCACGCCGGTGCGGAAGGCCAGTGTCGGCAGGATGTCGGTGGCGTTGATCGGCCCGCCGTTGGTCAGCAGATAGACGACGCTGAGGTCCGTGAAGGTGAAGACCACGTCGAATAGCAGGCCGACAAAGAGGATGGGCGCAATCATCGGCACCATCACACTGTGCCAGCGGTCCCACCAGTTGGCGCCGTCGACTCTGGCGGCGTCGATGATGTCGGACGGAATGGAGGTCAGACCGGCCAACACGATGATGGCGCTGAACGGGAACCCGCGCCAGATGTTGACCGTCATCACGGCGATCATGGCGTAGATTGGATCGCCCAGCCAGTTGGGGTACGGCTCGTGAATCAGCCCCAGGTGGGCCGCCGTCCAGTTGACCACGCTGAACTGCGGGTCGAACATGCCGAACTTCCAGGCCAGGATGCTGAGGGCTATCGGCAGCGTCCACGGCAGCATCAGGAAGCCGCGGATCACCTTGCGGGCGCGGAACGGTCGCAGCAGCAGGAAGGCCAGCGAGGTGCCCAGGATGGCTTTGACGATGCCTGAGCCGAACGTGAAGATGAACGAGTTCAGCAGCGCTCGCTGAAAGACGCTATCGCCGGCAACCGCGAGGAAGTTGTCCAGGCCGGTGAAGGTGCTGACGCTCTCCTGGACCGACGCGTTGCTGATGCTGAAGTACAGCGCCAGGCAGAAGGGGTAGCCGACCAGGGCGAGCATGTAGAACACCGCTGGCGAGACGAGGACGTACGGTACCAGCGATCTGCCGGCTGACCAGCGGCGCGCGGCTCGCGCGGGGGCAACGCGCGCGCCGAGTTGTTGTTCCTCGACGCCTACAGCCACGCGATTCCGCCGCGGGGGAGCGAATGTAGCGCGCGCACGTCTTCAATTGCCTCTGGTTTCTACGATAACGCACCCGAAACGTACGGTCATTTAGTGGCCCGACGGTATAACCGTGGCGATGGATGGTGGCGACGGTCAGCAGGATGCCGCGGTGGCGGCGTTCCTCGCGAAGCTGTTCAAGGGACGCGTCGACGCGCTCGAGCGCATCTCGCATGGCGAGTGGTCGCGGGCGTTCACGTTCCGCCGCGATGGCGGCGAGTACGTCGTGCGGTTCAGCGCCACGGATGAAGATTTTCTGAAGGACCGCCGTGCGACGGGCTACGCTGCGCAGAACTTGCCAATGCCGAAGGTCGTCGACATCGGCGAAGCGTTCGGTGCCTTCTACGCCATCTCGGAGCGCGCTCCGGGCGAGTTCTTCGACACGCTCGATGCTGAAGCGCTGATGCGTGTGTTGCCGTCCCTGTTCGCGGCCCTGGACGCGGCGCGGCAAGCCGACCTCTCGTCGACCTCTGGTTTCGGGCTGTGGCAGGCCAGCGGCGCCGCACCACACCGGACCTGGCGCGAGGCGCTGCTCGAGGACGCGGTCGATCGTCAATCCAGTCGAATCCACGGTTGGCATGAGCGACTTGTCGCCTCACCTCTCGGCACACAGGCCTTCGACGCTGCCTTTGAACGCCTGAAAGGCCTCCTGGACGTCTGCCCCGAGGAGCGCCACCTGATCCATTCCGACCTCCTGAACTACAACGTGCTCGTCGCTCAGGATCGCATCACGGCAGTCCTGGACTGGGGCTCGTCGATGTACGGCGACTTCGTGTACGACGTGGCATGGTTGACCTTCTGGCAGCCCTGGTATCCGGCCTGGCGAGACATCGACTTCCGCTCCGCGGCCGAGCGGCACTACGCGGCGATCGGCGTGGAGGTTCCGCACTTCGCCGAGCGCTTGCGCTGCTACGAGCTGTTCATCGGCATGGATGGCCTGGCGTACAAGGCCTTCCGCTCGCGCTGGGCCGAGCTGGAGGAAACGGCGCAGCACCTGGTCGCGCTCGCGACCGCCGGAGTAGCAGATCGTCCGCTTCGCTGAGGATGACACTCGACGCGGGAAAGCCCGAGAAGTTTCTAGCCTCGCGGACGAGGCGTTGGCGTAGCGGGAGGGCGAGTCGGCTGGGGCGTCGTTGGAGTCGCGGGCGGCGCGGCACGAACGGGTGTCGGCGTCAACGCGGCGGGGGGAGCCGTCGGGCTTGGCGTGGGCGTGGGCGTGGGCTGGGCGCTCACCGTGACGATGAGTGGCGTCGACTCCTGGGCGTTGAGAAAGCTGTCGAAAACGCGCAGCCGCACGCGATAGCGCCCCGGCGACAGGCCGGTCGTGTCCCACACTCCGAGCAGCGCCCTGTCAACCGCCTGGGGTCGTTGATCGGTGATCGGGGTCCACGTCGACGGGTTGTCGCCGGGTCCGAAGTCGAGCGTGTAGTTCGAGAAATCGTCGATATACGCCGAGCCTACGCTCTGCAGCGTCTGGCCCACGGTGATGCGGTCCGTCGACCCCGGCGACAGGATCTGCGCGATGCGCTCGCCCTGGTACACGTCGCTGCAATCCTCCGTAGGCGGCGTCGGGTAGCCGTGGACGAGGCCCCAGGCGCGAGCAGGCTCGGGCAGGGTAACGAAGACCAGCCTGTCACGCGCGTTGTCCGGCACGAGCGGTGTGGAGCGTTTGCCGTTGACCTTGCAGACCTCGACCTGCTGGTGCCAGTCATCCGGTTGGGTGGGCATGTTGATGCCCGGCACGAACCACTCGCGGCGGATGCCGTGGATGGGCAGCGTATTTTCGCGGCAGGCCGTCGTCGGCAGCATGCCCGAAAGCGAGCACACGTCTGCTTGCTGGACTCCCTGCGGGGCAGTGAACGGCGTCGCGTGAGTGTCGGCGAGCGCGCCGGCCATGAACGCGTGCCAGATCTGGCCCGCGCCAGCGACGCCGAGGACGTCCTTCATCGGGGTGTTGTCGGTGTTGCCGACCCATACGCCTGTGACCAGGTCAGGCGTAAAGCCGACGACCCACGAATCGCGGTACTCGTCCGTGGTGCCTGTCTTGACCGCGGCAGGTCGATTCGGCAAAACCAGCGGACTGTTGGCGCCATACGTTGGCTGGCGCGCCTTGTCGTCCGACAGGATCGACGTGATCTGGTACACCAGGCGCGGGTCTGCCACTGGGGCGCCGTTCGGCCGGTACTCGTACAGCACCTTACCGCTCGAATCGGTCACCTTGAGGATCGATGCAGGATCGAATTGGCGGAAACCCTCCTGGCGGCGGTCGGGCGGCAGTTCCGTACCTGTTTGTTTTCCGGAGTTGGCGAAAACCGAGTAGGCGTACGTCAGGTCCAGCAGCTTGACCTCACCGCCGCCGAGTGTCACCGACAGGCCGTAGCGTTCCGGCTGGCGCAGGTCCTCGATCCCGAAGCGATGCGCGGTGGCCAGCATCTCGGGCACGGTCACGAACTGGAGCGCTTCCACGGCCGGGATGTTGCGGGACTGAGCCAGCGCCTCGCGGACGGTGAGCGGGCCGGGGAACTTGTTGTCGAAGTCGTTGGGCTTGTAGCCGCCCGGAAAAGCGGTCGGAATATCCCACAACATCGTCGCCGGATTCCAGCCCTTGCTGAAAGCACTGATGTAGGTGAACGGCTTCAGCGTCGAGCCTGGCTGGCGCAGCGCCAGCGCCACGTTAACCTGGCCGTCGATGCTGAGGTCGTTGAAGTCGACCGACCCGAGCATGGCCAGGATTTCGCCGCTACTCGGCTGGATCGCCACCAGGGCGGCGTTCGTCGCGTTGCGCTCTCTGATCGCGGCGATGTGGTCGGCGGCCGATTTCTCGGCCAGGTGCTGCAGATCGAGGTCGAGACTGGTGGTGACCTGCAGCCCGCCGCGGAACAGTGATTCGGTGCCGAACTGCTGCTCGACCAGCTGGCGCACATACGTCACGAAATGGGGAGCTTCCTGCGCGCCGAGCTTGCTGGCGGGCACCAGGTCGAGCGGCGCGGCGCTGGCGGCCTGGCGTTGTTCGGCGGTGATCGCGCCAGTTTTGACCATCTGGTCGAGCACATAGCTCTGGCGCTCCCGGGCAGCGCGCATATTGGTGTACGGGTCGAAGTAGGACGGCGCCTGCGGCAAGCCTGCCAACAGCGATGCCTCGGCCAGGGACAGCTCGCGGGCCGGTTTGCCGAAGTAGGTTTCGGCGGCGGCTTCGATCCCGTAGGCGCGATTGCCGTACGAGATCTCGTTCATGTACATCTCGAGGATCTGGTCTTTGCTGTAGCGGCGGGTCAGCTCCATCGCCAGGAAGGCCTCTTTGACCTTGCGTTCGGCCGTCTGCTCAGGGCCCAGGAGGGTGTTTTTGACGAGCTGCTGGGTGATGGTCGAGGCGCCGCTCTGGGGGGCGCCTGTGCGCACCCACTGGTAGGCTGCGCGCATCACCGCGCGGATGTCGAAGCCGGGGTTGTCGTAGAAGGACGCGTCCTCGGCGGCGATGGTCGCGTCGCGCGCCACCATGGGGATCTCGGACAGATGGACGAGCGTGCGGCGACCGCCCTGCGGGTCGTTGAGCTCCTGCAGCAGCCGGCCGTTGCGATCGAGAATTCGCGCGGTCTGGGACAGTTGAC
The DNA here is from genome assembly GCA_005883405.1 of Chloroflexota bacterium. GTDB lineage: Bacteria > Chloroflexota > UBA6077 > UBA6077 > CF-72 > CF-72. Next base: position 9,623 of record VBGG01000224.1, on the reverse strand, counting down.
GGTGCGACAGCGCACCAGGATCCGGCAGATCCCGCGCGTAGTACGCGTACAGGCCCGTGACGCTGGCGAAGGCGAGCGCCGCCAGGAAGATCACGACCGCGAAGAGTGTCAGCAGGAGCCTCATACGCGCGAGCGCAGACTACGATTGACCGTATCGAGAGCTCTATTCATCCAACCGCGGAAGTATCGCTGCAGGCGAGCATCGGAGAAGGATGCCGCGTGTGGCGACTGGCGCACATCCGCGAACGAGCGGTGATCGGTGCGGGCTCGATCATCGGCGCGGGAGTGTACGTGGGTGCGGGCGTACGGCTGGGCCGCAACTGCAAGGTGCAGAACAACGCCTTGTTATACGAGGGCGTGGAGTTGGAGGACGGCGTATTCGTCGGCCCGCAGGTGTGCTTCACCAATGACTACCTGCCGCGCGCGGTGAACCCCGATCTGTCGCTCAAGGCGGCGGCGGACTGGGAGGGGGGCCGCATCCTGGTCCGCGAAGGCGCCTCGGTGGGCGCCCAGAGTGTGGTGGTGACCGGGGTCACCATCGGCAGTTGGGCGCTGGTCGGCGCCGGAAGCATCGTCAGCCGTGATGTGCCCGACCATGCGCTGGTGTTTGGCCAGCCAGCTCGTCTGCGCGGCTGGGTGTGCTTCTGCGGGCGACGCCTCTCGGTGGACAACCGTGCAGGCTGGTGCGCGCACTGCCAGCGCCAGGTCGCGCTGCCTTACGACGCGGCTGCTAGCGCCACCATTTGAAGGTTGCGGATCGTCAGCGCACAGAAGGCGGGATTGATCTCGACGCCGAGCGACGCGCGTCCGAGTCGCTTCGACGCGACGAGGGTGGTGCCCGAGCCGGCGAACGGATCGAGGATCAGGTCGCCGGGATAGCTGTAGAGCTTGATCAGGCGGCGTGGGAGCTCTTCGGGGAACGGAGCAGGGTGGCCGACGCGGCGGGGGTTGGCGCCGGGGAAGGTCCACGTGCCGAGCGTCCAGGCCAGGAACTCATCGCGCGTGATGTCGCCGCGTCGGCCGCTGGCGGGGCGGCGGAAACTGCCCTTGTAGAAGACTGCGATCATCTCGACCGGCGCCGTCACGAACGGCGCCGACGGCGACAACCACGAGCCCCAGGCAGTGCGACGGCTGATGTTCTGCTCGTTCCACACGATCGACGTCTGGTACTCCCAGCCCGTGTCCTGGAAGATCCGCAGGTAATCGGCGTAGATCGCGCGCTTGCCGCCCTTGTTCGTGTCGAGCGGGATGTTGATGCACGCGCGGCCGCCAGGCGCCGCCACGTTCAGCAGCGTGGTGGCCCAGGTTCGAACCCAGTCCAGGTACCTGGCATAGGGCTGGTCGTCGGCGTAGCCGGCCTGGCCGTAGTCCACGCCCAGCGAGTACGGCGGCGAGGTGATCACCAGGTTCGCGCCCAGTGTGCCTACCACTTCGAGCAGACGGCCGCTGTCGCCGCACATGACGCGGGCGAGGGCGTCTTCGTAGACAGGCTCGGGCACGTCACCCGTCTGCGGGCGGTCGGCGTTGGGGTCGAGCTGGGCAGGCGCGACCGCGGTCAGACGGTGCAAGCCAGCGGGATCGAGCGAGGAATGGGCGAGCAACGGACGGATTGTCGCAGCGCCTGAAATCACAGGCGCATCAAGGCGAGCTACAGGGGCATAACGGCCCGCCGCCAACCGCGTCAAGCCGGCAAGCCGGTAGTGACTCGCTCTCCCTCTGGGAGAGGCGGTTTTAGTTATCCGGCAGGAGGCGCAGCGCGTGGCGCTGGACGCGCGCGATGGCGGGCCGTGTAAAGGCCAGTGGGTGATAGGCCACGCGCCGCCAGGCGTCGACCTGGTCGGCATAGTGCGGCGAGCCGCGCTGGCCGCTCTGGCCGCCAGGAATGCACGACAGACTGCTGTCCCAGTCACCGCAATCGGCGATGAAGCGGTAAGCCGAGATCGGCCCCGCCGCCTTGTACGTTGCTGGCCAGCTACCGCCGGCGCGCACCGTCTCCAGGTCGCCGCTCCACGGAAAGGCGGAGACGTCGAACAACAGGCCCAACGGCTTGCGGATCGACAGAGCGTGCTCGAGATGCAGCTGGTGCAGCCGACCCCAGTGCCAGGTGGCGACGTTCTGGCCGAGGCGGCGCGCCAGCCACTCGACGCTGTTGTGGAACGCGCGCCGAACCACCGGCGCATCGGGCGACTGCTCCACAAACTCGGCCACACGCCGCGTCTGCAAGAAGTAGTGAGAATTCGTCGCGCCCAGCAACGGGTGTGGGCCGACGCCCAGCAGCGCTGGCAACAGATCGCCCAACGCATCCCCGTGACGGGCGCGGATCAGCTCGTTGCGGAAGACTTCGTAGATGCTCGCCGCCGCGGAGTCGGCGCTGATGCGACCATCCCAGCGGCGCAGCTCGTCCATCGCCCGCACCTCGAGCCGCCCGGTCGGCAGCATGTTCTCGACCAGCAGCGCCGCAACGCGCCGCGCCGGCAAGCTGACCTCGTCGGCCTGCAGCGCGCCGAAATCGACCGCCGAGTGGCGCGGCTTGCTCTCGAGCACCTGGCGGATGCGCTGGTAGCGCGCCGGGTCGATGAACTCGCGCGTGAAAAAGTGGGGGCTGTTCCGGGCCACGTCATGGTTGGCGCTGGCCCACAGGCCATCCGACGGGTTGTACGCGCGGGGCAGCTCGTCGAACGCGATCGAGCCCCGCCACTCGTACTGGCCACTCCAGCCTGGTGATGGCACCAGCCCTTCGCCACGCTCACGCACCGGCACGCAGCCGACGAACTGGTAGCCGATATTGCCGTCGGCGTCGGCATACGTCAGGTTCATCGCCGGCGTACCCCAATGGCTGGCGGCGACGCGGAACTCCTCCCAGGACGAAGCGCGGTTGATACGCAGCAGTGAGGCGGCCGCCGACGGCGCCTCGAGCACCATAGACCGCAGCGCGAGCGGGCGGTGCTCGTCGGCCAGACTCGCCGTCGGGGTGAGCAGTGGTCCGTGGCGGCGGGTAATCAGCACGTCCTCGATCCATGGCTGGGCGCGACCCTTGACGGCGATGACCTCGCGCAAGACGGTGCCGCTTTCCCAGCGACCGGCGAATTCGGTTCGCCGCGAGTCACCTGGATCGAGGCGCTCTACGAACAGGTCAGAGACGTCGGCCATCGAGGCCGTGATGCCCCACGCGATGTGGCGGTTGTGGCCGATGACAATGCCGGGCGCGGCCGGCAAACTGGCGCCAGCAACGTTCAGCTCGCCGCCTGCCATCAGGTGCGCCTCGTAAAACACGCTCGGAAATCGCGGGAACATGTGCGGATCGTTCGCCAGCAGTGGCTTGCCCGTGCTCGAGCGCGCGCCTGAGACGGCCCAGGCGTTGCTGGCGCTGGGCCCGCCGGTCAACGCGATCGGCGGCAGTTCGCCAGGTTCGGGCGGCTCGGGCGGGCCCCAGTCTTCGAGCCGCGGCAGGGCATCAGAATCTGGCTGCCAGACGTCGGGCTCCAGGCTCGCGGCTGCGACGTAACCCACCCGGGCGATCAGGCGCGAACGGATCAGCTCGCTCTCCCAGTTGGGTGACTGCGAATAGGCCAGATAGCGGGCAAACGAAAGCGTGTCGACCGGCTCCCACGGCTCGGGCTGAAAACGTGTCAGTACGAACTCGGCGGGCAGCTTCTTGGACGCGAACTGTCCATCCAAACAGGCGTTGACGCCGGCGGCGTAGGCGCGCAGCGCGTCGCGCAGGTCGGCCTCAGCGGTCTCCCATTCGCGTTGCGCGGCACGGTGCAGACCGAGCCGGCGATGGAAGCGGTCAACGTCGAGCGCGTCCTTGCCGAAGACCTCGGCCAGGCGGCCGGCGGCGAGGCGGCGCGTCAGCTCCATCTGCCACAGGCGGTCCTGCGCGTGGCAGAACCCCTGGCCGAAGAAGGCGTCGAGCGGCTCGCGAGCGCTGATGTGCGGAACGCCCCAGCGATCGCGCACGATCTCGACCGGGGCGCTCAGGCCCTTGAGCCTGATCTCGCCGTCGAGGGGTGGCAGTGGCCGCCGCAGCAGGTAGCCAAAGGCCCCGGCGGCGATTGCGCCCGCGGCACCCGCGGCGACTCCGAGGCGGTTCAGCCCGAGCGCCACTATGGAGTTCGTTCCGGGTTCCGGGTTCCGCGTTCCGCGTGTAGAACTAGTCCAAGGCGTGCGGCGGCGCAGCCGAAACCCGGAACCCGGAACGCGGAACCCGGAACGTTCACTCGCCGTCGGATGTGCCGGGATCCTGGCGGCGCAGCTGTTTGAGAAACTCCTCCAGCTCGGTGACGACGGCTTGTGGGCTGGGCAGCTCGATGTTGGGCGGAGGCGACTCCTGACCAATGCTCGGTTCAGGCTCCTCCTCGGTCTCAGCGGCGGGCTCGCTCACGTTCATCATGCTCAGCATGCGCTCGACCTGCTCGCGCAGTTGAGGCTGGTCATGCAGCAGGCGGTCGACCTGGCGCGCCAGCGCTCGACCCGCGCGATCCAGCTCACCCAGCTGCAGCGGCACGCCGGACATGGCCGAGTACGTCCGCAGCAGGGCGTGCGAGACGCGAGGGTTCGGCACGCCCTGGATGTAGTTGGGCGCGAAGGCGTACACCGCCGCTGCCGGTACCCCGCGGACCGCGGCTTCCGACAGCAAGATCGTCACGAAGCCGGTCGGGCCCTCGTAGTTGGTGAACATCACGTTCTGTTTCGCGAGGCCCTCACGCAGGCGGTCATCATTGGCCCAGCCCGTCATGCGCACGTCGCCGCGGTGCGGCACGGCGCCAAAGATCGAGCCGATACAGAACATCGACTCCACGTTGAAGCGCTGCAGACCGTCGAGCACAAGCGAGGCGAACGTTCGCCACTTCAGGTTCGGCTCCGGCGCGACGAACAGCAGCAGGTCGTTGGTGTGCTCGAGCGTCGCGCCGTGGAACTCACCCCGCGGCCAGTGGACTTCACGCTCGCTCGCGCCGACGATCGAGACGAGTGGACGCGTGTCCGTGAAGCTGTAGAACTCTTCGGGGTCGATCTCGGCGAGCTTTTGCGTGTTGAGACTGCCGATCAGGTGGCGGACACCGCCGGTGCCTCCCGATCCGGCATCGACCCAGCCGCCGAAGGCCACGAGTGCGTGCGGCGCGCGAAGCGTTAGCGCGTCGGCGTCTGGCAAATACCGCAGTAGCGCGCCGGGGTCGGGCACAGCCCAAAGTATAGGGAAGCTCTCAGCTATCAGCCGGCAGTTGTCAGCAGGCGTGAGAAAACGCTCGTTGATCGCCCCTCGAACGCCATCTCTCGATGCGGAAACCCCGCTGACAGCTGACAGCTGATGGCTCGTTCACGTTGCGACACCGGTCAGGAAAAACAGGGTGCGCGCGGAGATCTCGCCCGCCAGGATGAGCGCCGCCACGATGTAGAGCAGCCCGGTGGCAGAGTCGAGCGAGCGGATGCGGGCGGTACGCCAGGCCATGATTGTGGCGATCAGCGGCACGAGCAGGCCGAACACGATGCGCACACCGAAGAACACCAGGTATTCGGAGAAGAGCTGCTGGACGCCCTGTCGGCTCGGCCCGGGCACAAACAGGAGCAGTGGCAGGAGGATACTCTGGATCACCAGCGCTCCGAGACACATGAACGTCACCTGGATGAGCGGCTTCACGGAGAGCGTTGGCGATACCAGATACCAGTGCCCGAGCGACAGTCCGACCAGGGCCGAGCCGAGCGCCATCGCACCCGCCAGGACCGCCAGTGGCGTGCCAAGTCCGTGCAGCTGCGGGCTGGGTGCCACTTGCGCGGCTGCCCACAGGCTCGCCAGGCCCAGGAGCGGCACCAACGTTCCTATCGGGCGGGTAATGATCGTCCAGGCCTGGGCGCGCAGACCGAGCAGGTAGACCGTCAGCGCGACGAGGAACGCGAAGCTCAGCGTGCGCTCGACGGCGAACCAGAGCGACGCGGTCGGGTCGATGTCAGGTGAGACGAGCGGCGGAAATGCGCTGCGCAGCCAGACGGCCAGGAGCGCGAAGCCCAGCAGACACACGCCCGTGAACAGCGTGAACCCGCGGCCTACCTCGCCACGCAGGTGGACCCAGAACAGCGCGATCGTGCCGCCCACGGCGGCTTCCAGAAGCAGGAAGAACGCTGCCTGGGGAAGCGCCTGCACACGCCGGACGAAGCGCTAGCGCGGCGAGCGCTCGGTGCGGCGAAGCTCCTCGGTCTCGTCCGGCCGTGCGTAGTCGTCTTCGAGGCGGAAGGTGACGCCCAGCTCGGCCGACGAGGCTTCGAATACGGTGGCGTCCTCGTCGGGCGCGGCGCACAGGCGGTGTCGCTGGCCGACGGCGACGTGGTAGCCGAGGCCGGGCTCCATCTCGATCTCGTGCAGCTCGCCGTCGGACCCCTCCAGAACCAGAAGCCCGCGGCCCGCCACCAGCGTCTGGGTCTCGACCTTCGTGTCGTGCAGCTGGAGGCTCAGCCGCTTGCCCGCCCGCACGTGGATGAGCTTGGCGGTGTAGGGCGCATCGGCCGGCGACAACAGAACCTCATAGCCCCAGGGTTTTTCCAAGCGCCGAGCGTTCGGCTCGATTGAAAACGCGGCGGGATCGAAGACCGTCATAGCTATGACGAGAGCATAGCGCCACGGTCACGGCAATCGCCGATCCAGCTCCTCCAGCAGCGCGCGTGGGCTGAACGGCTTGACGATGTAGCCATCGGCGCCGGCCTCCTCGGCTTTTTCGCGATCCGAGGGCAGGCCCATGGCGGTCAGCATGATGACTGTGATGTGTGCTGTCTCAGGCGCGGACTTGAGCGTCTCACACACCCAGAAGCCGTCGTGGTCGGGCAAGGCGACGTCGAGCAGCACCAGGTCTGGCTGGTGCTGGCGGGCCTGGGCGACCGCTTCGGTGGCATTGCCCGCCTCCACAACGCTGTAGCGAGAGCCGCGGACGCGAATCGAAGCGTGCACCATGGCTCGCACCGACGGCTCATCGTCGACGATCAGGATCAGCCGACGAGACTCGGCGTCGTCAGCTGCGCTTGAAGAAGGGCTCGAGTCGGTCATACGTCTGGTCGAGGCTTTCGGGCAGCACTTTCGTGTCGGCGACGACGGGCATGAAGTTCGTGTCGCCGCCCCAGCGTGGCACCACGTGCACGTGGAGGTGATCCGGCAGGCCCGCCCCGGCGACCCTGCCCAGGTTCATGCCGATATTGAAGCCGTCGGGCTGATAGCCCTGCTGAAGCACGTCGAGGCTTTGTTGCGTGACGTGCATCAGCTCGTCGGCGGTCGGCGCTTCGAGATTCGCCAGGTCGCCCGTGTGCGCGTAGGGTGCGACCATCAGGTGCCCGCTGTTGTAGGGATACCTGTTGAGTACCACGAATACGCGCTCGGCGCGAAGGAGCAGCAGATTGCGGCGGTCGTCGTGCTCGCCAGGGATCGCGCACAGGAAGCACTCACCCGCGCGCTTGTCTGAACCTTCGACGAATTCGCGTCGCCAGGGTGTCCACAGGCGCTCCACGCCAAGAGTGTAGGGCGAGCTCAAAGTTACAATTGGAGGCAGCTGTCCGATGCCTTCGCTCGACGCCGATCCCAACCTGACGCCACTGCAACGCGCGATCTACGAAACCGACCAGCTTGGGCTGACCCTGCGCGACAGCATCAAGCTCGTAACGGCGCGCATGGGGTTCTTCGTCGGCCAGCACCGCTACCTGGAGGAGCGGGTCAAGATCGATCGCTTCATCCAGCAGTACGGCACACCTTAGGAAGCAGCATGCAGATTGGAATCGCGGGCCTGCCCGGGTCTGGCAAGACCACGCTGTTCAACGCGCTGTCGCATCAGCACGCGCACGTCGGTGGGTACGCCGGAGCGGAGCCGAACCTGGCTGTGGTCAAGGTGCCGGACGAGCGCCTCGACAAGCTGTCGGCGCTGTTCCAGCCGGTCAAGCACACGCCGGCCGAGGTGCGCTTCGTCGACGTCGCCGGCGTGGCGAAGGGAATGGGTCAGGAGAGCAGCGCGGCGGTGCTGGCGCACCTGCGGACCGTCGACGTGCTGCTCCAGGTGATCGGCGCTTTTCAGTCGGAGCGCGACCCGCGGTCGGACCTCGAGGAGTTCAGCCTCGAGCTGCAGCTGGCCGACCTGTCTCAGATCGAGAAGCGAGTGGATCGGCTGGAGAAGGAGCTTCGCCTGGGGAGCAAGGGCACGCCCGCCGAACGCGCGATGAAGGAGCGCGAGTTGGCGGTGCTGGAGCGGCTGCGGCCCGTTCTGGACGCTGGCCGTCCGGTTCGTTCCGTCGAGCTGTCGCCCGAGGAAGAGAAGGCCATCTCGAGCTTTGGGTTTTTGACTCAGAAGCCGACGCTCGTCGTGTTGAACCTGGCCGATGATCAGAGCGGCGCTTCACTGGTTGCGGGGTTGGGCGAGCTGACGCGCGAGCTGCCCAATACGGGTGTCCTGGCGCTGCCGGCCAGGCTCGAGATGGAGCTGGGCGAGCTCAGCCCCGAGGACGCGGCGGAGTTCATGCAGGCACTCGGCGTGGCCGCCAGCGAGTTGGGCGAGGTGACACGGCTGGCCTACACGCTCGCGCGGCTGATCTCGTTCTTTACCTCGGGGGAGGACGAATGCCGAGCATGGACCATTCGCAGCGGGACGAACGCGCAGGATGCGGCGGGCGCGATCCATTCGGATCTGGCGCGCGGCTTCATTCGCGCTGAGGTGATCCGTTGGGACCAGCTGCTCGAAGCAGGCAGCGAGGCCGCCGCCAAAAAGCGCGGCTGGGTCCGCCAGGAGGGCAAGAGCTACATCGTCCAGGACGGGGACGTGCTCCACGTGCTCTTCAACGTCTAAGGGATTGCGGCTCCACGGCTACGCATGCCGTTAGCGCCCGCTTCGCGCGGCTGGCCGTGCGAGGGCGCGGAAGGCGCTCAGGATGGCGACGATGGCGGCGCGGACGAAGGCGGAGGTCGGAGCGCGGCGGGCGATGCGGGCGCTGAGCGACCAGACGATCCAGAGCAGCCAGGCGGCGCCGATCAGGGTCAGCAGTTTGGGCACCTCGGTGCCCGGGCCGGGACGCGGCTCGAGCGTGGCCTGATCGCCAGGGTCCATTTTCAGGCCCATCGGCGCGCCGGGATCGGTCAGCGGCTCGTAGTCAAAGTTGGGATCGTCCTGCCAACGGTCTGACTCCCCGACCAGGGCGGGGGCAGCCATGGTGGTTGTAGGGGGTACGACCACAACGGGGGTCAAGGTGAGCGGCGCACTCTCGATGTTGGCCTCGTCAGCCTCGGCCAGCCGACGCACACTGCGCGCCGGCGCGGCATCCTCGGGCGCGACCTGGCGCGGTCGAGGACGCGGGAGCTCCGGGAACGAAAGCGCCTTCTTGTCCGGATCCAGCCCCAGCGCGACAGCGTGGTGCGGGATCGAAGAGTTGTTCCAGGCATACTCCAGCTCGACGTCGGAGATCTCGAGGCCGTAGCCCAGCGTCGTGGCAAACGCCGCGTCGTTGTAGATGAAGCCGTTCGGCGTCAGGCCGCTGATCACGATGTAGTGGTCGAACTCGGACAGTGAGCTGGTGTGGCCCGGCAAGTTGCGGTACTTCACCAGGGTGATCACGGGGTGGCCCTGCTGTACGTGCCAGCGCACCGCGTCGGTGGACCAGTTGCG
>VBGG01000033.1 GCA_005883405.1 Chloroflexota bacterium | reverse complement strand
GGGTGTGTACCAGCGTCCAACCGCCGTGCAGCTTGCGACCCTGCAGGAAGATGCCGAGCTTGCCGTGCTCGATCCCGCGCCGCACCAGCGCCTCGGCACGCTGGCGGTCGAAGCACGGACGGCCGTCCTCCTCGGGCGCGTAGATGCCGGCGTCCCACACGATCACCTGCCCCCCGCCGTATTCGCCCTTGGGGATGACGCCCTCGAACGTGGCGTACTCCAGCGGATGGTCCTCGGTCATCACCGCCAGCCGGCGTTCGCCGCGGGTGTACGAGGGGCCGTTGGGGATCGGCCACGATTTGAGGACGCCGTCGACTTCCAGGCGGAAGTCGTAGTGCAGCCGACGCGCGGCGTGCTTCTGGACCACGAACGTCAGTGGCCCAGCGCGCGACGCCGCCTCGGCGGGCGGCGGTTCAGCAGTGCGGGAAAAGTCGCGCTTGGCGCGGTAGTCGTCGAGACTCGCGGAGCTCATCCCCCTGGTTGCATCCTTTGCATGGCGGCCGGCACTACGAGCGATCGCAACCGTCAGCCCGCTCCACGAGCGCTCGCCACCATGCGGCAAATCCGTCAGGCGCAGCCTTAAGACGCTACTGCGACCTCTTCTGGCTCCTCGGGCTCCGTCTTCCCGTTCGCCGCGGCCGCGGGCGCGCCCTTGCTCTTCTTCGCCGCCTCGAGGCTGGCCTTCAACGCTGCCATCAGGTCGACCGTCTTCGGCAGCGGCGCCTCAGGCGTGGCGACGAGCTCCTGGCCGCTCCGCTTGGCCTCGATCACCTCGAGCAGGGCGTTGCGGTACTGGTCGCTGTACTTCCTGGGATCGAACGGCTCCTCGAGCATCTCGACCAGACTGAGCGCCATGGTCAGCTCGGGCTGCGAGACCTGGACCTCCGGCGCCGACGGCAGATCGGCGGTGCGGATCTCATCCGGGTAGTACAGCGTTTCGAGCATGAGCACGTCGTGCTCGCTCGGGCGCAGCACGCACAGGCTCTCCTTGTTGCGCAGCGCGATCTTGGCCACCGCCGACACCTGCTTCGTCTTGAGCGCGCGCATCAACAGCGCGTACGGCTTGGCGCCGACCTGCTCGGCCTCCAGATAGTAGGTGCGCTCGAAATACACCGGGTCGATCTCGGCTTGCTTCACGAACGACGTCAGCTCGATGGTGTGCTTGCTCGGGATCGGTAGCGCTTCGAGGTCCTCATCGGTGACCTCCACGTACTGATCCTTGGTGTACTCGAAGGCCCGCACGATCTCGTCCTGAAACACTTCGCGATCGTCGACCGGACACCAGCGCTTCTGCTTGAGGCGGCTCTTACAGGTCGTGTGCAGATTATTGAAGGCGAGGTCCTTACTTTCGGTGGCCCCGAAGAGCTTGACGGGGATGCTGATCATCCCGAAAGTGATGGCGCCTTTCCAGATGGGTCGCGGCATACTGGGCCGGCGAGTCTAACACTCTCCGACGTTCAGGGGTCGAGAATCCGCCGGAAGCCGACCACGATCAGCCCGATCGAGCCGATGGCGATGAGCGGAATGAAGCACGCGGTGGCGTTGAAGACGGGCACCTGGACGAGCACGCCACTCGGCTTGGGCGGGGGCGGCAGACCCGAAGGCAGGATGCCGGTGTAGACGCCATACACCACGGCAAGCCCGACGACGCCCAGGACGACCACGCCCAGGCCCATGAGACGCTCCTCCAGCTGCCAGCCTGGCCGATAGCCAACCGGCGTCCGTTCCTTGTCGAGCTTGGGGAGCTCCGCTCGAAACCGCTCGTTGGGGTCGTTCGGCGGCAGCACTCCTTAAGCTAATCAGTCCGCGGCCATCCCCGGCTGACCAGTTCGCGTGCGCGCCCGCGGGTCCTCGTGCAGCTCGCGATCCAGGTTCCGCCACAGGCGGAACAACTCGACGAACGCGCGCACGATAACCTCGAGTCGCGCGCCGGTTGGGCTGCCGGCGGTGCGTGGCAGGTGGCTGACGGGCATTTCTTTCACGTGGAACCCTAGCCGTCGCGCCTTGATCAGGAACTCGGCGGAGAAGGTCGCGCCGCGCGCGTGAACCGTCATGCTCTCCCACACACGCCTGCGGAACAGCTTGAACGCGCAGTCGACGTCACGCGCGGTGTAGCCGAAGAGCAGGTTGACCAGCAGCTTCCAACCGAGCGCGTTGAGCTTGCGCATCGGCGGATCGGCGCGGTTTCGCCGCCAGCCGATCACCAGGTCCGTCTGAGGGTCCATGGCCGGCAGCAGTTGGCTGAGCTCGGCGACGTCGAATTGCTTGTCGCCGTCGGTCATGAAGACCAGCTCCTTGCGCGCGGCATCGAAGCCGCTGGCGAGCGCTGCGCCGTAGCCGCGATTACGCTCATGGGTGACCACGCGCAGGTGGAGGTCGGGCTCGTGCGCCTGCAGCGCGGCCAGCACCTGGCCGGTGTCGTCGCGCGAGCCGTCGTTGGTGACGATGACCTCGAACTCATTCGCCAGCCCCCGCAGCACGCCCGCGACATGGCGCACCGTTCGCTCGATGATGGCTCCCTCGTTGTACGCGGGAAGCACCGCCGAGATGCTGAAGGCCCGCTGCCACTCGTGCATTTCTGTTAATTCTACCCCTCGAATAGCATGACTTATTGCCTGGCATCGTTCTCGATCTGGTAACGCTTGGTCTTCATCTCGAGAGATTTCGTGAGCGCGGCGCGCGCATCGTCCTGACCAATGGCGTCTTCGACCTGTTGCACGTGGGCCACCTGCGCTACCTGCGCCAGGCGCACGCGCTCGGCGACGTGCTGGTGGTAGGCGTCAATGCCGATGCCGCGGTCGTGAAGCCTGGTCGCCCGCTGATGCCTGAGGCCGAGCGGGCCGAGCTGGTCGCCGCGCTGGAGCCAGTCGATTACGTGGTGATCTTCTCGACACTCACCGCCGACTCGCTCCTTCGCGCGGTGCGCCCCGACGTCTACGCCAAAGGCGGCGACTACGCCGAAGCCAGCCTTCCCGAGGCCGCCACCGCGCGCGAGCTCGGCGTCGAGCTCGTCTTCATCCCCCTCGTCGAGGGCCACTCCACGTCAGAGCTGCTTCGCAACCTCAGCTCCTGACAATCGCCTCATAGATCCCCTGGAGCTCGTCGTCGGAGAAGAAGTGGATCACCAGCCGTCCGCCGCGGCGGCCCTTGAGCAACCGCACCCGCGTCCCCAGCGCCTGGCGGAACGCATCCTCAAGTCGCTCGACGTCGGGGTCGGTTACCGCCTCGGCCGCGTGCGTTCGAGCCGAAGGCGCGTTCATCTCCCTCGCCAGCGCCTCGGTGTCACGTACGCTCAGGTGGTCCGCGAGCACGCGCTCGAGCAGTAGCAGTCGCTGCGTCTCGCCGTTGGCCATCAGGATCGCCCGCGCGTGGCCCTCAGTGATCGAGCCGCTAGCCAGCGCCTCGTGCACGGGTTCGGGCAGCTGCAGCAGGCGCAGCGTATTGGTCACCGCCACCCGACTCTTGCCAATGCGCTGCCCGAGCTTTTCCTGGGTCAGCCCGTGCTCGTCGATCAACTGCCGAAACGCGTGCGCCTCCTCGAGTGGATTCAGATCCCGCCGCTGGATGTTTTCCACCAGCGCCATCTCCAGGCTGGCTTGCGGCGTTGCTTCCTTGACCATCGCCGGTACGCTCGGCATGCCTGCCAGCTGTGCCGCCCGCCAGCGCCGCTCACCGGTAATCAGCTGGAACGTGCCGTCGCGCCGCTGACTGACCAGCACCGGTTGGAGCAGTCCGTGCTCGCGGATGGATTGGGCCAGGTCTTCGAGCTCCTGCTCGTCGAATTGGGTCCGCGGCTGCAGCGGGTTGGGCAGAATCGAATCGACAGGTATGTCGCGCAGTCCGACCGCGGCTCTGGGAATGAGCGCGCCCAGGCCGCGCCCGAGGCCGTGCTCGCTCGAGCGACTCATCGCAGCAACCCGCGTTGGATCAGCTCCTGGGCCAGGTCGGCGTAGGCGCCAGCGCCGCGCGAAGTCGGCTCGTATTCGAGTACCGGTTTGCCGTAGCTCGGCGCCTCGCTCAATCGGACGCTCCTGGGATGACCGTTTCAAACGTGTGCTCGGGGAAGTGCCGTCGCACTTCATCCACCACCTGGGACGACAGCCGCGTTCGCGGGTCGTACATCGTCATGAGCATCCCCAACAGCTCGAGCCGCGGGTTCAGGGTATCGCGAACGAGCTCGATCGTCTCCATAAGCTGGGCCACACCTTCGAGCGCCAGGTATTCGCACTGCACCGGCGCCAGCAACAGGTCGGCCGACACCAGCGCATTGAGCGTCAGGATGCCCAGCGAGGGAGGGCAGTCGATGAGCACCACGTCGTATCTGGTTCGCACCTCCGATAGTGCCACTCGCAGACGATGCTCTCGGTCGGGCATCTCGACCAGCTCCACCTGCGCTCCCGCCAGCGCGCGGCTGGCAGGCACCAGGTCGAGCTGAAGGCGACCACTGCTGACGATCGCGTCGGCCATCGGCACCTGGCCGATCAACGCCTCGTACGTCGAAAGCTCCACCCCGCTGGGGTCGAGCCCCAGTGAGCTGGTCGCGTTCGCCTGTGGATCGAGGTCGATCAGCAGGACGCGCACGCCGAGCGCCAGGTACGCCCCGAGGTTGACTGCCGTCGTGGTCTTGCCAACCCCACCCTTCTGATTGGCCACCGCGACAACGGGCATCTACAAGTTCGGCCGACAAGCCGCTTTTCGGCACAAGTCGCAGTCGGCCGAACTTCGATCAACAGATTGGCCTAGAGGGGCGGTCACGGCACGGAGACTTTTCGGCTGCCCCTCTGGAAGTTCGGCCGACAAGCGGTTTTCGCAGCAAGTCGCAGTCGGCCGAACTTCTTCCAACAGTCTGCGCCTAGGGCCCGTATCACGACAGAGGTTTTCGGCCGAGGCCCTAGGGCGCCCCGACGCGAGCTCCGATGCGCGTTCCGCTTCTCCAGCGCTTTTCGACGTCGGCCAGCTTCGGCACGCCGGCCACGCCGCGTTTTTCGACGACGAACGAGGCGACGCAGTTGGCCCAGTCGGCGGCGGTCTGCCAGTCGCCACCGCTCTGGTGGAGGTGCCACAGGAAGGCCGCGGCGAACACGTCACCCGCCCCGGTCGGGTCTGCTTCGATCGCCGACCGGAAGGCGGGCGAGTGAAACGGGTGCGGCTGCCCCTCCCGATAGACGTCGCAGCCGCGATCGCCCAGCGTCACCACGAGCATTCTGGCCTTCGCTGCCCAGTCCTGAATCACCGACGGATCGGCAACGTCGTCTTCCGAGATCACCACCACGTCGGCCTTGCGCAGCACGCGGTCTGCGTCTGCCCATTCCACGGCTCGCACCAGCCCGGTCTCGTCCCACTGCCGCATCCAGCCCTGGGGCGTGACCCCGATCAGCGAGCGCGGAAATCGGTTCACCAGACTCGCCTCGATCTCCTGGCACAGCGGTCCAAGGTGCACCACTGGCGGGTTGCGCCACTCGGGCAGGATCTGGTCGTACGTCAACTTTTCGGCGACCGACTCGATCGTCTGGCGGCGCTTGCCCGCGCTGTACTCGTTGACGAAGCAGGTCGTGTATTCGGCCGGAATGCGCGCGACCAGAACGCCGCGCAGGATATCGATCAGCCCGGGCTCATAGGCCGAGCTGGTGTGTACCCCGACGCGGGCACCCATGTTGCGCGCGGTGAGCGCCGCGTACGTGGCGGTGCCGCCCATGGCGACCTTCTTGTCATCGAGTCGATCGACGGTGACATGGCCAAGCAGGAGGTAGTCAACGGTCCCCCGTTCATCCGTGCTCTCAGCCATCAGCCATCGAGCTGACGACTCTCAACACAACGTTCCGATGTACCCGCGTCATGGCGCTCGGTGCGGTCGAGGCAGCATCCTCAGTGGGTCCCCTCTGCGGGGATTCTCGTTCGGCGGCTCGCCCGCACGCGGCCGAGGCCAGATGCCAGCTGGGCACCATCCTCAATGGGTCCCCGCTGGGGAAGAAATCATCTAGCGGCGATATCCTCCGCCGCCAAAACCCGAGCGGCCCCGCCCGCCGCCGCCGCCGCCGGGGCGACCACCGCGACTGAAGCCGCCGCGGCCACCAGGCGCGACGGGTCGCTCGGCGCGCGGCACCGGACCGCCGTGCTGCGCGACAAAATCCGCCGTTGGTTCGACGATGACTCGTCGGTTGTCGCCCTCGCCTTCGGAGTGCGTCGTGACGAACTCGTGGGCGGCCAGCGTCAGGTGCACGATGCGACGCTCGCTCGGAATCATCGGGTCCAGCTCGATGGACTCGCGGTAGCGCATCGCCTTCTCCGCCGCGCGTAGCGCGGTGTCCTTCAGGTAGCGCTCGCGCCGCGAGCGGTAGCCCTCGAGCCCACGCGGCGATTCACCAGCAGCTGGGTGATGAACTGGAACGCCTGCAGCGTCTCACCACGCCGGCCGATCAGCGCGCCCATCGATTCGCCGTCAACCACGGCCATCGTCAGCGTCGGCGTGTCGTTCTCCTTGCCTGCGCGCAGAACGTCGACCTCGCTCGGAAAGCCCATGTAGTCCAGCAGGTCTTCGACGATCTCGCGGCCGGCCGTGGCGAGGCTCTCGTCCCACTCGCCTTCGACGCCCTCGCCGAGATCGCGCTCAGCGACCGACTCGGTGCTGATCTCGCTGCGCGGCGTGGCGCGCACGCGCGCCGGCTGACCATCGCCACCCTCTGACAGGATCTCCAGATCGACCTGATCCTCGTCGAGATCGAGTTCTTCGAGGGCTGCGTCGATCGCATCGTCGACGTTCGGACCGCTGGTTTCAACGCTTGCCACGTTTCCTCCCCTTGCCCTGGTTACCAGGCCGTGGCCGGCGCGTTGCACCGGCTCCGCGGCCGTCACCAGGCGCAGGTGTTTTTTGAGCGATGTTTTGAACTTTGTCCGCGCGCCCATTGCCGCTGGAAGAGCCACCTGATCCGCCAACGTCCGCGGTCAGCGCCGCCGCGACTGCAGGACTGCTCCCCGGGACGTGCGCCCAGGACGGTTGGAGATCGCGCCCGGTGAAGCGCTCGAGGTCGCCCCCGAGCAAGCCGAGGCCGACCGTGAAGTACTGCTGGAACATGCTGAAGACGTTGCTCGTGAGCCAGTACAGCACCAGGCCGGCGGGCGTCTGCAGGAAGAAGAACAGGTACATCAGCGGCATGAAGGCCATCGAGCGCATCATCGCCTGCTGCTGCGGATCCTCGGTTGGCATCGTCGCCATGCGCTGGCTGACGAACGAGGTGATGGTCATGATGATCAGCAGCACCCCCGGCAGGTTGAAGTTGATGCTGGGGAGGCGCCACGTATCGGGCTGGCCGAGGCTCGGCAGCCACAGGAAATGGCTCTTGAAGGCCAGGTCGGCGGCCTGGATCTTCGGCGTCTCGATCTGAACCACGTCGAGCTGGCGGGGGTCGTGACTGAGCACGACCTTCGCGGTGTCGGCGTTCGTCGCGTTGACGTTTACCCAGACCTCGAGGACGTACGTCCGCCCATCGTTGGGCACCGGCACGTCGCGATCCATGGTGATGCCGTCTGGATCAGGCTCGCCGCCGCGCAGGAAGATGCTCGCCGGGGCACTTGCCGTGGGATTCGGCGGGTTTTGATTCGCGGCAGGCGGCACCTGCCCCGGCGTCAGCGTCAGGCCTTCCACGGCCCCGAGCAGTTCCTGGCCGCCGAATGACACGGACGACTGGTCCTGTTGGATCGTGATAGGGATCGGATCGGTCCCGTGCGGGACGACCTGCACCTGGGCGAGGACGAACTGGTTGTACGGCAACGGCTCCTCGCGCCGCTCCGCGGCGTAGACCACCTGACCCGGCTGGATCTGACGCGTGGTGACCTGGTCGAGGGTCAACCCGACCGTTGCCAGCTGCGACATCGCGGCGTACATGCCGAACAGGATCGGCATCTGGATCAGCAGCGGTAGACAACCGGCGGCCGGGTTGATGCCGCGCTCCTTGTAGAGCGCCATCTGCGCTCTGGCGAGACCCTCGCGGTCGCCCTTGAACTTGCGCTGGATAGCCTTCAGCTCGGGCTGGATGGCCATCTGGTGACGCTGCGACCTGATCTGCACCAGCGACAGCGGCAGCAGTATCAGCCGCAGAAAGATGGTGAACAGAACGATGGCCAGGCCGCCGGCCACACCCGATGGCAGCGCCCCCAGCCACGGGAGGGTCGCGACGAACTCCAGCCCGTGCATGATCGGGTGGACGAGCAGCGCGTTCCAGAGCGGCAGCAGGGCGTTGAAGTTCAATGTATGGCTCCTGGTTGCCCAGCAGTATCGCGCAAACTAGGGGACGGGATCGTAACCACTTCCGCCCCACGGGTGGCAGCGCGCCAACCTTTTCAGTGCAAGCCATGAGCCGCGCAGCGGTCCGTGGCGTTCGACGGCCTCGTACGCGTAGTACGAGCACGACGGCGCAAACCGACACGACCGCGGCAGCGCCGGCCCGATCGTCGACTGGTACACCCGAATCGCGCCCAGTAGCGCCAGTTTGATCGGATTCGGGAAGCTCATCTTGCTCGGTCCGGCCCGCTCACGGCTCATGGCTCGCTGGTGCACCGCGACCTCCGCCTTAGACGCTTGCATCTGACGCCCGGGTTGCACCAGCGCGTTGCAGGAGGGTGTCGAGCGCCGCGTTGAGCTCAGCCCAGGTGGCCTCGGCGCTGGTCGGCCTGGCCACCACCAGCACATCTGAGCCAGGCAAAAGCCGGGAAAGCCTGGCGCGCAGCGCCTCGCGCAGACGGCGTCGCACGCGGTTGCGCACCACCGCGTTGCCGACGCGGCGGCTCACGGTGATCCCGACACGCGTACGCTCGAGCTCATTCGGCGCGAAGTACAGCACCAGCAGTCGATGCGGCCAGCCGCGCGGCGCCCGCTCGCGCGCCTGCCGAAACTCGGCCGGCGTACGCAGCCGCTGCTCGCGCTTCACGCTTGCTCACGCTGGCGCTCACGCGGCGCAGCTCAGACGACGGTCAGCCGCTTGCGCCCGCGCAGGCGACGGCGCTTGAGCACGGCGCGGCCGGCGGCGGTGAACATACGTTTGAGGAAGCCGTGCTCCCGCTTACGCGGGATGCGCTTCGGCTGATAAGTACGCTTGGGCACGCTACGTCAGTCCCTCGATACGGCCAGCAAAACAGGTCTGGCAAAAATCAGTCGCCCCCAAACAATCGATAACAGGGCGACAAACGGGCGAACTGCGCGGAGTATACCAGCGCCCCGCCACCCCTGGCTATCTAATTCTCAAGCGTCCGCCTTCGTAAGAAACCGGCCCGTGACCCGGTTAAAAACGTGACCCAGCGGTCACTGTACATCGTGAAACGTATGGCGAGCGTTTCGGGCCGTAACAGGTTTGAGAATCGCGAAGTACTCGGCACGCAAAGCGTCACGTAAGGCTTCACGTACACTCCGTAGGCTGTGTCGCGGCCGCCAGCGTGGACATCGGGGCCCTGGCGCACGCGATCGCCGATACCCTCACAGTCGAATGAGCAGCGCTGATTGGGACGCCTCGCGCTACCACCGCGTGGCCCGGCCGCACGCCGCCTGGGGCGCCAACGTACTCGACCGCCTCGACCTCCGTGGCGACGAAGCGGTGCTCGACGCCGGCTGCGGCTCCGGCCGCGTCACGCTGCAGCTCGTGGAGCGTCTACCGCGCGGTACGGTCATCGCCGCCGATCACTCCGAGAGCATGCTGGCCGAAGCGCGCAACACGCTCGCCGGCTACGCTGACCGGGTCACCTTCATCCAGGTCGACCTGCTTGATATCCACGACAAGCTCGATCGACAGGTCCAGGTCATCTTCTCGACCGCCGTGTTCCACTGGATCCAGGACCACCCGCGCCTGTTCAGCGCTCTGCGGCGTGTGCTCGAATCGCGGGGAAAGCTGGTGGCCCAGTTCGGCGGCGGCACCAACCTGCAGCGCTTCATGCGCGCCGCCGACGCCGTGGCTGGCCGCGAGCCCTTCGCGCAAACGCTGGGTGGCAAAGACCTCTGGCGTTACTACACCACGCCCGAGGAGACCGAGGGCCGCCTGATCGCAGCGGGATTCACGCAAGCCAACGGCTGGCTGGAGCCTTCGCCGCAGACTTTCGAGGACCATGCCAGGATGGCCGACTTTTGCCGCGGCGTGGTCCTGAGCAGCCACGTCGCCGCCTTGCCCGACCCACTGCGCCAGGACTTCACCGACCAGGTGGTCGACGAGATCGCCCGCCGCGAAGGCGCGCTGACCCTCGACTACGTCCGCCTCAACGTCGACGCCTCGGGCTGAGAGCCGCTGACGGCTGATAGCTGACGGCTTCGCAAGCTGAAACTCTCGGTCGAAACGGGCCA
>VBGG01000221.1 GCA_005883405.1 Chloroflexota bacterium | reverse complement strand
GGCGGACTCTTGCTGCAGGCGTTGCACGAGCTGCAGCCGTCGCACCAGCCGTAGTCGCTCAGCCTCGATCTCTGGCGGGCGCGGACGGCGCCGATGCTGTGCATCGAACCGGCGAATCCAGGTCTGATGAAGCATAGCCGCTTCACTCAAAAACCGCTCCGCAGAGAGCGGCTCGCGGTTGGCGGGCTGCACGGTTGGTGTCCAAAAGATACCGTACTGTTGACATGTCGACGCCTCCAGGACGTCGAGTCCTCGTTGCGATCGTGGATGGCGAGTTGGGCGATCGGATTCAGAGCTGGCGCCAGCGCCACGATCCGAAGCACGCTGCGCGGCTACCACCGCATCTCACCGTCTGCTATCGGCCGCCCGATGCTCGGCTCGACGTGCTCGAAGCTCAAGTCCGCCACGCGTTTCCCGCACCGGTAGCCGTGCGGCTGTGCGGCGTGTTCGTGCTCGCCCACCCTGAAGCGCCGCTCGCCGTGCGGGTGCTCGACTGTGCCGCGCTCGACGAAGCCAGACGCCGCCTGTTTGACGGCAGCCACGTTCAGATGGGCGGCCGCGACGAGTGGCCGTGGCATATCACCTGTGTCCGCTACGGTCACACGCGGGATCGCGAGGCGCTGCTGGCCGCCGCGGCGCACGAGCTTGAGCTGGATGCCTCCTGGATCATCTCGCACATCAGCTATCTCGAGCTCCGCGACGGCCGCTACCAAACGATCGCCGAGTGGCCGATCTCCTTAGAGTGACTTCAGGTACTCGACCAGGTCACTCTTCTGCTGGTCGCTCAGGTTCAATCGCTGGAAGTCGTTGTAGTGGTTGACGACTTCTGTCAGGGTCGCGAACCGACCGTCGTGGTAGAACCCGCCCTGCTGCTGGGCACGCGACCCCAGGCCGCCGAGCGGCGTGGTGCGGTAGCGCCCGTCGGGCGAGCGATCGGCCTGGAACGAATCGATGCCGATCTCGCTGGGCAGGTGCATGTTCCAGCCTGGCTCGGTGAACAGCGGCGGCACGTGGCACGCGGCACATTTGGCTACGTCTTCAAAGACAGCTCTACCCCGTGACCGCGCATCTTTGACCGCCTGCGAGTCCGTCGGTATGACGAACGGTGACGCCGGCGCCGGCAGCGATAGCTGGTAGAAGTGCAGCGCTGCCAACTTGTCGGTGATGCGGTCCTTGTCAGGCGTACTGCTGATATGGCCGAAATTGTTCACCGCCGCGATAGGGAACTTGTCCTTTTGATCCAGGCGCGGGTCAAAGAAGGTGCCCGGCTGGCCGTGCATCTCGAGGTTGCCGACGAAGGCATTCCAGTACGTCACCGAGCCCCAGCCGGTGAAGGTGTGCATGTTGACACCGGCCAGGCCATACGCTGGCGGGATCAGCGTCGGCGCGGTCTTGCCCGTCGCCGGGTTGATCACCTTGCCATCCATGAACACTTCGGCGTCGAACTTGCCAGGGCCCCAGGTGCGAATCGCCCCGCGAACCGCGTCGGCGGTGATCGGCGATGGCTGGCCCGGTTGCGGCCCTGCCGAGTTCAGCAGGTCTGCGACAGGCTTCAGGTTCGGCGCCAGGCTGACGATCAGACCGACGTTCAGGTCACGATTGGGCACGCCGTCGAGTCGAGGGCCGATGCCGTCAAGGGCGACCCCCTTGGCCGTCTTCAGACCCAGGTTGTGGACTGTCGAGTGGCACAGCCCACACGTGATCCCGACTGACTTGAGGCTGCCATCAGAGTTGAAGAAGCCTTTGACGCCGACGACAGCGCCGTTACCCTCCCCGGTCGTCGGGTCGACGCCGTTGACCTTGAGGAGGGCCAGGGTGGTGGCCGGATCGGTCAGGTCGACCTGATCGTTCAGGACCGCGGTCACCAGACTGGCGGGCAGCGCCTCGGCATCGACCTTGAGGCCGACTGCCAGCGCTGTGGCCGGGCTGACCCCGTCCAGGCCGAGATCGGTCTTGACGCCGCCGGCGAACTTCGTGCCTTCGATCGCCTTGTGCAGACCGATGGCGCCGAAAAACCCTTCGCTGCCGAAGGTGTCGTTACGGAAGGTGTTGCGCCCCTGCTCCATGAGGTCGTCGGCGTGCTCGTGGATCGCGGCGTCGCGTTGGTTGGTGTTGGCGTCGGGCGGGTGGCGCGAGTCGCTCAGGGCGAGGGTGGACCCGCCGACGAGGAGCAGGGCGAGTCCCGTGAACAGAGACAAGATGGCAAAAGCGCGCGTTCTTGGCATATGGGCGTGGCTCCAGAGGAAGCTGACGCCGCCCACACTAGCGCCTTTCTACAGAAAGTCAAGCACTAAGTGTTCTTTCTTCGGTTGAGATCTGGGCTGCCGCTTTTCGCCCTCTCGGTCTGCCGCCGCCGAACTACTCGGAGTGGCCGCTGAGCACGTGGTACTTGACGAAGTTGGTGTGCAGCCCAACCGCGAACGGATGGGCTCCGGTGATTACCACCGTATCCGCCGCTGCCGCCGCCTGATGGTCGACCAGGTAGTGCTCCATGTTCTCGATGTTGGTCTCCAGGTCGTCGGCCGTCGGCTGGTACACCGGCGTGACCCCCCACCACAGCGCCAGCCGTCGACACACTTCCTCGTCCGGACTGAAGCCAAAGATCGGCACATGCGCGCGTTCGCGCGACAACATCTCGGCCGTCAACCCCGAGCGGGTGATACCGGCAATGGCCATCGCTCCCAGGTCTTCGGCCAGCACCCGCGCCGCGTGCGTCACCGCGGCCGCGTAGCCGCGCGGGCGGTCCTCCCGCGCGCGACGCGCCTGCGGCGGCGTATCCGCCGATCCCTCGGCGGCGCGCACGATACGGTCCATCATCTGCAGCACCAGCAGCGGGTGACGCCCGGTGGCAGTCTCGGCCGACAGCATGACCGCGTCGCTGCCGTCCCAGACGGCGTTGGCGACGTCGCTCGCCTCGGCGCGCGTGGGCGTCTCCTCGGTGATCATCGACTCCAGCATCTGCGTCGCGGTGATGACCGGGATGCCACGGTTGTTGGCGCGCTGGATGATGCGTTTCTGCAGCATCGGCACTTGCTCGGGCGCCAGCTCGACCCCCAGGTCGCCGCGGGCAACCATCACGGCGTCGGCCACGTGCAGGATCTCGTCGAGATTGTCGATCGCCTCGCCCTTTTCGAGCTTGACCACCAGTGGCGCGGTGCGCCCGATGTTGCGCATCAACTCGTGGGCTGCCCGCACCTCCGCCGCGGAGCGCACGAATGACAGTGCGACGTAGTCGACTCCCAGCTCGCGGAGTCCGAACGCCATGTCCGAGCGGTCCTTTTCGGTGACCGCCGGCGCCGATACCGTCACGCCTGGCAGGTTGATGCCCTTGTGCTCGCCCAGTGGGCCACCCTCCTCGACGCGCGCCCTGACCTCGCCGTCTTCGGACCTCTCCACGGTGAGGCGGATGCGCCCGTCGTCGAGCAGTATCCGATCGCCAGGTCGCACGTCGTGAGCGAGGCGCGGGTACGTACAGCCGAGCCGCGCGGCCGTGCCGACCACCTCGTGGGTCGAGATCACCACCTCTTGCCCAGCTTTGAGCTCCACCGGGCCGCCGCCCTCCAGTGCGCCGACACGGATCTTGGGCCCCTGCAGGTCCTGCATCACCGCCACCGAACGGCCGGTGGCGCGCGCCGCGTCACGGATGGCCGCGTATCGGCGGGCGTGCTCCGGGGGCGTGCCGTGGGAGAAGTTCAGCCGCGCGACATCCAGCCCGCCGCCCACCAGCTCCTGCTCGAGTCCGTCCGTCGCTGGCCCAAGCGTGGCCACGATCTTGGCCCGTCTGACGCGATCCACGTCAGGTGCTCCGCGTAGGAGTGTACTGTCCCACGCGGCTGAAGAGCTTCTCGGTCAGCTCGTCGAGCGGCAGCTCGGCGGTCCGGCACACCTGTTGAGCGAGGTCGCGCGCCGCCTGCCAATCTGACATCGGCTTGCCGAGCAGCACGTCACCGTCTGCTCGGGCAAGTGTCACCTGCCAACCACCACCTGATCTGGGGTGGTGATCCCCACCCGTCAGCGGCACGACCCGCACGCTGCGCGCACCGCCCAGCGCCGCGCGGTGCGCGGCGCCGCGGCCGTCTTCGGCCACCACCTCCCCACCCTCGAGGTATACGTGCCACGCGGCGGCCTGGTCAGTCTGGCCCGGGCGCCCGCCGCGGCGTCGGCCAATCCAGTCGAACAGACCCACGACTGCTATTATCGCGGTCGGAGGACAACAAGCCATTCCTGATTTCGGCGGTATCCCGATCAATATCGACCCCACACTGTTGAAGTGGGATGGAGTGCCGCTGCAGATCACCTGGCACGGCTTTTTCACCGCGGTTGGCACGCTGGTCGGCATCTGGCTCGCCGTGCGCTGGGCGGTGCGCGCGGGTTTCACCGAGGATGACACCTTCTCAGTGGCGATGTGGGGCGTCATCGGCGCCATCGTCGGTGCGCGTCTTTTCCACGTCATCGACCAGTGGGACTTCTACTCCCGAGACCCGATCGCGATTCTAAAGATCAATGAAGGCGGGCTGGCGATCTATGGCACGATCGTGCTGGGTCCGGTCGCGGGCGCCGTCTACGCCTGGCGCAAGGGGCTGAACGTCGCTCGGCTGGCTGACGTAGCCAGCGCGCCACTGATCCTCGGCATGGGCATCGGTCGCATCGGCGACATCATCAACGGCGAGCATCACGGCGCTCATGCACAGGGCTTTCCGCTGGCGGTGGTGTACCTCAACCCGAACACACTTGGTGAGATCGGCGTACCTGTCCATCTGGCCGTGGGCTACGAGCTGGTGATGGATCTGGTCATCTTCGCCGGCCTGGTGTGGCTGGCGGGCGGCGTCGTTCGACGCAGTAACGGCCGCTTGCGCTTCGGTTGGCGACCGCGCCTACCACGGGACGGGATGGTCTTCTGGACGTATCTGGGCGTGTATTCGGTGGGGCGCTTCTTCATCCAGTTCTATCGTCAGGACACGCCGTTTGCGCTCGGCCTCAGCCAGGCCCAGCTGCTGTCGGTACTGACGGCGATGGTCGCCATCTGGGCGCTCGTGTTCCAGTACCAGCGGGCCCGTCGGCTCGGTCCCGCGCACGGGCCGGCCGTCCTCCACGAGCCGCACCCCGCCGAGCCCCAGCCCGCCGCGTCCGAAGAAGAAGGCGAAGTCGCCGAGCACGCGCCGCTGTCAGGCTGAATCTCTCCGTTTGAGCGCCTTCTCCACAGGAGACAGGTCAAACGGATGATCCAGTTGAACCTGCAGCCGCTGCGCGCCCGCTTCCACGTACGCCTCGAGGCCGTCGACCGCCGACACCGGGACATTGGAGGTGCGCTCGATCTCGGCCGGATTGCGGCCGAGTCGCACGCACCAGTTGTCGATCACCTGGTTCTTGTGCCGCACCACGTCGGGCGACCCGGGCGTGTTGGACATGTCGGCGTACTTTGCGACCAGCTGCAGCGTGACCTGCTCGCCACCACCGCCGATCAGAATCGGCAGGCGGCCCTTCGGCCGCGGGTTGAGGCGCGCGAGCCTCGTCTTGATCCGCTCGAGGGCTGACCGCAGCGCTTTGAGCCGTTCGCCAGGCGTCCCGTATCCGAAGCCGTACTCGGCGTGGTCGCGCTCCGAGTTGCCGGCGCCAAGGCCGAGGATCAGGCGGCCGTCGCTCAGGTGGTCCACCGTACGCGCCATGTCCGCCAGCAGGTCCGGGTTGCGGTAGGCGATGGCGCTGACGATCGCCCCGATCTGCGCTCGGCGCGTCTCGACCGCCATCGCCGCGAGCAGTGACCAGCACTCGAAGTGGGCGCCGTCGGGGTCGCCGCTCAGCGGGTAGAAGTGGTCCCAGATGGTGATGCTGTCGACGCCCATGGCGTCGGCGTCCCGCCAGGCCGCGCGCATCGCGTGCACCGAGGTGTGTTGTGGGCGTATGTGCACGCCCACCTTGTAGGCTGCCATCGGTGTCATTGTGCCGCGCCGGCACCAGAGTCCCATCTGACGTTAGACTCGTCGCCTATGCGGCTCGCGCTTGCTCTGTGGTGTTGCGCATCGCTGGCGTACACCGCCGCCTGCGCGCCAGCGCCTCAGCCCACGCCGACTTCCGCCTCGGTGAGCGCCACGGCAGCGCCGCAGCCCACGCCCATCCCGCGCAGCGGCAGCGACCATGACCTGATCCTGGCGACCACCACGAGCACCCAGGACAGCGGTCTCCTCGACGTGCTGGTGCCCTTGTTCCAGCATCGGACCGGCTACAAGGTGAAGACGGTCAGCGTCGGTACCGGCGCAGCGCTCGCGCTGGGCGCCCGAGGCGAGGCGGACGTGGTCCTGGTTCACGCGCCGGCGAGCGAGGCGCAGTGGATGGCGCAAGGCAACGGCACGCGACGGCTGCTGGTGATGCACAACGACTTTGTGCTCGTCGGACCGCCGGATGATCCCGCGCATGTCCACGGCACCGCATCCGCGTTGGACGCACTGAAGCAGATCGCCGTCTCAGGCCAGCCGTTTGTGTCGCGGGGCGACAACTCGGGCACGCAGCAGCTCGAGCTGAGCCTGTGGCAGAAGGATGGCATCGACCCGAAAAGTCAGCCGTGGTACATCGAGAGCGGCAGCGGCATGGGCCAGACGCTCACGATCGCCGATGCACGCCAGGCGTACACGATCAGCGATCGCGCCACCTGGCTGGCGTTCAGCGGCAAGATTCAGCTGCCGATCGTGGTCGAGCGCGATCCGGTGCTGCTCAACGTCTATCACGTGATGCCGGTCAACCCGGCGAAGTTCCCGGGTGTCCCGATCAACGCTACCGGCGGCCAGGCCTTCGCCGACTTCCTGGTCGCGCCCGACACCCAGCAGGTGATCGCCAACTTCGGCAAGGACAAGTACGGTCTATCACTCTTCGTCCCCGACGCGGGCAACTCCGAATCCGACCTCGGCCTCTAGCTTTCCCCGGGTACTGAGCCGTGTCGTCAAGCGAGCTCGGCGCGGCTCTGCCCAGCGAGCCCGAGCAGCGCGTTGACCCCAAACGCCAGGGCCAGCAGAACAAAGCCGAGCGCCAGCGCCAGGGCGAACTCGCCGCGGCTCGCCTCTAGGGCGATGGCGGTGGTCATGATCCGTGTTTGGCCGACGATGTTGCCGCCAACCATCAGGCTGGCACCGACCTCGCTGATCGCCCGCCCAAAGCCGGCCGCCGCCGCGACCAGCACCTGCGGTAAGGCCGCCGCCGCCAGCTCGCGGCCGATGCGCGTCTCGCTTGCCCCGTCAGCGCGCATCGCCAGCCGCAGGTCGACGTCTAACAGGCTGATAGCCGTACGAGTGATGCCCGCCACGAGCGGCAGCGCCACCAGCACCTGCGCTGCGACCATGGCTGACGGCGTGTACAGCAACCGCAGCGCGCCGAGTGGCCCGGTGCGCCACAGGAGCAGCATCACCACCAGCCCGACTACCACGGGCGGCAAGCCCATTCCGGCGTTGATCGCCAGGCTGGCCGTCGCCCGCCCACGGAAGTGGCCGATGTGCAGCGCGATGCCGAGTGGGATCCCCAGCGCCGCGGCCAGCCCGGTGGCTGAAGCACTCACCGCCAGGGACAGCATCGCGATGCGCAGCAGCTCGGCATCCGCGCGCGCGATCAATCCTGCCGCGTCCCGAATCGCCTCCCACAGCAAATCCATGGCCTATGGCATTGTGAGTGTTCTCGCCCCCCTTCTGTTCGCGGCTGCGCAACCTCAGGCCTGTGAGCCGTTGGCCTGAGGTTGCGTCGCGCGCAGCTCGACCCCTTCGGGTTGTCGTAGTGGAAGCTAGTCGTTGTTGACGAAGGACCCGCCGATCAGGATCTGCTGGGCGGTGCTTACGTCAGGCAGCGCGCTGTTGACGCGGATCTGGTCGCGCGAGACCCCGAAACGACCCAGGTTGTAGGTGGCCATCGTGCCGGAGCGCCCGCGCAGCGTGATCGTTCCCACCGCCTGGAAGTCGAGCGTGACCCAGAGCTGCGTTCCATCGGGGAGGTTCACGTTGCTGACCTTGACCGACAGGGTGCTGAAGCCGCCGCAGCCGCTGAACTTTGTTTCGTCCGCCGTGGCCTGACCACGAGGGGTTGCCCCGTTGAACGTGGGACCGCTCAGCGCCTCAACCGGGGTTCCTCCCGTTTGACAGCCAGGCGGAGTCGGCGATGGTGGACCTGTCACGGTGAGCGAGAACGTCCCGGTTGCCGTTGCCCCGGCCGAGTCGGTCACGGTCACGTTGAACGTAGACGTCCCGACCGTGGTCGGCGCGCCGAGCAGGAGCCCCGAAGGGTGCAGGGTCAAACCGGCCGGGGGGCTTCCGGTCCACGTGTACGGGGCCGTGCCGCCGCTGGCCAGGAAGCTCGTCGTGAAGAAGTTGCTGACGAACACGTTGCTGTTGGCGCCGATGTCACAGACGCCGCCGCTACAGGTCATGAACCGCGTGTCGATGGCGAGCGGCGGATTCTGACCGGTGCCCGTGCCGGTGATTGGAACCGTCTGGGGGCTGCCAGGAGCGTTGTCGGTGACGATCAATGTGGCCGACCGCGTTCCGGATGCCGTGGGCGAGAAGTTGATCGACACGTCGCAACTGGTCCCAGCGGCGAGCGTCAGCCCGGAGCAGCCATCGCTCACCTCCGTGAAGTCGAGCGGGTTCGCCCCGCGAGTCGCCGCGCTGTTGATGAATAGCGGCGCGTTGCCCGTGTTCGCCACCCTGACCGACTGCGCAGCGCTCGTCGTGCCGATGGCCTGGGCTCCGAACGTCAGGGAGGTCGGCGTGAAGGTGACGGCCGGCGCGGCGGCCTCAGCCCCGCTCGCCAGGACGCTCAGCATGACCAGCGATACTGCGACGACGGACAGCCACCGCCGAAGCCGCGGCTTGTTGTGACCCCTTTTGTCGAGCGCTCCGGTTACGAGCGCTGCATTTCCACTCCTGGTGGGAGACATACAGGTTCCTCCTCGAAACACATCCGCAAGTTCTCTCCTTCCAGGCTGCTCACGCGTGTGGCGCACGGTCTACTAACCAAGGTCGCGTCGACACGAGACTTTCTCCCCCGAGCCCTCTACGGGTCGACGCGGCGCACGGCCACACGCGCAAATGACTGAACGGTTTGCCCGAATGCCCCCGCTAGCGGTACTTCTGGCTCCGCGGCCGAACTGTGGCGTTCACGGCTGAGAGCTACCTTCAAAGCTTAAGGGAAATTGTTGCTGGGCTCACCACCTGGGTCCGCAAGGATGACAGCACATTGCGCAACAGCTTGGCGTCCGCTCGCGCGATCAGTCCCGCCGCGTCTCGAATCGCTTCCCACGGCAGATCCATCGCGCGCGGCGTTGTGAGTGTTCTGAGTGTCTTGCTGGCCGCGGGCACGGTGGCCTGCTCCGCTGCGCCCGCCGCTACTCAGCCGCTGCCGCCTGCGCACGCCACGGGTCAGCCGGCACCCGCGCCCGCCATAGCTGAGCCGGCCGCAACGCCGCCCTTGACGGAGGAGCTCGCGGCGCCCGCGGCATCCTCGTCCACCGCCGTCACCGAACTCGATGCGACTTCGGCATCAGCTCCGCTGCCTGCCACGTCCGAGGCATCCTCGACAACCGTCGTCCCCGACGTTGCCGCGGGCCCCGACGCTACCGCCCTGACGGACACGCCCGAAGCGGCCCCGAGTACCGCCACTCCCGAGCTTCCCGAATCGCCGGTTGTCGCCGTGCCTACGGTCGCAATTGGCCCCGACCTCCGGCCGCTGCCGAATCCGAATACGGTCGCGGTCCCGCCGGCCGGCGCGTGCCGGATCGTCGGCGGACTGCCAGACCACACGTGTACGCCGGGCTTGTTGAACCCGCGCCTCAACCCGGCCCAGTTGTGCGCGCGCGGCTTCTCGACAAGGACGATCCGTCCGCCGACCAGCTACACCGACGTGCTGAAGAGGCGCCTGATGGCCGCCTACGGCCAGGTCGGCCCGAACCCGCTCACCGGCCGGCTGTGGTCACCAAACGACGTCGAGTTGGACCACGCGGTGTCGCTTGAAGACCTGGGCCATCCCTGGTCGCCGCTCAACCTCTGGCCCCAACCCCGACGCTCGAGCGGCGTCGAGCCAAATGCAGAAGAGAAGGACCAGGTCGAGGTCACCGTCCACG
Source organism: Chloroflexota bacterium (assembly GCA_005883405.1). Lineage (GTDB taxonomy): Bacteria > Chloroflexota > UBA6077 > UBA6077 > CF-72 > CF-72. The sequence continues at coordinate 13,106 of VBGG01000221.1, read as the reverse complement.
AGCTGATCTGCGCCGACCAGTCCAACGCCGCCACCTACGCCGCGCGCCTCGCCGCCGACTGGACCCAGTTCCGTCGCGCCCGAGCTCCCGCTGTCGCGCCCAAAGAGTCCGAGCCATAACACCCGCGCCCTGCAACTCAGGCGTCGGAGTTGAACGTGTAGCGCACGATCGGGCGAGCGGGCACGTGGCGCGCGATGGTCGCGAACCCGGCCCGGGCGAACGTTGACGCGTAGCCCATGTGCGAGGAGCTGGGCGTCAGCGCAGCGTAAAAGCGTCTCAGGCCCTACTGCCGACGTCCAGGCCTGGTACAGCCGGACTCCATGGGTCGAAACTGCTTCGGACGGCAATGAACCTTCCGTGTCCGATGCAACCGACGAAACCACGCTCGCCACGCTTGGTCACCGCCGCACAGAACGCTTGGTCCTGGCGGCGCCACGGCAGTGTGCGGCCGACCGCGAGACGGTCGGTCTAGTGATCGCCGATAGTCACAGACAAGCGGGCCAAACTGGCTGCCCTCGGGGCACCGGCAAAGGTGTGGCGCACCGACCACACGCCGCGATGGGTGGCTGTGGCAAGCATTCCGCTCGCCGACGGCCCCGACGCGAGTCTCACCGACGCCGCTAACGCCCCGCTCGCCGACTGCGGCAACTTGACAATAAGAGACTCCGGTCAATTGTTGTCGGCACGTCGAAGCTCTATCTCGAGTTCGAAACGTTGCGCTGCTGGCACATGTCGAGCAGCGGGCAGGTGGAGCACTTGGGGGCGACGGGGGTGCAGATGTGTTTGCCGAACGGGACGAGCAGGGCGTTGATGTCCAGCCAGTACTGGCGCGGGAGTTTGGCTTCCAGGGCGGCGAGGGTGGCTGCGGGGGAGGTGGTGGTGACGTAGCCCCAGCGGTTGGTGATGCGGTGGACGTGGATGTCGACGCCGATACGCGGCTGGTTGCAGGCGATGCCCAGGGTCAGGTTGGCGCACTTGGGGCCGATGCCGGGGTAGGAGGTCATCACCTCGAACGAGCACGGCAGCTCGCCATCGTGCTCCTGGACGATCAGGCGCGCCATGGTCTGGATCTGCTCGGACTTGACCAGGTGAAACGCCGACTTGCTGATCAGCGTGTCGATCTCGTTGACCTCCAGGGCGGCCATCTCGGCCGGCGTGCGAGCACGCGAAAAAAGTTGGCGGGCCATCGCAAGACTCGCCTCGTCGCGCGTGCGCACCGAGATCAAACACGCCACCAGCACCGAAACGGGCTGACCGCCTGGCGCACGCGCTCCATCGCCAGTCCGATGTCAAAGGGTCGCTTCGCGCTTGGCCTCAAGCGGGCTCAGGCCTTCCTCGTAGATCCGCCGCACGATCGTTTCGATGTCTGGCTCTTCGATCGTCAGGTCGTGCAGCGGATAGCTAGCGGCGACCTCAGCGATCAACTCGGCGGCGGTCGCCTCCAGACGGTTGAACTGCAGCCAACGCCGCGGGCCGTCGGCGCGTACTTCGCGCGCACAGCCCACGAACAGCGGACCGGAGACGTCTTCGGCGAGATCGACCACCAGGGTGCGCTCGGTGCCGAGCCGGTCGCGAATGCCGTCGAGTGTGCCGTCGTACAGCAGCGTGCCGTGATCGATGATCAGTAGACGCGAGCACAACTGCTCGACGTCGGCCATGTCATGGGTCGTCAGCAACACGGTCACGCCGTGAATCCGATTCATCTCGCGTAAGAAATCGCGCACGCGGTGCTTTGCGACCACATCCAGACCGATCGTCGGCTCGTCGAGGTAGACGATCTCGGGGTCGTGCAGCAGCGCCGCGGCCAGGTCGCCGCGCATGCGCTGTCCGAGCGACAGCTGGCGCACGGGCGTCCGCAGAAACGAGTCGAGATCCAGCAGATCGCGCAAACGCGCCATGTTGTGGAGAAAGCGCGCGGCTGGCACGCGATACACGTAGCGCAGGAGCTCGAGCGAGTCGATCAACGGCAGGTCCCACCACAGCTGAGTCCGCTGGCCGAACACCACGCCGATGCGCTGCGCCACCTTCTTGCGCCGCTGGTGAGGCACCATCCCCAGCACTTCGACGTGTCCGGCGCTCGGCACGAGAATGCCAGTCAGCATCTTGATCGTCGTGGACTTGCCCGCGCCGTTCGGACCCACACAGCCGACCATTTCGCCGCGGCCGATCGCAAACGACACGTCGCGCACCGCGCGCACCAGCCGATATTTGCGATACACCAGCGAGCCCATCGCCCCAAACAGGCCCGAGCGCTGCTCCGCCACACGGAACGTCTTTTCCAGCCGCTCGACGTGGATCAACACGTGCGGCTCGCATTCATGCGCGGAATGTGGTGCGCCGACAAGTAGCGGATCCTTCGCTTCGCTCAGGATGACACCGAGCGCACAAGAGGAGGGGAAAGCTTCGCTCAGGACGACACGCGCCGCAGAAGGGACTGGCAGACATCTATGTCCCGGTGCTCTGGTAGTGCCGTACGCCGAGCTGCCAGCCGTAACGGGCAAGCGCGGCCATGATCAGCGCGGCGACGGGCGAGAACAGCCGTCCGCTGTCGGGCAGCCCCAGCGGGTCCTGTCGGCCCAGGAGATACAGCGCCGGCTCGTAACTCACAAACGCCAGCGGCACGACGAACGTGAAGAATCGCCGCACGCTTCCGCGGTAGATGTCGAGCGGATAGCTCGCCAGGCCATCACCGCCGTAGGTGAAGACATGCGTGGCTTCCTTGGCCTGCACCGTCCAGAAGCAGAAGGTGGCGCCGAGCACGAAGATCGCGAAGTAGATCACCGTGCCGCTCACCAGCGCGACGGCGAGCAGAACGCCCTTTTCGAGCGTCCAGTCGATGGAAAGCAGACGGACCGCGAGCAGCATGACCAGCACCGCCTGGCCGATACGCCCCACGCGTCGCAGCGCAAAATCTTCCGAGATGACCTGGAACAGCGCTCCGCGTGGTCGGACCAGCACGCGGTCGAAGCTGCCCTGGACGATGTGGCCCTGGAAGTTGTCGAGCGCAGCGGCGAACAGCTCCGCAACCGCGAAACAGATGCCTGACATGCCGTACAGCAGCGCGACCTCGGCCAGCGACCAGCCGGCGAGCAGCGGAATGCGACTAAAGAGAACCAGCACGGCGCCGAACTCAGTCACGCAGCTGAGAAAGGACCCGAGCAGCGCCAAAAGGAACGACACCTTGTACTGCATCTGGCCGCGAAGCTGGGCGCCCACCAGCCTGGCGTAGAGCAGGGTCGGCTCCATGCTCAGCCGCCCTGAATCACAACACGGCGCGTCGCCAGCAGCGTCGTGAGCTGCGCCAGGCCGAGCAGCACAGCGGCCCAGGCGAGCTGGCCGACGAGCAAGGCAGGAACCGCTGAGCCCTGTATGCGCTCGACGAAGAGATCGGCCGGCGTCTGAATGATCGATGCGAACGGGAGTGCCAGCACGACGGGCTGCAGCCAATCGGGAAAGTAGCGGATCGGCACGACGAACCCACCCAGGAACATGACCGCCGCGTTGGCGACCATGCCCAGTCCGCGAGCGTCGGTGGTCCAGAAGGCCGACACGTTCAGCAGGAAGCGCCACCCGAAACTGACCACTACAGCCAGCAGCATGCTGACGCCCGCGGCGAGCCACGCCCCCGGCGACGACGGCCAGTGGAGACCGAACATCACCTGTCCAGCAAGTAGCACCGGCACGGCACGGAACACGACAAAGTACGCCGCGCGGCCCATCTCGCGCGCCAACCAGAAGCCGACATACGAGAACGGCTTGGACAGGTCCGAAATCACGTCGCCAGTGCGGATCGTGAGCTCGATGTCCCACCAGCCCCACAGGGCGACGATCATGATCATCGCCTGGGTAATCCAGGCGTACGTGACCGCGGCCTGGGCGTCGTAGCCGCCGACATTGGTGGTTGCCGCGTACACCGCCAGCAGGACGGCCGCGCGCAGGTAACCAAAGAAGATGTTGGTGACCAGACCCGCCAGGTTCTCGGTGCGGTACGCCAGCTGACGCTGCAGCGCGCGGCGAGCCACCTCCCAGTACAGCCGCATGCCGTCCCGAACCGTATCAGACTCGCCAGGGAGGGGACGGGTGGCAGCGGTTTTTCTCCCCATGTAGGGGACGAATTAGCCGTATTGGGCTGCCGATCATCTCAGTACCACCGACCTGCTGCACCGCGCGGAGCAGCGTGGAATTTGCCAAGACCCGTTGGAGGTCAACTCACATGCGCGACCAGCGTCCTTTCGCTCCTCAGCCTGCTGGCGATGGTCGTCGGCGGCCTGGCCTGCGAGCGCTGGGGCTAAAGATCAGTCGCGTACCGGCCGATCAAATCATCGTCACCCGATCACGTAATGAGGTAGGAACTCGGCAGCCGACGGCGCTGTCGGCTGCCGGGCTCTGTCACAAGGAATGATTGCTCTACTCGCGCCCGCATTCTTCGCCGCACTTGTCGCGCTTGCGCTGAATGGCGCGCCGGCGGACTGGGCACACATCCGCGTTCGCTGGCAACCATTGGCGCTGGGTGCGCTGTTGGTGCAGCTGGTGCTCTTCAATCCCCCGCTGAACCAGCAGCCGTGGGCGCTCGAATGGGGTCCGTGGATCTGGGTGATCAGCATGTTCGGCATGCTGGCCGCTTTTCTCAGGAACGCGGCAACTGGCGGCAGGAGCGGCGCGGCGTGGCTGGCGGCCGGCCTCGGCGTGGTGCTGAATCTGATGGCAGTGACCGCGAACGGCGGCCAGATGCCACTTTCTCCGCAGGCGCTGGCCACAACCAAAGGAGAAGCCCACCTGCTCGAGCACAGTCTGGCCCAAGACGCGCCAGCACCGCTCAGCAATGTTGTGCTGATCGGACCCGAGACCCGCCTCACGGGGTTGGGCGACGTGCTCCCAGAACCGGCGTGGCTGCCCGGGGCCAATGTTGTCAGCGTGGGCGACCTGGTGCTCGCGGCCGGACTCGCCTGGTGGGCCTTCTACGCCATCAGCTTCGGTAGTCGACGCCGCGTTGGCCGACCGGCAGGAGCCGAAACCACCTAGCCGTGCGGCCAGCACTCAAGGCCTACATCGCGCTCGTCACCGCGGCGGCGGTGCTGCTGATTGTCCTGGACCTGGCGACCATGCCAGGGTCACTGCATTCGTACTCGCCGCTGCTCGCTCTGGTGCTGCTCGTCGCATGTGCCGCTGCTCAGCGGCTGACGTTTCAGGTCCATCGCGGCTGGGAAACACACGCGAGCACCACGCCGCACCTGGCCGCGGCCTTCTTGCTACCGCCGGGCCTGGCGATCCTCGTCGGCGCCGGTGGAGCATTCAGCTACGAGCTGTCGCGGCGGGCCCCACCCGCCAAGGCGTTGTTCAACGTCGCCAGCATCGCGCTGGCCGTCGCCGCATCGGCGCACATCGCCGCCAACCTCGGCGGACCCTCGCTGCTCACCGCCGACGGCGGCTGGAGCGGCCTGCTCGTTGCGCTGATCGCCACCATCGCCCAGTACACGGTCTCGGTCGTGACCGTGGCCGGCGCGGTCGCGCTTGACCAGCGCCGGTCGTTCTGGCAGATCGCGTGGCGGCGGCTCAGCTTCAAGGTGCTGGTCGAGGCGGTCCTCGGCGCGATCGGGGCGATGTTCGCCGCGGTGCTCGCCGCCGCACCCGGCTGGACGCCGGCGCTCATCGCCACCGCGGGACTCCTCTTCCTCGGCAAGCAGGCGCTCGATCGCGGAGCCCGCAGGTCGCGTGGCCTGGCCCTGACCAGTGCCGTCGGCCGCGCGGTCGCCGCGGCGCTGGAGCCCGAAGTGGCGTTTCAAGCGATCGTGGGCCATGAAGTTCGCGACACGCTCAAGGTGGACGGGCTCGCGCTGATGCCGTTGGGCGTGCCAGCGGCTTTCGCGGAGCACGTGGCCAGCGGCGACGATCAGCCACTCCTGCGCGCCGCCATGGTGCAGCAGATCGCTTCTTGCACCGGGCGCGTCGAGGTGCGAACCGATGCCGGTTCGGCGCCAGCCTGGCTACCCGCGGCACTGCACGGTCTACGCCTGACGGCCACCGCGATTCCATTCGGTGTGGGCGGCGACCACGCCGCTGGAGCCCTGGTCGCCTGGCGAAAAGAAGCGGCCGGCAAGCACGTCGCACTCGACGCCGACGAGCTGCTGGTGCTCGAAACGCTGGCCGACTACGCCGCGGTAGCCCTGGAGACGACACGCCTGTTCGACCAGGCGCTGCGCGGACGCGCGGCCGCGGAGGAACGCCAGGCGCGAGTCCAGGCGATCATGGACAGCGTGGCCGATGGCATCGTGACATTCGACGAACACGGCCGCATCGAATCCAGCAACCCGGCCGCCGAGCGCATCTTCGGCTACGCCGCCGACGAGATCCGCGAACAACCCGTAGCGGCGCTGCTGCCCGATCTGGCGCCGTCGGAAGCGGCGGGCTCAGCGGGGTTCCACCGCGAAGTGCTCGGACGTCGCCAGCAGGGCGGCGTCGTGCCCATCGACCTGGTCGTCAGCGAGCTGAAGCTCGATGATCGGCACCTGTCCATCGCCGTGGTCCGCGACATCACCGAGCGCAAAGCCTTCGAGCAGCAGCTCTCGTACCTGGCGTTCCATGATCCACTGTCGGGCCTGCCGAACCGGGCACTATTCATGGACCGGCTCGAGCACGCCCTGGCTCGCGCGGCTCGGCGGCAGAGCGCCGCGGCGGTGCTTTTTCTCGACCTGGACAATTTTAAGGTGATCAACGACAGCCTGGGGCACAAGGCCGGAGACGAGCTGCTCGTCGAAACGGCCAAACGCATACAGGCTTGTCTGCGGCCCGAGGACACCGCGGCGCGTCTCGGTGGCGACGAGTTCACCATCTTGCTCGAGGAGGTCGCGGAGATCGGGGACGCCATTCGCGTGGCGGAGCGGATCGCCCAGGAGCTGGCGACCCCGTTCAAGCTCGATCGCCAGGAAGTGTTCTCGACCGCGAGCATCGGCATCGCCCTCAGCGCGCCCGGACACGATCGCCCCGACGCACTCGTGCGCAATGCCGACGCCGCGATGTACCGCGCCAAGGCCGACGGCAAGGCGCGCTTTCAGCTGTTCGAACAAAGCATGAACGCCCGCGCAAGAGAGCGACTGGAGCTGGAGACCGACTTGCGCCGGGCTATCGACCGCCGCGAGCTGCAGGTCTATTACCAACCCATCGTGTCGCTCACGACCGGTCGGATCACCGAGATGGAGGCGTTGGTGCGCTGGGAACGCCCAGCCCACGGGATGGTTTCCCCAGCCGAGTTCATCCCCATCGCCGAGGACCTTGGCTTGATCGTGCCGATCGGCCAGTGGGTGCTCGAGCAGGCGTGCTGGCAGGCACGGTTGTGGCAAACACGCCACCGCGGCCAGTCACCTCTGGTGATGAGCGTGAACCTCTCGGCGCGCCAATTCCAGCATCCCACGCTGATCGACGACATCGCCCGCGTGTTACGCGAGACGGGTCTGGAACCCAAGACGTTGAAGCTCGAGATCACCGAAAGCGTCGTGATGCAGCGTGCCGAGTCTACGGTCGCAACGCTCCAGGAGCTGAAGCGGCTCGGAGTTCAGCTGGCGATCGACGACTTCGGCACCGGTTACTCGTCGTTGAGCTATCTCAAACGATTCCCGGTCGACACGCTCAAGATCGATCGCTCGTTCGTGGCGAGTATCGAGGACGATTCGCAGGACACCGCCATCGTCAACGCGGTGCTAGCGCTGGCAACCGCCCTCAATCTGACGGTGACAGCCGAGGGAATCGAAACACTCGAGCAGTTACGGCGGTTGCACGCGCTCGGCTGCGATCGGGGTCAGGGCTACTACTTCGCCAAGCCGCTGCCGGCCACCGCCATGGGTGCACTGCTCGAGCGGGATCAGGCGGTGCCGACCGGGCTGCTACGCGCAGCGTAGCCAGTCAATCTAGTCAATAAAGATCTCGACGCGTTCGCCGCCCTCGTTGGAGACGTCGAAGATCGTGCCCCGTCGGCCAGCCCGCACGGCTTCGAAGAGGTCATCGACCACACCAACGCCGGGCACGTTGCGGAAGCGACGCGCGAAGCCCAGGCCGAAGCCGATCATGCCGATCGGCACCGACACGTCGGTCCGTCGGCGGCCGGTGCGCTGATCCGTGACCCGCACCCTGAACCACCGCGCGCGATCCGACGGCGGCGCGAGGTCTTCGGCCAGCCAGCGGCTTCGCTCGCGCCGTCGACCGTCGGGGCCGCGTTCGCCCACCGCGGCGAGCAGCTCGGCGGCCTCGCCCGCGGTGATCTTCTGCTGCTCGAGCAGCTGCAGGATGCGCAGGCGGTCCGTTTCCCCGGCGTTGTCGCCGGGCAGGTCGGACGGCATGCCTCAGACGCGCCCCATCGCGCGCAACAACTCGTCGGCGTCCTGCGCCGACAGGTCGCCGGCTTCGACCATCTTCAGGATGCGCTCGAGCTCGGGATCCTCCTGCCTTGGCGTACCGGGCGCCTTCGGTGGAGGGGGCGGAGTGGGCGGCACCGGCCGCCAGTTATCGCGCTGGGACGGCGTGTCGTCGACGCGGATGGAGCCCATCTCGGTCGAGATCACCAGCTTCGTCGGCGCCGAGGCGCGGCTGGGGAACTGGTTGCGCACCGAGCCGAGGCTGGTGTGCGTCTCGATGCACACGTCCATGCCGCGAGGCAGCTCGACGCGCACCGAGCCCATCGTGGCGCGCAGGCGGTGCTCGCCGGGTTGGAGGTCGAGGATCTCCAGGCGCACCGAGCCGGCCTGCGTCTCGACGTCGAAGTAGCCGCCCACGCCGCGACCCGTCACACTGCCGGCGTCAGCCGAGAGGTGGATCACACCGTACACATTGACCAGGTCGATCTTGCCGGCGTTGGCCTTCACACCAAGCTGGCAGCCCTCCAGGTCGCGCACGCTGACGCTGCCTGCATTGGTCTGCACGGAAGCGCGCACATCGCGGGGCACGTACACCGCCGCGCGGCACTCCCAACCCCCGAACCAGTTGAATGATCGGAGCGGGTCCAGGCTGACGCGCACCACGCCGCCGACCTTTTCGACCGCGACGGCGACCTTGTCGGTGGAGCCAGGCGAGAGCTCCAGACGGGGCGCCTGGCCGGGCTCGACGGGCAGGATAGCCACGCTGCCCCACTCGGAGTGCAGCTCCAGCTCGGCCGGCGAGCCGAACGGAAGCTCCCAGGTATTGCCGTTCTGCATGGGTGGCGTGAGTGGCATGGGTGCTGGATAACCTCCAGACGGCATAGGTGGCTACAACGCGCGCAGCCGACTCGCGGCATCGGCGGCGGTCAGCTTGCCCGAGGCGAGCTCATCAAGAATCTGCTGGCGACGCGCGGCCAGGTCGGTGTCCTCCTGGCGTACCTCGAAGCCCATGGCCTGCACGACCTCGTTGAGGCGGGCGACCACCGTCGGGTACGAGATGCCGAGCTCCTCCTCGACGTCCTTGATCTTGCCGCGGCAGCGGATGAACACTTCGACGAACTGCAGCTGCTCGCGGGTGAGCCGCGCCAGGCGTCCCAGGGTGAAGTTGCCCTGCAGGGCTGAGCCGCACGCGGGACACTCGAGACGCACGATGCGCAGGTCGTCGCCGCACACGGGGCAGCGGGTGAGCACCTGGTGCGCGGCGACCGGATCGCGGCTGGCGGGTGGCGCGGCCCATCCATTGAAGTCACTCGGCATGTTGAGAAAAGTAATGCCTGTATTTATTTTCGTCAAGCATGCCTTGACCGCTGCGGTGAGCGCTCAGGCGGCGTCGACCCGTTCGACCTCCGACGCGGGGCACTCGTAGCCGCCAGGCAGCACCAGATACACGGTGTCGTTGCGCGAGCCGATAGCGTACACGCTGAGCACGCGCTCCTCGTCAGGTCGCTTGCGACACAGTGTGCAGGCGCACGGCTGGATGTGGTGCGTCGCTGGCAGCTCGCGGACCTTGTCGCCAACACGCACGACGCCGTTCGAGACAGGCGCTTCCTTGAGGTTCATTTGAAGAGGGGGTACGGTCAGGCGCCATTGTGCATTGAGGTGGGCCAGGGCCATCCAACTCCCTACCGGAGAAGTGTAGCGTCGGGTATCGCCCCGTGCGCACGTGGGTGTTTCGTCGATGAGAGGGTGCATCATTGGGTCTAGACGAAAGCCCGGCTCATCTGCGCGTAGCGTTCGACGAGCGGTAGCACCTCGTCGGCTCCCGCGGACGGCAACATGAAAATGCAGCGGCTGACGCCGGTCGCTTCCAGGCGTTCGACGGCGCGCGGATCCGGCGGAGCCGCGAACACGGAGACGGGGATGTCGCCGCGGCCGGCTTCCAGCGCCATTCGCCGCAGGTCCGCTATGCGATCCTCGATGGCTGGTCCGGAACGCCCCGCGATGGGCATCCATTCGTCGCCGTACTCGATCACCCGCCGCAGCGTGTGGGGCCCGTTACCGCCGACGATGATCGGCGGGTGCGGCTGCTGGACCGGCTTCGGCCACTGCCAGATCCGATCGAAGTTGACCAGATGACCGTGGTACTCCGCTTCTTCCTGGGTCCAGATCGCTTTCATGGCCAGGACCCGCTCACGCAGCAGCGCCCAGCGTCGGCTGGGATCGGTGCCGTGGTTGGCCATCTCCTCGAGGTTCCACCCGCCACCAACGCCGAACAGGAAACGGCCGTTGGACACCAGATCGAGGGTGGCCACCTCCTTGGCGAGCGTGATCGGGTCGCGCTCGATGACCAGGCACACGCCGATCCCCAATCGCAGCTGGCTGGTGACGGCGGCCGCCACGCTCAGAGCGATGAACGGATCAAAGGTATGCCAGTAGTGCCGCGGCAGCTCGGCGCCGCCGGGCCAGGGGGTGCGTCGATTGGCAGGGATATGGGTGTGCTCTGGCACCCACAGCGACTCGAAGCCGAGGTCCTCGGCCGCCCGAGCCAGCTCGGCGATGGCGATCGAGTAGTCGGTCGGGAACATGACCACGCGATTGTAGCCCTTGGTGTGGCCGGTCCCGCTCTACGCAGTCGGTTGCGATGAGGTGGAGATCGAAGGGGCAGCCAGCAAACTGAGCAGCCAGCCGGTGGCGGCCGCCAGGAACACCGCGCCAGCCCGTGCTGTGGATCCTGGGCGATCGCATGCTCGGGCGCGGCGAACAGCCTCCACCGGCGTCCTTACCGACGCAGGCCTTGGCTGGCGAGCTACGTTCCGTATCTTGCCCAATGCGAGCCCGAGGCCTAGTTCGAGCGCGGCCTCGACGTGCTGGTAGCCGGGCTGCGGATGCTACTGGAGCACTAGCTGTCCCTTGTAGGTTGAGGCGCTGCGTATCGGGTCCGCAGGTGTGCCGCTGCCGCCCGTCGCCTGCGTATGTACCGTGCCATTACCCGTCGCGCGCCTGAACATGCCCGTGCCGCCGACCGCATGCCAGACGCCATCGTCGGTCCCCGTGCTCATGCAGTCCACGCCGTCGGTGGTAAGGAATAGCTGGCCGGCGTTGGTCTCGATCGTGACCTGGTTGTGGTCTGGGAAGCCGGTCGTCCTCGTGGGGGAGCCAGGATTCGGCGGGCACGCGTTCGCGATCCCGCTGGTGAGGTCGACGAAACCCGTGAAGTCTTCGGTGGCTGGTTTGGCGGTCCCTGGCGGCACTGAGGTGCCCTGGCCCGAGTGGTCCGAGCCGGTAAAGCAGAAGGACGCTGGCGGCGGCGGCACGCCCGGCGGACACGTGGTCTGGACCGTCATCTCTTGAGGGAAATTCGCGGTGTAGGGCGTCGACATGTCGGCCGACGAAGGCGCCGCGGTGCTCAAACCCGCGAACAGAGCCAATAACCACGCCACTACTACGCGTCGACGTTGCATGCGCGGTGGACCCTCCGCCTGGGATCATGTGCCGGCCCCATGGTCGGCCGGCTCGCGCCTCCGTGCAATTTCAATGCCACGCTTCGTAACTGAACTGTGAGAAAGCGCTCGATTCGGATCGGTAAGACGTACACGCCGAAATTCCGCGTTGCGGGCGCCGGCATCGGCTAGCATGGAGAACAGATGTTCGGATCACCACTCAGCGCCCCGCACGGCGCGGACGACAGAGACGCAGCACTGCGCACGCGCTTCGGGTTCGACGCGTTTCGACCCGGCCAGCGCGAGGTGATCGCCGCCGTCTGCGAACGCAACGCCGCGCTGGCGGTGTTCCCGACCGGTGCTGGGAAGTCGCTGTGCTACCAGCTGCCCGCTTTGCTGTTCGATGGTGTGACGCTCGTCGTCTCGCCGCTGATCGCGCTGATGAAAGACCAGATCGACTACTTGCGCCGTCGCGGCATCGCGGCTGCCCGGTTGGACTCATCGCTGAGCACGGCTGAGCTGCGCCAGGTCGGCGAGCAGTTCCGCTCGGGTGCCCTTCAGTTGCTCTACGTCGCTCCCGAGCGCTTTAACAACGAGCGCTTCCTGGCGGATCTGCACCGCACCCGCATCGCACTGTTCGCCGTGGACGAGGCGCACTGCATCTCCGAGTGGGGCCACAACTTTCGCCCGGACTACTTGAAGCTGGCCGAAACCGCGCGCGAGCTTGGCGTCGAGCGCGTGCTGGCGTTGACCGCGACGGCCACCCCAGCCGTTGTTCGCGACATCTGCAGCGCCTTCGACATTCCGCTCGACTGCGCCGTCGTCACCGGCTTCCACCGCCCGAACCTGGAGCTTCAAACGACGCCGATCAGCAAGGCGGACCGCGACCTCAGCCTGCTGGAGCGGGTGCGTGACCGGCCGCCAGGCCCGACGATCGTCTACGTCACGCTGCAGAGGACGGCCGAGCAGGTTGCGGAGCGTCTGTCCGTGGCGGGTCTACCAGCCCGCGCCTACCACGCCGGCATGGACACACCGAGCCGCACCGCCGTTCAGGAATGGTGGACGGCGTCCGATCGGGCGATCGTGGTGGCGACCATTGCCTTCGGCATGGGCATCGACAAAGCCGACGTGCGCTACGTCTATCACTACAACCTGCCAAAGAGCCTGGAGAGCTACAGCCAAGAGATCGGCCGGGCGGGTCGGGACGGCGCGCCGTCGATCGTCGAGCTGTTCGCGTGCGCGGCCGACGTTCCCACGCTCGAAAATTTCGCCTACGGTGATACGCCCACCCGCGCCGCGCTGACTGGCGTGGTATCGGAGC
>VBGG01000222.1 GCA_005883405.1 Chloroflexota bacterium | reverse complement strand
GGGAGGAGCGTGCCGTTGAGTTCAGGCCCGGCGAATGTGCCACCAGTCAGGGGGACGATTCGCCGTCGCCCCTGCGCCACGTTCCCGATATCGAGCGCTTCGCCCAGACTCGCCTCCAATCGGAAGATCTTCGTTAGGCGAGGTTCGGGAAGTCGCTCACTCATCATGCACTCACTCCTGATTGGTGCCGTTCGGCGTCGTGGTGCAGCGCCCTCCAGCAGAATCATTTGGCAATCACTCGGACCCTCATCGGGTCGTTCGGATGCTGAACGAGCGGCGTGATGGACGTACGCATCCATTCGTAGAGCGGCAGAGCGCCCAAGAGTCCGTCAAGTTCCGCCTTGCTGCCGGCGCGATAGAGGCCAGCGACCGTCGTGCGGCTGGTGCCGACGGGAGCCTGCCAGAGCCGGACGAGGTGCCCCTCGCCCGCCAACGTCTCTGCCGCGGCAGCTTCCGCCCTCTCGCGATCTTCGACCTCGGACTCGGGAACGCCGTCTGGGATATTCATTTCGAACTGTACGAGAAACTCCATCATCGTCTGCTCGCTGCTCCTAATTCATACTCGGCTCGGATGTCATTTGGATGCCGTAGCCAGCCAGCCGCTCGATAAACCAACTGGCGGCACAACGGAGTAGTTTCAGTGTTGCGGCGAAGATCAACGGAGAAACACGGAAACGGCTGAATGGTGTCGCTCAACACCTCGAGCGGACCCGGGCGGCACGAATAGATCCGCGACGGTCGCGACAACACGTGAATGGCGGTGTGGCGCACTCCATCCACCTCGACGACACCAGGACCGGCGACTCGGCCGCTACCGCGCAGCAGGCCGATGCCCTGTCGTCCAACCAGCACTCCTGCCCGGCGTCGAAGTAGTCGTTGACCATGAAGTCACGCCAAGCAAGCGCCGGCTCAATATCGACTCGCGCATTCGCTGCCGCTCCACGGGCACGATGGACTGCCTTTCCCGGACGAAGCAGCGCCTTTGACGGGATACAGGCCCAATACGAGCACTCACCGCCGACGAGCTCTCGGTTCGACGACGGCGACCCGGAGTTCACCTTCGGCGAGCGTTCCGGCACACTGCTCACCCGGGCTCCTCCACCGATGACGATGACGTTATCGTCGACACTGCGATTGCTCACTTCGACCTCCTGATTCCGCTGCATCCCGTGTTCATCGGTTCGTCCGGCCCCCCATCCGGCGGGCACCTCGAGTGGCTCGATCGAAGCGCCACGCGCTGCCCGAGGGGCCGACAGTCGCCTCTTGTGAGACTCTTTCCAACGAGTGACTCCTTTTGTGCCCGAATCGAGATCGGATGGATATCCGGGTCCGTAAAGAACCTCCAATGTCTCCAGCCTCCGAGGCCGCACAATGATCGGGCGACGTGATGCGGGATGTCGCAATCGGTACGAATGTTTGGTCTTGCCTTGCGTATTCGCAGCGGAAGACGACATCCGATAAGGGGAGCGGATCGGACTACCCCGTTTAACCGAGGAACCTGAGCAGTGCCGAATTGACCTCTTCGGGGTGGGTCCACGCGATGTTGTGCGGACCTCCCTCCACCGGGACAAGCGTGCAGTCGGCGATCAGCGCCGGAAGCCGGGCCGCAGTCACCTCGAACGGGAGGATGCGATCCGCCGTGCCGTGCAGGACGAGCACCGGAACGTCGATCTTCGGCAGGTCGGGGCGGAAGTCGGTCAGCCAGGTGTCGACACAGGCGTAGGTCGCGTGCGGTGAGGAGCCGGCCGCCACGTTGAAGCTCGCCTGCCAGGCCCGGTCGCTGATCCGGGTTCCACCGAGGACATCGACGTTGTAGAAATTGTTGAAGAAGCCTTCGAAGAACGCGTATCGGTCGGTGACGATGGCCGCCTCGAGGTCGGCGAAGACTTTGCCGTCGACGCCCTCTGGGTTGTCATCGGTCTTTAGCACGAAGGGGGGATGGTGCCGAGCAGGGCGGCCTTGCGCACCCGCGCCGAGCCGTAGGTTGCCAGGTAGCGGATCACCTCCCCGCTGCCCATCGAGAAGCCGACGAGCACTGCGTCGCGCAGATCGAGGTGCTCCATCAGCACCTCGAGATCGCCAGCGAAGGTGTCGTAGTCATACCCGAAGGTCGGTTGACTCGACTTGCCGAAGCCGCGCCGGTCGTAGGTGATCACTCGATATCCATTGGCGAGGAGCTCGCGCTCCTGGCGTTCCCACGAGTTGCCATTGAGTGGATAGCCATGGATCAGAACGATCGGGCGGCCACTGCCGTGGTCCTCATAGTGAATATCAATTGGAGCGCTGTTCTCGGTGCCGACGGTGACAGAAGCCATTGACTCTCTCCATGTCTGCGATAGCCGCTGGGGCGCGGGTTCCAACATGCGGATGGTCCCCCCGGCCCTCGCAGGTGCGAGGGTCGGGGCGGAGTGAGAAATTCGGTGACGCCGGAGATCACTCCCGGCCTGGGAGCCGCGTGGTGACCTCTCCTGGACGATCCACAGATTGGCGTCGGGATCGTTGAAGGAGCAGAAAGACCCGTAGCTGGTGCGCTCGGGGTCGGGGCCGGGTTGGCGCGCCTCGACCGGGAACGGGGGACCGTGCCAGATGTCGCTCACGTCGATGCCAAGCCTGAGGAGCCCGTCATGGGCCGCCACGATGTCAGAGACGACGAGGGTGCCCTGCGTCGAGCCAGGCGCGGCCGTGTGCAGT